>CAWUJX010000031.1:0-25755 GCA_963922635.1 uncultured Hyphomicrobiales bacterium | reverse complement strand
GCAGGCGCACCTGATTTCATATCCACATTTGAGGTAAAGGTTCCGTAGCAAACGGGAGCACCGGGCTTTGTAAGTTGGGTCAGCACGATACCCGCCAACGCCTCCGCATGACTGAGCGTAATCGCACCGGCAACTGTGATAGGTGCCATCGCACCCATAAGCGTAAACGGCGTCACAATCGACAATTGGCCAAACTTGGCAAAATCGATCAGGCCCTGTGCCATCGGTATATCAAGCGTGCGCGGACTGTTCGTATTAATGATCGTGTAGCAATAGGGCTCAGCCATAAATTGCTCATCCGATACGGCTCGGAAATCCCGAAACATCTCAAAGCAATCAATGGATTGTGGCGTGCCCCGAGCGAAAACAAATGGATACTTGTCTGTGAGCGATAGCTGCATTTCTGTCGTGAAATAGTGCCGGACATTTGTCGGCACGTCCTGCGGCTCGACAGATGGCGACATCATTTGAAACACGTCAAAATGCTGTGCCAATTGGGTGTAATCGCGGTAGTCTTTCGCAGAACCGGGGCGACGACCCCACTCTAAATCAGTGGCGTGAGGCGCTCCGGCACCGGGCTGGAAAATCAAACTTCCCAGTTCAAACAATACATCGCGGTGCCGGGCCGCTGCTCGACCGACAAACGATTTTGGCGCGGTCTTGATTGACGCTTCCACAATGTCACGACCAAGATAAACCATCTCGGTTGACTGATCGACCTTTGCACCACCCTTGGCGAAAATCTCTCGAGCCTCGGGTAGCAAAACCCGAATTCCAAGTTCCTCAAGCAACCTTAATGAGGTTTCGTGCATATTTGAGATTTCGTCTGCTGAAAATACATCCATTGGCGGAAATGGATTCTTCAACTGACGATAGTTCACATCGCGCTTAACCTGAGCGTCGGATTTCGCAGCCCGTCCTTTTCGTCGACTTCGGTTTGCTGAGGATGCCACCTCCACCATGGTACCTATCCTCGCATGGCCTGCCCTGCCGGGTCATACGGCGATGGTGCAATCACACGCGCTTTTTTCTCAACACCGACGATGTGAACGGAGACCTCAGTGCCCTCCACGGCACTTTCCCGATCAACCATCGCCATCGCAAATGACTTGTTCAACGTATGGCCATAACCGCCCGATGTCACAAATCCGACCAGGTTTCCGTCATTCCAGACCGGCTCATATCCGCTCGCGTCCGCGTCGTCGCTCTCCACCTCAAGCGTAACCATTATCTGATCCGGCCCGCCGCCGTCACGTTCGGCTATGGCAGCCTCGCGACCGACAAAATCCTCCTTCTGCCAATCAATCCAGCGGTCCATGCCGGTCATGGCTGGAGTTCTGTCTTGCGTGAATTCCGCCGACCATATGCCGAAGCTTTTTTCGAGGCGCAGTGAAAGCATGGCATTGAAACCATATTCCTTCAGGCCAAACTCTTCGCCTGCCTCTAGCAGCATACGGCGCAGTTTGATGTGGTCGCCCATCCGGACGTTCATTTCATACCCGAGCTCACCTGCCACAGACATCCGCGCAACCTTCGCGCCCACAAGCCCCACATCCATGTGTCGGCAGCCCATGAACGGCATATCGGAAATGTCTTCCTCAACCAGCTTTTGAAGCACTTTCCGCGAGTTCGGTCCTGTCAGCGCGAAGCCGCACATTTCTTCACCAAGATCGCGTACGGATACACCATCTTCCAGATGATCGTTGAACCACCGCATGTGCCACGCACGCAAATAGTAGGACCCCATCAACCACCAAGTTCCATCGCCCCAATTGAGAAGCGTGAGATCACCTTTCAGGCGACCCTCTGGTGACAACATCACAGCAAGACGCGCCCGCCCCGGCTTGGGCAAACGCGTGGCAAGCATTTTATTGAGCCACGCTTCCGCATTCGGACCGGAAATTTCATAACGCGAGAACCCGGTAATATCGATCAGGCCAACGTTCTCACGCACATTTTTACACTCGGCCGCAACGATTTCATGGGCATTTGAGCGCCGCAAAGTGAGGTTTTCCTCAAAGTCTTTAGACGGTGCAAAATACAAGGGCGTTTCCAGATCCCAACTCACACCCCAACGACACCCTGCTTCGGTCATCGCATCGTGAGCAGGTGCCATTTTCAAAGGGCGACCCGCTGGCAATTGTTCGTTCGGATAGGACATCACGAAACGGCGGGAATAAAATTGCCCGGTGGTCTGGCGAATATACTCGCGGTTCTCCGCAAACGTGCCGTACCTTGCCACATCCATCGACCAAGCATCAGCCTCCGGCTCGCCATGGATCATCCACTCGGCGAGCGTTTTACCGACACCGCCACCCTGCAGGAAGCCAGCCATCACCGCGCATGCCGACCAATAGCCCCGCTTGCCTGGCACCGGGCCCACAAGTGGGTTCCCGTCCGGCGAGAAGGTGAATGCACCGTTCACCCATGTCTTGATCCCCGCATCCTGAATGGACGGATAGCGTTCAAATCCAAGGGTTAGTTCATTCTCAATCCGGTCCAATTGTTCCTGGAAAAGTTCCATGCCGTAGTCCCACGGCGCACCATCCATGGCCCAATGCTCATGATCGATTTCATAAATTCCGACCAGCACTCCCTTCTGGTCCTGACGCATATAGGTAAAGCCCTCCAGATCAACCGTCATCGGCATTTCAAACTCTGACTCTGCCACCTCAGGGATCGAGTCTGTGATCAGGTAGTGGTGTTTAAGTGGAGAAACCGGCAGTTCAATGCCTGCCATTCGTCCGACTTGCTTGGCCCAAAGGCCGGCAGCATTCACCACGTGCTCACACGTGATGGTGCCTTTATCGGTGACAACTTCCCAACCATCGGCCGTTTGTACAAGGTCTTCGACTTTGGTGTGTTCGAAATATTCTGCCCCATGCTTGCGCGCAGCCCGCGCATAAGCATGCACCGTGCCCGTGGTATCGATATAACCCTCGCGATCAGCCCACATTGCACCCAATACACCATCCGTAGACATGATTGGACATCGCTTCTGGGCTTCTTCAGGTGTTAACAGTTCACAGTCGTCGATGCCGATTGACTGGAAAATACGATAATTAGCTTGCAGCCATTCCCACCGCTCAGGCGTCCCGGCAAGCGTCAATCCTCCGGTCATGTGCAAACCGATATCCTGACCGGATTCTTCCTGAATGGTTGAGAGAAGGTCGATAGTATAGGCCTGCAATGCGGCCATGTTCGGATCCGCGTTAAGAGCGTGAATGCCGCCCGCGGCATGCCAACTGGAGCCTGCGGTGAGGACACTGCGTTCGATCAGGCAGACATCTTTCCAACCGAATTTCGCAAGGTGATACAAAACAGAAGCGCCAACAACGCCACCCCCGATAACAACAACACGATATTGCGACTTCATCGCTTCCCTCCCAGCTCGCCTTGCTCGACAACCAAAAATGCCAGCTACGGCGAAGTATTAAACATCACTGTCCAATAGTAAGATCATTAATAGACACGCCTGTCCAGACGAAAAATTAGAAGACCAGAAAAGAGACAAGATCGAAATGGGTGAGCCTGACGCGTGTTCAATGATGTTGGGGTAAAACTCCTGCATCTGGCTTCACAAAAGTTTAGCACATCATATGCAAACAGTTCCTCGCAGCAGAATCGCGAGGTCAGTCAAATGTTTTCAAAGCCGGGCAAATTTTTCAAAGGCAACCTCCATACCCATTCCAACCTGTCTGATGGCGCTCTCGAACCCCGGGAAGTCTGTCGACGTTATAAGGAAGCGGGTTATGACTTTATTTCACTTACCGACCATTTTATCGGTGCTTACAATTATCCTATCGCCGAAACAGAAGCCTTCAGAGACGAGCGGTTCACAACCATCCTTGGGGCCGAACTCCATTCCGGTGCCATGGAAAACGGCGAACTGTGGCATATCCTTGCTGTGGGACTTCCAAAGGATTTTGCCCCTTCAAACTCGCCGTTCTTTGTGCCGGTTGATGATCAGGAGACCGGACCTGAACTGGCGCAGCGCGCTCGGGATGCCGGAGCGTTTGTGGCAATTGCTCACCCGGAATGGTCAGGTCTTACCGAAGCAGATGCGCGTTCCATAGAAGCCGCCCATGCGGTTGAGATTTATAACCACGGGTGCGCAGTGGAATGCGACCGGCCACGCGGATTTCACACGCTTGATCATCTGTTACGCAAGGGAAAACGACTAACCCTGTGCGCCACTGATGACGCGCATTTCCATGTGGCGGATCACTTTGGCGGCTGGGTTATGGTGAAAGCAGAAGAAAACGAACCAACCCAGTTATTGGAAGCGCTTAAAGCGGGAGACTATTACGCCAGCCAAGGCCCGGATTTTCACAACATCGAATGGACTGAAAAAGCGGTTACCGTTACGTGCAGTGAAGTCGATACGATCGCGCTGCTGGGTTCAGGATCCCGAACTGCAGGAAAGACCGAAGCAGGCCAGACCGAACTCACGATTCCATTGAACAAGTTGGACGCCTCACCCTGGATGAGAATTGCTATAACCGACGCAAACGGGAAATCTGCATGGAGCAATCCCGTCTGGCGTGATGAACTCGCGGCGGCTTAACGGGATTAACGGAAACTCGGAGGTCAGGCGTTCGCCCGCTCCTCCATTGCCTTTGCGAAATTGTCGAAAAAAGCCTTAGCAAGTTTCTTGGAAGTACTAACGATCAACCGACTGCCCAATTGTGCGAGCTTTCCACCGACATCCGCCTTTGCGCTGTAGGTGAGAACAGTCTCATCACCATCCTCCACCAAATCGACGTCGGCCCCACCTTTCGCAAAGCCTGCCATACCCCCATTGCCTTCACCGGTTAACGAAAAATGGCCGGGCGCCTGAGACGGGTCCAATTCCACATTGCCGCTAAACTTGGCTTTCACAGGTCCAATTTTCAAAACGACTTTCGCTTCAAGCTCAGTATCAGAATGCTTGATCAATTCCTCACAGCCCGGAATGCACTCTTTCAAAATCTCCGGATCGTTTAATGCGGCAAACACCACATCACGCGGCGCTGCAATGCGGATTTCGTCCTGAAGCTCCATCAACAAGTCCTCCCTCTTACCGTAAGTCACTGGCACCGGTAGCGTGCGTACCACATTTTTTACGGCAAGCCAGCTTTTCAATTTTACATTCGCCGCCATGTTTGGCAGTTAGGCGACTTCATCAACAGGCCACGCAAATGACCGTTATCGATAAAACTACACGAGAAGAGTTTCTCTCGGCTATGAGCAATGTGGCTAATAGCGTGACGGTTGTAACAACCGATGGCCCGGGCGGACGTCACGGTGCCACTGTGAGTTCTTTTTGCTCGGTTTCTGCCGACCCACCACAGGTCCTCGTTTGTTTGAACCATTCCGGTAATACAGCCAATGCAGTCGTTCAAAACGGCGTATTCTGCGTGAACGTTTTGCCAGAAACCGGGAGAGACCTTGCAACTCTTTTTGCCGGGCAAACTGGCGCGCAGGACATCGACAAATTTTCAGATGATACTTGGGGGAAATTTGATACAGCGCCCCCGCGGCTGGAGGGCGTGACCGCATTTCAATGTAGAGTGCGTGAAACGGTGAACGCGTCCAGCCATTATGTTATTATCGGCGAGGTTTTGGAAATCGCTCAGGGCGATACGGCACCGTTGATTTATCTGAATCGCAAATTTTGCAAGACGGTGGCTTTGGACTAGGCCATTGAAGAGCGGCTAACGACGCCCTCAAGCCAAGCCGCGAGTCGCAATCGCGCTTCCAATAAAAACCAGTGAAACCAATAAAATTTTGCGAAAAACGGCAGCGGGGATACGCTGGCCGATCAAATCCCCGATCCACATTCCGAAAAACGCTGGAACGAGAACCCCTGCTCCTAATAAAAGCAGCTTTTTATCCAGTATGCCGATAATCCAAAATGATGTGCTGATGAAAAATCCCGATACCAGAAACAAAAGAGCAATCGCAGACCGGAAGTCTCTGCGGTCAAGGCCGATACCCATCAAATACATGATGAACGCCCACCCATTGAGCGACGTCAACGCACCAAAGACACCTGCCACCGCTCCCATCCCCAACCCTGTAGGAATGCGCTTTTTGGGCGATATCCTGAAACGAAATCCGGAAAGCTCCAAAACTGAGAAGGCCACGATTGTTAGCCCCACTAGAAAAAGAAGAGTATCCGCGTCGAGTGACGTTAAATACCAGGCCCCCAGGGAAATCCCGGGAACCAGGGTTATCAGCACAGGCCATGAAAAATGAAATGCTCGTGCTACCCCGCCGGACGAAACGAGTTGAAAGACATTCGTGGCTGGTTGGACAATCGCTGAAAGCACAATTGCGGATTGGACATCGACCAAAAACGGTAAGCTTGCCATAGTGATGATGGGCAGGCCAAAGCCCAAAACCCCTTTCACCAATCCTGCAACTAAGAAAACGAGCAGAACTGCGATGATTATGCTTGGATCAAGGGGCGGCATCGCCATCACTGACCTTCGATTTTCTGGACCGCCGTTTTACGATGTCGGCGATATAAAGCGTTGTACGCGGCATATAACTGTAGGGTCGTAGGATAGCAGCAACAGGGCGCTGTAGTGACCGCCAGAGAGTATAGGCGAGCAGAACAATATGCCCCACCATGATCAAGGCAAACATGGATGGTGGACCAAAATTGTCCATCAGATATCCGGCAAATGTGGGAGAAACAATTGCGCCCACAGCGTAGAAAAATATGAGTGAGGCACTTAGCGCAAGCATTTCGTCAGGTTCCGCAAAGTCACTCGCATGAGAGGCACAGATCGAATAGATTGGCAGCGTGGCGAAGCCAAACAGGCACGCAGCAATATATACAAACGGAATGCCTGCAATGGGCGGCAATCCGGGAAACGCAATGCAGGCACAGGCCCCAATCGAAAGAATACTGAAACCCATCAACGTGGAACGCCTGTTGAAACGATCGGCGATGATGCCCGCGGGCAATTGGGCCACAAGACCGCCAACGATTGCCAGCGCAAGGAAAACGGCGATCTGAGATTGGTTTAGTCCCGATTGCGCGGCATATACCGGCGCAACCATCCTGAAAGAGGCATTTGTCAGCCCCACCACGATAACGCCAAGGGCCGCCAACGGCGAAATAGTGAAAACGAAAAACGGTTGAAACTTAGGAGCCTTCGGCAAGGCTGGCATGGTGCTTTGGGTGAGCGCAAGCGGCATCAACGCGAGACAGGCGACGACCGCAATGAGGTTATACGACACGTAATGAGCGGGTGTTAAACCGGCAATGACTAGTTGCGAAAGCAGGGTTCCGGTCATGTCGACCATGCGGTAGATCGAGAAGACCGTGCCGCGATTTCCCTTGTTCAATTTTGCCTGCAGCCAGCTTTCAATCACCGTGTAGGCACCGGCAACGGCAAAACCGGTGAAAACGCGCAGCAATATCCAGAACCAAACTTCCTGCACAACCGGGTGAAGTATGATTGATATGGTCGAGATACCTGCCATGACGGCAAAAGCGCGGGCATGACCCGACCGCGCAACGATATAGGGTCCGAACACACACCCGATGAAGAAACCGAAAAAATGCGCAGAACCCAGATATCCAATGTCCGTGGATGAGAAGCCAAGTTCCAATCCGGACAAAGCATCCAATGGCCCCAGAGATCCGGAGCCGACTTGAACAAAGATGACCGAGATAAGAAGAGCAGATAAAGAAATTATGAGGCGCACGCGTCCCAGCCTCCACGCCGAAGCAGAAATATTATGCGGAGACCTTTGCCCAGCCCAAAGCGCGTTGCAAGCTAAGAAAGCCCGGCAATGGTGAACAACCGTTTCAAACTCTGGTCTGTGTTTCTAACAGACAGGCTTGGGCTCAACCCGAATTACTGAAAGAACGCCTGAGACATTTGTTTGGCACCATCAAACAATGTTTGACGGTGGGACAAAGCCATTTCCAGCGACATACGCTGCGTCGGAGCATGGAACGCGATCGCAGCGCAATATTTTGACTTCTGGTCAAGCACAGGCACGGCCACCGCAATCATGCCCTCCATGAATTCCTCATTGTCAACGGAATAGCCCTGTTTGGCCACACGGGAAAGTTCCATCAAAAACGCGTCACGTCCGGTGAAAGTATTTTTTGTGAGGGGTTCAAGCGTCAAACCATCGGTGATGATTTTTCGCCGCGCCGGGCTCATGCTTGCAAGGAAAGTTTTACCGCTAGCGGTGCAATGGAACGGCACGTTTGATCCCACCGGCAACTGAATCCGGAACGGCCAGTCGGTTTCAACCCGATCAAGATACATCATGCCGCCCTCTTCCGGTATGACCAGATTGACGGTCTCATTTATTTTTGCGGCAATGCCAAGCAACACCTGCCGCGTCGCCACCTGACTTCGCGCGTTATACAAAATACCAGACGCCATATGTTTCGTGCGATTACTGGGTAATAGGCGCTTTCCATTGGTCTCACGCACCAGATAACCCTCAGCTTCAAGGGTCGAACACAGCCTGTGAACCGTCTGTTTTGGCAGACCAAGTTCCGCATTGATTTCGGTTGGAGTGAGCGGTCGGTCAGACCCACCTAGGATTTCGAGGATGCGCAATGTGCGCAGGTTTGTTGGTATTCTAACGTCATCACTCACAATAATCCTCCATCCACAAATGCACCTTCACCGCAATTATTTGACTTGCGCCTTCAAAAAAAACGTGTCTAAATCGTAAAGCGGGACAAAAAGTCTCATTTTTTGAGCATTTTGTCCAGTACTTGGAGAGACTATTTTTGAACTTTGATTTTATCGTTGTTGGCGCCGGCTCTGCTGGATGCGTCCTAGCCAATCGGTTATCAGCCGATCCGCGCAATACTGTTGCGCTCGTGGAAGCTGGCGGGAAAGACACGTCACCATGGATCCATATCCCCGTGGGATATTTCAAAACCATGGGAAACCCCAACACAGACTGGTGCTATAAAACCGAGCCGGACCCGGGCATTAACGGCCGATCCATCAATTGGCCGCGCGGCAAAGTGCTAGGCGGGTCGAGTTCTATCAACGGACTGCTTTATGTGCGGGGACAGGCAGAAGACTATGATGGCTGGCGGCAGTTGGGGAATGCAGGCTGGGGCTGGGATGACGTCTTCCCGTATTTCAAACGCTCGGAGACATGGGAAAACAACAACAGCGAATATCGAGGCACGGACGGCCCCCTGCATGTCTCGCCCACTCGCCTCAAACGTAAAGTAGTAGACGCCTGGATCGAATCAGCCGTCAACGCAGGTTACAAGCACAACGACGATTACAATGGCGCTGATCAGGAAGGCGTTGGCTATTTTCAGTTAACTGCCAAGAACGGTAAGCGGTGCTCATCCGCCGTTGCCTACTTGAACCCGATCAAAAACCGTAAAAATCTGAAAATTTTCACGAAAGCGCCAACCGAAGCTCTGTTGTTTGATGGAAACAAGGCAACTGGTATCCGCATCCGCCACAAGGGCAAACTGGTTGACCTCAACGCAAACCGCGAAGTGGTGCTTTCTGCCGGAGCAATCGGTTCACCGCAATTGCTCATGACATCGGGAATTGGCGCGGCCGATGACCTTAAGCCGCACGGCATTAAAGTGCGAAACGAGCTCAAAGGCGTGGGCAAAAACCTACAGGACCACTTGCAAGCGAGGCCCGTTTTCAAAGTGAATGTGCCAACGATCAATACCGAAGTGGGCAATCTGATCCGTCAAGCCATGATCGGTGTCCAGTATATGGTCAACAGAACCGGGCCAATGACCATGGCAGCAAGCCTCGGCACCGGATTTTTGAAAACTCGCCCAGAACTCGCAACCCCGGACATTCAATTTCATATTCAGCCTTGGAGTGCCGATAAGCCAGCGGACGGCCCACACAAATTTTCAGCGTTTACGGCGTCCGTTCTGCAAATGCGCCCTGAAAGTGCGGGACATCTGGAACTGGCCTCCAGTGACATGCGTGACTATCCAAAAATTCACCCTAACTACCTCTCCACCCAACTAGACTGTGACACGATCGTTGAGGGCATTCGCATCGCGCGGAATATTGCAAGGCAAGAACCGCTTAAGTCGATCATCACAGAGAGCCACGGCCCCGGCGACCACATCAGCAATGATGATTACGATACCCTGCTCGATTGGGCCCGTGAGACATCAACCACCATCTATCATCCAACTGGTACGTGTAAGATGGGGCCGGACCCGATGGCTGTGGTCGATGAACGGTTGCGGGTAAAGGGTATTGAAGGGCTTCGGGTTGCCGATTGTTCCATCATGCCGATCATCGTTTCTGGCAACACCAACGCGCCCGCCATGATGATCGGCGAAAAAGCCTCCGATATGATTCTGGAGGATGCACGATGAAACGTCCGGTGACCGCGCTTCTAAGGTTTTTCGCCGTATCGCGGCTGAATGCGCACCAAACGAGTGCGCACCTTTACAAAACAAATACTCACAGTCAGAATAATAAGGCGTTATTTGCATTGGAGGATGCAAGAAGCCCCAACAGAATATCGAAGACCGTAAGATATCGCACGTCGATATCGGCATCGCATTTCTTTGCGATGGTCGGTTTGAAGTGTTCGCCAAAGTCCTTTTCAAAAGGTTTCACGACAGTGATCTTGGCAAAGGCAAATCAATTCAAGCTCTCAATATCAGCCTGCGTGACGGCTGACATGAGAGTTGGAAATGCACTGGTCCCCGTTGGACCAGGTCATGAAATGGTGGGGTAAAACCCGCTTTAATTGTGCGATGAACTCGCATCATCCCGGTCCTTCGACGGGGGCAATGGTGGCATCGTATTAGTTCGGAGGGGAACAGACACTAAGGGAGGAATACCATGTCTATTCTATCTAAAGTAAGTAAGCTTGCAGCAGGGTCCGCAGTAGCCCTTTCACTGACAGCTTCTGCAGCGTTTGCGGAAACCGTTATTCGTATCCAGTCCGTGCTGCCAGCCAAAGCGGACGAAGTGTTCATGCTGAACGAGTTCGGCAAGGATGTTGCTGAACTGACAAATGGCGAAGTGAAGTTTGAAGTACTTCCTGACGGCGCGGTTGCCGCCAAGAACAACATTCTTGATGCGGTTGACAAAGGCCTTGTGGAAGCAGGTTTCGCTTGGACACACTATTGGTCAGGTAAACATCCAGCAGCAATGCTCTTTGGTTCACCGGTTGCAGGCGCTGGCGTTGGCATCGACAACATCGCGTTCCTTTCATGGTTCCAGTACGGCGGCGGACGTGAGCTTTACGATCAGCTGTGGGACGAAATGGGCGTGAACGTAAAAGGCTTTATGCTTCAGCCAGTGGGCCCAGAGGCTCTCGGTTGGTTCAAAGAGCCAATCACATCCATGGACGATTTCCGTAAGTACCGTTTCCGTACACCTCCAGGCATCCCGGGTCAGACATATAAAGACATCGGCGTTGCTTCAGTGGCCATGGGCGGTGGTGACATTCTGCCAGCGTTGCAAAACGGAACAATCGATGCGGCTGAGTGGTGCTGCCCGAAGCCGGACTCCGTGTTTGGTTTCCAGAAAGTGCTCAAGCACTACTACCTGCAAGGCTTGCACCAGGTTGTTGTGAACGCGGACCTTTACATCAATGGTGACGTGTATGACGACCTCACACCGCTTCAGCAAAAAGCAATTGAAGTGGCTGCAAACGCTTCGCTCTCAAAAGCGATTTCGTACCGCATCTATGAAAACGGTAAAGCGTTGAAAGACCTCACCGAAAACCACGGTGTTATCCTTCACGACACACCAGCTGACTACTTTCCTGCATACATGAATGCAGCGAAAGCATCACTGGAGAAGAACGCAGCTGAAAACGCATTCTTCGCGAAAGTGTGGCAGTCACAGAAAGACTTTGCAGCAATTGCAGTGCCATTCTGGGCAGGCGCACAAGCGTCAAACGCTGCACTCGGCAAAGCATTTGCTGACTCAGTGAAATAATCCACTCACAACTCTGGATGATGGCGGGAACCTGCCATCATCCGTTCCTTATTCATCAACGCCCGTCGCTGGGCCTTGATTAATTGGGAAAATTTATTTCGATCGGGGGAGGTCCAGCCAATGTCAAACGAAGAAGTCGAATTCGACAAGCTCGACATCACCGACGAATCAATCGCAGAACGCCGTGCTGAGCAACCGGGTGAAACACCCGAAGACATGACGTGGTGGCAGCGCCCGATTACCGCCAGCATCGATGTATTGAACCTCTGGGTCGGCCGCCTCACCTGTCTGCTGCTCATACCACTCATCATCGTTATGGTATACGAGGTGATTTCGCGAAAAGCGTTTGGCGTTTTAGCTGGATACGGAATGGACCAACTGGCCCGCGACTTAGGTCTCGGACCAACGCTCTGGGCGTTCGATCTATCACGCATGACCGGCGGCGTGTTCTTCATGCTTGCGGCGGCTTACGCACTCATGCGGGGCGTACACATTCGCGCGGATTTTCTATTCCGGAACTGGACGCCGAAAACACAGGCAACTGTCGATGCTTCGCTTTACCTCGCCTTTTATTTTCCAGCCATGCTGTTCTTTTCGTGGGCTGCATTCGACTTCTGGCTTGGTGCATTTGAATCAAACGAACGCGCGGGCGACTCCACCTGGGCGCCAATTCTCTGGCCTGCCCGTCTCGCCATGCCCGTAGGCGCATTTTTGCTGTTTCTTCAAGGCTTCCCGGAACTATTCCGTGCGTTCCATCAGATGGGCAAGGAACGTGAAGCGAAGTTCGTTCGTATTCTGATCCCTTATTTCATCATACTGGCATTCGTCTTTGTCGTTGTTTTCTTTGACCGCGATATTTCCCGCCACGTGCGCCGCGCTGAAGACCCCAACATGTTGGCCTTGGGCTATGTTTGGCTCACGGATATGTTCGCCTCAATCTTCAGCGGAGCGAGCTTTGATTTCTCTAAACCCACTATTGGACTGTTGATGCTGGCAGCGATGCTGTTTTCGATATTCGTGGGTTTCCCGATATCATTCACCTTGGTCTTCCTAGGTTTCGTATTCGGTTCCTGGGGCACAAATTCAGGCATCACGAGCTTCCTGCTCACATTGAAAACCGATGAAACGATGCTGAGTACACAGCTTGTCGCTGTGCCGCTGTTCATTTTCATGGGTATCATGATGGAGAAAGCCGGCCTTATGGAACGGCTTTTCAACTCCATTCAAATGATGATGTCGAAGACACGCGGCGCTCTTTTCATCGCGGTGCTGATTGTTTCCACCATCTTCGCCGCCGCCACAGGCATCGTGGGCGCATCCGTCACCATCCTTGGCATCATGGCCGCGCGCACAATGAACAAGTCAGGCTATGATGTAAAACTCGCTGCCGGAACAATCACCGCAGGCGGGACGCTGGGCATTCTAATTCCACCCTCGATTATGTTGATCGTGATGGGGCCTGTTCTGGAAAAAGACGTGATTGCACTGTTCCAGGCGGCAATCCTTCCCGGCATCATGCTCGCAACGCTTTACATGATCTACGCGATTGGCCGCTGCATGATCAATCCAAGCCTGGGGCCAATTCTGCCGCCAGATGAACAACCGGAAACGTCAGACAGCTACCTGCTTGAAGTGATTCTGGTCCTCGGCTCAATCATAACGCTGATCTGGCTCATGTTCGTGGGAACGAATTCTGGCTTCGGAATGTTCCCACTGGACGGGTTCTTTGTTCCGCTAATCTTCTTTGGTCTGATGGTAGGCACCTATCGTTGGGTACGCTCAGCGAAACCCGGTGGCTTCTATTTCTCAGATCTTTGGGGTGAGTTCTTCCTCGGCCTGGTACCACCAACCATTCTGATTGCATTTGCACTAGGTTCAATTCTGGCCGGATGGGCAACGCCATCAGAAGCAGCTGCGTGTGGTGCATTTGGCTCTATCGTTCTGTCGCTTGGATATCGGAAGTTCAATATCCCGGACTTTTACGATGCGCTCATCAAGTCACTCGAAATCACGGTTCTGATCATGTTCCTCGTGGCAGCCTCCAACTACTTCGGCGCAGTGTTCTCAGAACTTGGAACGCCTAAATTCTTGACGGAAGTTCTGCTGAGTTACGACCTTTCAGTCCTGACTATGCTGATCCTCATCATGGCTTTGATCTTCCTGCTGGGCTGGCCGTTGGAATGGGTTCCGATTGTTGTGATCATCATCCCAATCCTCGTACCATTGCTCGTTGATCTGAACATCAACCTCATCTGGTTCGCCATTCTGGTTGCGGTTAACCTGCAAACCGCTTGGCTTTCGCCGCCGGTTGCCCTCTCCGCATACTTCCTCAAAGGCGTTGTGCCGGAATGGGACCTGAAAGATATCTATCTCGGCATGATGCAGTTCATGGTCATTCAGGTCATCGGCCTTGCCTTTATCTTCCTTGTACCAGGCATCGCCCTATGGCTGCCGGACTACCTGCAACCGGGTATCGAAGCCAAAGGGTTCTTCGACTACTCCATGTTCGAGACCCAGTAAGGCGTAGGCAAAACTATCGCCTGTCGACCGACACTTTCTCTCTTGTGGTTGCGCGTGAAAACGCGTAGCTGCAAAGGGATTTGTTTTGAGGAGTTGTACAATGGCAATCACCTACTTGAAAAAGGCAACAAAAACCGCCGCAACAGGCGAGGATGAAACACGGAAAATCGTAGCTGATATGCTCGCTGAAATCGAAGCGGGCGGCGAGGAAGTCGCGAAAGCTTACGGTGAAAAGCTCGATAACTACACCGGCAACATTGTGGTGACCGCAGAAGAGATTGAAGCTGCATCCGCAAAAGTTGACCAAAAACTCAAAGATGACATTCAGTTCGCGTATGATCGCGTGACAAAATTTGCGGAAGCGCAGAAAGCATCAATAACGGAATTTGAAACGGAATTGTCCCCCGGTCTGTGGGCTGGTCAAAAGCTTATCCCTATGGTCACCGCAGGCTGCTACGTGCCGGGTGGCAGATATGCCCATGTTGCATCGGCGATCATGTCTGTGGGCACCGCGAAAGTCGCAGGCGTTGAGAATGTGGTCGCTTGCTCCGCCCCTAAACCGGGCGAAGGCATTAACCCAGCAATTCTCTACACAATGAACCTGTGTGGCGCCGATCACATTCTGGCACTTGGCGGCGTCCAAGGCATTGCCGCGATGACCTTCGGTTTATTCACAGGCAAGAAAGCAAATTTTCTAGCGGGCCCGGGCAACCGCTTTGTGGCGGAGGCAAAACGCTCGCTCTATGGTCGTGTGGGCATTGATATGTTTGCCGGCCCCACCGAAATCGGCATCATTGCTGATGAAACTGCAGACCCACAAATCGTCGCGGAAGACCTCGTATCACAAGCGGAACACGGCTTCGATTCACCCGCATGGCTCTTCACCGATAGCCGCGAACTGGCTGACGCTGTGACTGCAAAAATGGATGGCCTCATCAATGCACTGCCCGATACCGCCCGCGAAGCAGCAACAGCCGCCTGGCGCGACTATGGCGAGATAATCCTTTGCGACACCCGCGAAGAATTGTGCGAAATTTCAGATGAATACGCTTCAGAACATCTGGAACTACACACGTCTCAGGATGAATGGTTTACGGCGAACCTTAAGTCCTACGGTTCGCTCTTCATTGGCGAAGAAACCACGGTAACGTATGGCGACAAGTGTTCCGGCACGAACCATATCCTGCCAACCAAAGGTGCCGCTCATTACACTGGCGGTCTTTCTGTTCATAAATATATGAAAGTGGTTACAACCCAGCGTATGACCCGCGAGGCGAACCGCGAAGTCGGCGTCGCTGCGGCACGAATTTCTCGTCTTGAGGGCATGGAAGGCCATGCCCGCGCCGGTGACGCGCGCTTACGCAAATATTTCGAGGGCGAAAACTTTGACCTCGGACTTGGTTGATGTCCTCCGCATTGTTTGACCTGACCGGCAAAACCGCCCTCGTCACCGGGGGCGGAACCGGAATTGGTCAGGCAATTGCCCGTGCACTTTCGGATGCCGGGGCTTACCTCATTATAGTCGGCAGACGCGCGGCTAAACTTGAAGAGACGCTGGAAAATCGGAACGGTCTCGCGATTGCCGTTGACTTAATGGGCGATGGCCCCCTAACGGTGATCAAAGAAAATTGCGCCAGCCACGGCACCTTTCCAGACATCATCGTCAATGCGGCAGGCCTTAACCCCCGCAAACATGCAGACGATGTGACGCCCGAAATTTGGAACGAAACGATTCATATCAACCTGACGGTTCCGTTTTTTCTCGCCCAGACGTTTGTCCCGCACATGAAAGAACAGCGTTGGGGCCGCATCATAAACATTGCATCACTCCAATCCGAACGCGCTTTCACCAACGGCATTGCTTACGGCGCTTCCAAAGGGGGTGTTTCCCAACTGACACGCGCTATGGCCGAAGCTTGGTCGCCCCATGGCATCACTGCAAACGCCATACAGCCCGGATTTTTTCCAACAGAACTGACTGCTCCTGTCTTTGGCGATGACGAACTTTCAGCCCATCACGCTTCCATGACGTGCATCGGACGCAACGGAGAACTCTCCGATTTGGCAGGACCTGCGGTGTTTCTTGCCTCCAACGCTTCCAGTTATGTGACCGGGCAGATATTACCCGTAGACGGTGGATATACAGCCAAATGAAGGCGCTTGTTTACACCGACACCATGGAAACCGAGTTCCGTGATGAACCTGAAAGCCTCGCCACAAAAAACGAGGTGGTGATTGACCTCACCCATTGCGGTATTTGCGGCTCAGACATGCATGCTTGGCACGGGCATGATGAACGGCGTATCCCACCACTGATCTTGGGACATGAAGCCGTCGGAGTACCACGCACCGGCAAATTCGCCGGTCAAAGAGTAGCGCTCAATCCTCTCATGACATGTGGCGTTTGCGAAGCGTGCACCTCGGGAAATGAGCATCTGTGCCCGGAAAGGGAATTGATTGGGATGCGCGTTCCGGGTGCATTCGCCCAAACTGTGGCCATCCGCGAAACAAACCTCTTTCCAATTCCCGATCACCTGCCCTTTGATGAAGCAGCTCTCGCCGAACCATTGGCCGTGTGCGTCCACGCGGTCAAATTAGGGATTGCAAGAACCGGTACGGACAACACCCGCGCAGTTGTTCTGGGTGGTGGTGCCATCGGGCTTCTAACCGTGATGGTGTTGAATAATTATGGCATTCAATCCATCCAAGTGGCTGAAACAAATACACTTCGTCGTAAATTGCTGGCCGATGTAACTGCGGCCAAACCCTATAATCCAATTGATCAAAAACCCGAAAGCTCAGTTGATCTGGTTCTGGATTGCGTTGGCTCCGGCATCACTCGCAAAGCATCATGCGAAATGGTGAAACCCGGCGGCACGATCATCCATGTGGGCCTACAAGACAACGCCGAGGGCATCGACACACGAAAAATTACGCTTCAGGAAATCGCGTTTATCGGCACCTATTGCTACACCAATGCAGATTTTCAAGAAGCCCTCGATCTTTTGGCCGATGGCCATATTGCCCGCAAAGGCTGGTCAGAGATCAGGCCGCTCAGCGAGGGTGGACAAGGCTTTGAAGACATCCATAACGGAAAAGCCGTTCCGAAAATCATTTTGGAAATCTGATACTTATCCAATTTTTTCCTGAAATTCGCCGTCGCTTTTCTTGCGTTGTAATCGGATATTTGCAACCTTTCGCAGATGCAGCGGGAAGCTGCGCAACGCTTTCAGAAAAGAAAGCATAAAAGGGAGAGAGAAAAACCCATGGGTATTTTTTCAAAAACAGTCAAAGCAGTTGCTCTTGGCGCGTTTCTTGTTGGAAGCTTTTCGCTTTCAGCGGTCGCCCAAGACATTAAATTCTTCACCATCGGTACGGGCGGAACGGCCTTCACTTACTATCCAGTGGGTGGCGTGATCGCGAACGCAATTTCAAAACCACCGGGTTCACGCGAATGCGGTCAGGGTGGATCATGCGGCGTAGATGGTCTGATCGCCTCTGCCGTATCGTCACGCGGTTCAGTGGACAATGTGAACGCAATCATTTCCGGCCTGCGTAATTCCGGATTTGCCCAGTCAGATGTTGCGTATTGGGCATATACCGGTACTGGCACGATGGAAGGCAAAGAGCCTGCCACAGACCTGCGCTCCATCGCAGCTTTGTACGACGAGCACATCCACCTTGTGACATTGGAAGGCACTGGCATCAATTCAGTCGCTGACCTTAAAGGCAAGCGCGTGTCCGTCGACGAGCCGGGTTCCGGCACCTATGTGGATGCTGGCCTTATCTTGGAAGCAGCCGGCTTGTCATTCGATGACATCACCGAAGAAAACCTCAAAGGCGCTGCCGCCACTGAGGCACTTCGCAATGGCCGCATTGATGCACTCTTCGTGGTGGCCGGTTACCCAACCGGTGCGATTGTTGAACTCGCATCAGCAGCAGACGCAAAAATTGTACCTATCGATGGTGACGTGGCAGCTGCACTTACAAAAGAGTACGGCTTCTTCTCAGTCTCGGATATTCCGGCTGGCACCTACGAGGGTGTAGACGGCGTATCAACCGTGGCTGTGGGTGCGCAGTGGCTCACCAGCGCCAAGGAAGATGAAGAGTTGATCTACAACATCACCAAAGCGCTTTGGAACGACGAAAGCCGCAAGCTGCTTGATGTGGGTCATGCCAAGGGCAAAACCATCACGCCTGACACGGCACTTAAAGGCTTGGGCGTACCGCTCCATGCCGGCGCCGAACGCTTCTACAAAGAGGCAGGCTTGTTAGACTAAGAGCAATTCAGCTCGCTGGCCCGGACGCAAAAGCGCCCGGGCTTTTTAATATCCGGGGACAGGGACATGACAGACGCATCAAAAGCTGAGTTAAGCGAAGAAGAACTTGCCCGATTGGAGCGCAAGTTCGACACAGAGAGCGCCTTTCGCCCCATGGGCAGCATGATGGGCTTCATCGTCGCTGCTGCGCTTGTTTCGATGTCTGTTTACCATTTCTCTGTTTCAGGCTTCTTGCTTGTACGGGAATTACTGCACTTCGGGATTCACCTAGCCTTCGTGCTTGGCCTCACTTTCCTGCTGTTTTCCTGGAAAAAAGACTACAACCTCACTGCCCCACCGAAAGGTTGGCTTTATGTGGATGGGGTCAATGTCTTCGATATTATTCTTGCCCTGCTTGCGGTAGCAGCTGCCCTGTATTTGCCGCTCCTTCCACCCGCTGAGGCGGCAGCGCGGGCTGGTAACCCGAACACTGTCGATACGTTTATGGGTTCAGTCGTACTGCTGTTCACCCTGGAAGCGGCGCGGCGCTCCATTGGGTATACCCTGCCGCTTATTGCCGGTATTTTTGTTTTATATGCTCTCTTCGGACAGGCGGCACCGGGTCTTCTGAAACACGGTGGCGTGCCCTGGGAAGGCTTCGTCGATGGAATTTACGGCACCCAGGGCATCTACGGCATCGCGATTGGTGCCATGGCCAAATATGTCTTCTTGTTCGTTCTCTTCGGCGTATTGGCATCACGAATTGGTCTGGGGCAATTGTTTATCGACCTTGCCACCATCGTCGCTGGACGGTTTTCCGGCGGTCCAGCCAAAGTCGCCATTTGTTCATCTGCATTTATGGGGTCAATTTCCGGCTCCTCCATCGCGAATACTGTGACAACCGGGGCACTCACCATCCCGGCCATGAAAAAGGTTGGATACCCGCCGCATTTTGCCGGCGCTACTGAAGCAACCGCTTCCACGGGCGGGCAGATAACACCACCCGTGATGGGTGCCGCGGCATTTATCATGGTGGACTTTCTTGGCATCCCGCTGCGTGATGTATTGGCAGCCGCTCTTTTTCCGGCCTTCCTTCACTACTTTGGCATATCCGTGATGGTTCATCTGGAAGCAAAAAAGCTTGGCTTGCGCGGTCTCAATGCGGATGAAATGCCAAGGCTTGCAGCAGTGCTCAGAGCAAATTGGCTCGCCGCTGCACCATTGATCATTCTGGTTTACATGATCCTTGCGGGCCGAACGCCCGACTTCGCAGCAGTATACGCGATCATCGCCTGCGTCGTCGTTGGCTTCCTCAAACCCAATAACCGGATGACATTGCCGGGTTTGTGGGATGCATTGGCCGCCGGAGCCAGAAGTACAATTGCAATCGGGTCTGCCGCGGCCTGCGTTGGGATTATTGTCGGCGTCATCACACTCACAGGAACCGGGTTCCGCGTGGGCGCTATCGTCATTCAAACCGCGAATGATTTTGCCGGAGTGTTTGCAAACCTCTGGCCGTTCAGCTTCTTTGACCTGCAACAATGGGCTCTGTTTTTCTCGCTCGTCCTTGTTGCCATGGCCTGTATCGTGATGGGTGCGGGCGTGCCAACCACTGCCACATACATCATTCTGGTCTCGGTCACCGCCGGCGCATTCCAAATCCTGAACGTAGAGCCGATCGTGGCTCACTTCTTTGTATTCTACTATGGAGTCTTGGCAGACATAACACCACCGGTTGCCCTTGCCGCCTATGCTGCAGCGGGGATCGCTGGCTCAAATCCATTCAAGACCGGGAACACCGCGTTCAGACTAGGCATCGCAAAGGCGCTTGTACCGTTTGTTTTCGTCTATTCGCCCGCATTGCTTCTGGTGGCCGATGGCTTCACCTGGTCAGCGTTCACCATCACACTGGCAGGTGCCATGCTTGGTATTGGGTTCTTGGGCGTCGCATTTTCAGGCTTCCTACTCGCGCCGTTGAAGCAGTGGGAAAGATGGTGGGTCGGTCTGGTATCGTTCCTTTTTATCGCTCCGGGACTGCTGACAATGGGCCTTGGCTTACTACTACTAACGCCAATTTTTGCACTCCAACTGCGTCGGAAAGGCCAGGTGGAAGCAGTGGGGTAAACCAATGGCGATTGATGCTACTCAGCGCAAAATTGGATAAACGTGCGTAAGCTCAAGGTATGGCTGGACAATTCGCCAAAGTGCCACTAAAAGCCCCGTAAATAAGGAATCCACAAGCACTGTGGTTGTAACCATCTGTTTTTTGCAGACATTAAAGACGGGTCACACCCGCCTGGCTAGCAGACAACGCAAAAGAAAAGGGCATTCAAGTGTCAACCTTCGATAAAGTAGCGGATATCATCTCCGAAACCAGCGAAATTCCCCGTGAGGATATCACACCGGAAAGCCACACAATCGACGACCTGGGCATCGATAGCCTCGACTTCCTCGATATCGTTTTTGCAATCGACAAAGACTTCGGCATCAAAATCCCGTTGGAGACATGGACGCAGGAAGTCAACGACGGCAAGGCCTCTACCGAAGAGTATTTCGTGATGAAGAACCTCTGCGGAAAGATCGACGAACTGGTTGCTGCAAAAGGCTAACCACGTCTCTTTCGGCATGTGAATTTAAGACCCCCGTTATCGGGGGTTTTTGCGTATATGGAACACCAAACAGGGCAATCCCATGCAACTTGAATATTTCCAGATGATCGACCGTATTCCAAGCGTCGACCTTGATGCCAAAGTGCTAAACGCAACCTCAATTGTGCCGGACGAAAGCCCGGTTTTTGAAGGGCACTTTCCGGGCCATCCGCTGGTTCCTGGCGTGTTGATGATCGAAACAATGGCGCAGGCTTCGGGCATCCTCATCATGCATACGATAGATTTCACTAAAATACCGCTTTTGGCGGGCGTGAAGGAAGGCAAGCTGCGCGACTTTGTGGGCCCGAAAACACAGCTGGAAATCAAAGCCGAAATTGAACATGAAGGTTCCGGATTTGCAGTGACACGCGCTGAAATCCGCTCCGAAGGAAAACGGGTTGCAAATGCGCAACTAACTTTCACCATCATGCCGTTCCCCTCCCCTGATCTTCAGGAAACGATTAAGGGACAGGTTGCGGACATGAAGCGTAACGATTAACTTGGCGAAAGAATTTTTGCCGTTCCGGATTTGCGAATAAATGTCCTCAAAACAAAAAGAAGTAGTCATCACAGGCATTGGCCTTGTCTCTTGTTATGGGGAAGGCGTTGACCATCATTGGCAGGTGATGGGAGGCGAGAAGGCACCCGATCCAATCGTGGACCTCGATACCGTTCCGCCATACGGCGTCCACCCGCTCCCAGAGATGGATTGGGCATTACAAATCCCTCGCAAAGATCAGCGCCAGATGGAAAACTGGCAGCGTCTTGGAACTTACGCTGCCGGACTTGCCCTCGATGATGCCGGATTAAAAGGCAACGAAGAAATGGTCTCATCGATGGACCTCGTATGCGCAGCTGGCGGCGGCGAACGGGACATCGAAACCGATGAAGCCATTTTAAAAGACGCAATTGCGAGCAATGACCGTGAACAGGTTCTGCTGGATCGTCTTTCCACAGACTTGCGTCCCACACTCTTTTTGGCGCAGCTTTCGAACCTTCTTGCGGGCAACATCTCGATTGTCCATAAGGTCACCGGATCATCACGAACCTATATGGGCGAAGAATCCGCTGGCGTTACCGTTATTCAAAATGCCTTCTCACGAATTGCATCCGGCCAAAGCACTCATATGCTGGTAGGCGGCTCGTACAATGCAGATCGCCCCGATGCTATCCTCCCCCATGTGCTGGGTCATTTTTTGTATTCCGGCGGCAAAGAGGGCGTCGTGGAACGGCAGAAAAATGGTGGCGGGATGAGACTTGGCAGTGTGGGCGCATTCCTCGTGCTGGAAGAAGTCGAGCACGCAAAAGCGCGTGGTGCGACTGCCTATGCCAAGCTTTCTGCGGTTACCTCTGATCTCGGCAAACGAGATGGGGAGCAAGGGACAGCTCGCCTCGACGAGATGATGAGTGGGATGCCCAATAAAGCGGACGCCGTTATTTCAGGGGCCACAGGTGCCAGCGACGCAACCCAGTTTGAAATGGACTATCTGACAAAGAGACTTTCCGATCAGGTACCGGTCCGCACGCTGCAAAGCCAGATCGGCCAATCACTGGAAGCTAGCTTTCCGGCAAGCATCGCTTTCGCTGCTTTGGCACTCAAGAATGGCGGCTTCTACGCGCCGTTTGAAGCGAGTGAAAAACCAAGCCCTGCCGAAATATCCAATGTGTTGGTGACCTCGATTGGTCACGTCTGTGGCGAAGGCTTCGCCATGCTGCAAAAAGCGTAAGCCCCACGGATAAGGAGAAGCGCAATGTCAAAATATCTTGATCACAAAGGCAGACCCATCATCGCCGTAACGGGCCTCGGTGCAGTGACCTCCCTTGGACGAGGCGTTGAAGAAAACTGGGCAGCACTGACAGCGGGCAAGTCTGGCATTCACAAGGTGAAACGCTTTTCAACCGAAGGCCTGAACACACGAATTGCCGGGACTGTAGATTTCATGGAGCCGGAAGAAGTTTCCGCCCCAGGTATTTCATACGCCATGGCAGATGCCACAACGGAAGAGGCACTTACCCACGCAGGGTTTGGCAAAGACGGGTTCCCCGGCCCTCTCTTTTTTGCGGCACCACCGGTGGAGCTTGAATGGCAACACCGGTTTGAACTGGTCGCCCACAGTGAAAAAGGCGAAATCGGTTACGACCGCATGCTGAATTCAGCCCAAGAACACAAACAAGAGAAGATGCACAACCTCATCCAGTTGGGCACGATCGCATTTCGTTTGGCAGAAAAATACGGCACACGCGGCCTTCCTATCTCGCTTTCAACCGCATGCGCATCCGGTGCAACCGCGCTCCAACAGGGCATAGAAGCGCTCAGACGCGGTGATACAGAAGCGGCATTGTGTGTGGCTTCAGATGGTTCAGTCACCGCAGAAGGTCTGATCAGGTTCTCGCTTCTGTCAGCGCTCACAACACACAACAATGACGCACCGGAAAAAGCATCCCGGCCCTTCTCCAAGGACCGTAGTGGCTTTGTCATGTCCGAGGGTTCTGCTGCGCTTGTGCTGGAGACACTCGAGCACGCAACCAACAGAGGTGCAAACGTGCTCGGAGTGATCCGCGGTGTGGGCGAAAAAGCCGACAGCTTCCATAGAACGCGCTCAAGCCCGGATGGCGCGCCCGTCATCACAGCCATTTCAAACGCAATCAAAGACGCAGGCGTTGGCCTTGAAGACATTGATTACGTAAATGCCCATGGAACCTCGACGCCGGAAAACGACCGCATGGAATACAACTCACTTCATGCAGTCTTTGGTGACCAAATCCACACCACGCCGATTTCTTCGAACAAATCCATGATTGGTCATACCCTGACTGCGGCTGGCGCGATTGAGGCCGTGTTCTCATTCAAGACCATGATGGAGGGTGTAATCCCGCCAACCATCAACTACGAAACACCCGATCCGGACATTCCACTGGATGTGGTCCCGAACCAAAGCCGTGAGGCAGATGTGTCGAACATCCTGTCAAATTCATTTGGTTTCGGCGGTCAGAATGCATGTCTTGTATTTGGCCGCGAAGTGGCATAACCACACCCCAACTCATTAAAACCAACACTGGAGCGAGCCTTGCGCGCACTTCAACTCATTTCCGAACGCGAAGTTAAAGTTACCGATGTCCCGCCGCCTCCCCCACCGGGCCATGGCGAGGTACAATTCAAAACAAAAGTGGTGGCGCTGAACCATATCGACGTTTGGGGCTGGCGCGGTATGGCGTTTGCAAAACGCAAACTCCCGATGACTGTTGGTGCAGAAGCTTCCGGTGAGATCACGGAAATCGGACCCGGCGTCACAGGCTTCAAACCCGGCGACCTCGTATCGATTTACGGAGCAAAAAATGGCGGCGAGTGCAAAGCATGGCGCGAAGGCCGTGAGAATTTAGCCGAAAACCCATTGGGTGTTCATGGGTTTCACCTGGATGGGTATGCGCAGGAACTCTCCAACATGCCTGCCCGCAATCTCGTAAAAGCGCCTCACGGCGTGGATGAAGTGGGTGCAGCCCTTGCGCCTGTCACCTTCGGCACGGTCGAACACATGTTCTTCGACAACGCAAAACTCGAGCCCGGTGAGACAGTTCTCATCCATGCAGGTGGCTCCGGCATCGGCACTGCTGCGATCCAACTTGCTAAGAAAATCGGATGTACTGTGATCACGACCGTTGGTTCAGATGACAAAATCGAGAAATGCATAGAACTCGGTGCCGACCACGTGATCAACTATCGCGAAGACCGGTTCGAAGGTGCCGTGCGCAAGATCACAAAGAAAAAAGGCGTGGACGTCGTCTTTGAACATGTGGGCAAAGATACGTGGGCAGGCTCCATGCTTAGCCTCAAGCCGGGCGGACGCTTGGTCACCTGCGGTTCAACCAGTGGTGTCTCTGCCGAGACCAATCTTATGATGCTGTTCCAGCGTCAATTGCGCCTCATTGGGTCTTTCGGCTGCCGCATGGAAAACATGGTGAATGCCATGGACAAAATGGCCAAAGGCATTGTGCATCCGGTTGTTGATACAGAGCTGGAATTTGGTGACATCGGCGTGGCACTAGAGCGGATGGAGAGCCGGAAAGTCTTCGGCAAAATCATCATGCGGGTGAATGACTGAGGTCCTGATCCGGCGCATCGTTATTGCCCTACGCAATGCGCGTGATTGGTTGATCGCCCAATTCTTCTTTGCATTCATTGCAATTCTGAAGCTTTTCCCCGCAGATAAGGCAATCTGGTTTGTGGCCGAGGCTGCTCGCGGATTAGGCATGCGCTATCCGCGAACAAAACTGGCTCGAGATAATCTCGTAAACGCTTTTCCCGAGAAGTCGCCGGAACAAATAGAGCAAATTCTCAGTGAAATGTGGGCTAACCTTGGGCGCACGGCAGCGGAATATGTCTATCTCGACAAAATC
>CAWUJX010000030.1:0-26129 GCA_963922635.1 uncultured Hyphomicrobiales bacterium | reverse complement strand
CACTATTGATCACATCGAAATTAAGCATGGTGCCAGAGCGAACCTTTGGTTGTTCGGGGCCAGTGTCCCTTCCGCCAGTCGCAAATGAGACGATGCCCGACAACAGAGTTCCATCGCTGTCGGTTATCACGATCTTCACTGGAAGCTTGGTCGGAGGCAAAGCAGCATCCGGCTTGTATGAAATCTCGAACTGAACCCGGATAGGATTGTCCTGTTCGCTCAGCGTAATCGTTTGGCGCTCCACCACAGGCCCTTGCAAATCGCCATAGGTGAGTGTCTCAGCGTTAGATCGATCCAGCGATAATTGCGCCCATGGCCAGATCAGCCCGAGGCCAATGCCTCCCGCAATCAACAGAAACGCGACAAGTCTCATTCCGGCCTCCGCCATACCGAAAATTCATGGGGAATTTTTCTCTCGGCCTTTTGCAAATCAAATAACTCGCGCGAAACAAGCTCCAAACCGTAGTCTGAAAACGATGCTGCGACCGAAACCTCGAGGGGCCATGGTGGGCCGGAAACCTCTGCCCCGTCTTCCCGAATGCGAGCGTAAACAATAAGCACCCCACCTTTCGCAACCAGATTGGCAACCGCGGGAACCGAGTGTTCGAGCGTTTCAGACGGAATGGATTGAAGCGTGTAACACTCATGGACGAGATCGAAATAACCGTTCCAGTAATCCGGCAGGTTGAACAGATCTTGAACTTCGAATTGTATCGGTGAGTTCGAAAACCTTTTCTTGGCCCAATCAATCGCGTCAGGCGAAAAGTCGAACGCAGTAGTGTCGTATCCGGCTTCAGCAAGGGCGATTGCGTTATCGCCGAGGCCACACCCCACATCAATTGCCCGACCTGAACCCCGTGAATGCTCTGCAAGCCATTTCACCAGCTTGTCTTTGGGTTGAAGATCAGCCCATGGGACAAGCGCAGCGTCGCCATCCGCCATTTGATAAACCGTTTCAAAAAACGCATCCCTGCGGGGTTCAGAAAAAAGGCGCTCGTGATCAAGCGCGTTGATGTGGCTCCGATTGGCTTGTTGCCGGGCTTTGAAATCGTCAGACACCTGCGACTTTCTCCTTACTACGCTTTCTTTTCCCAACGGCCTTGCGGGCTCTGCTGCCAATAGGTTTGCTCGTAAATCGCTGCATCTTTGTGGAACTTCCATCGCTCACGCGCATGTTCCACGGCGGCATTATCATGACCATCGAACATGTATACTACCCGCTCATAATCTTCGACGGTATCGCATTCCGCACCACTGACAAGGAACCGGATGTTAGCGGAATTGGGATTATCGTTTTCCGCAGTCAACCAAACAGGCTGCCTGCTTTCGGTCCCGTCCCGCTCGCATCCGTGGGGCAAGAACGCGTCATCGCGATACGTCCAGAGTAGATGATCAAGGTGGGACACGTGCTCCGCATTGCCGGTTTGCACAACGACTTTCCATTCCCGTTCCAGAGACTTTTCAACAAGCCCGGGCAGAACGTGATCGAGGATTTTCTCTGTGAGGTGATAGAACAGTATTTCCGACATCACGCCTTACATATCATGCTTGCGCTTGACTCCAATAAGGCGAGCCGCCAAAAATCGAGCCTGTTGAAAAGTTCAGGGGTTTGGCATGCGGAATTCTTTACTCGGGCTCGCGGTTGTCGCGGCGATATCAGGCTTTGCAGGCATGACCTCTGCCAACGCAGCAGGTTGTGTGATCAAAGATCTGAAACTCGATTGTGGAGCAGGCTCAGCGCTTGAGCGTACCCAAGCATTCGCCTCCAAAGAAACAACGGACGTCTTGCGCTATCCATGGTTTGATGTGGACAAATTCTCCAAGCCCGCTGACCTTGAAGGGTTCAGAAAAAGCTTTGAAAAACAATGGCGTGATATCAACAGGGCAGCAAGCATTCAAGCTCGTAACCTGAAGCGCAAGCGGATTTCCAACGACGAATTTGAAACCTGGAAAACAACTTACGCTGCGGCTCGCGAAAACTACAACCGCGCATTATTTTACTATCGTACGCTCGTTTGGCATGGAAAGACCGGACGTCCTGCCCCGGCCGAATAAGCGCGACGGCTACCCAGTTTTACTCGTAGTATTCAGCTACTAAGCGGTTCAACAATCTCACGCCATAACCTGAACCCCAGGATTGATTGTACTCGTTGGTCTTCGAGCCCATGGCAGTCCCGGCCACATCGATATGCACCCAGGGAACATTGTTGACAAAACGCTGAAGAAACTGTCCCGCCGTGATAGAGCCCGCATAGCGGCCACCCGTGTTTTTCATGTCAGCGTTCTTGGTATCGATCATCTTGTCGTATTCATCCGTGAGCGGCAGTCGCCAAACCTTCTCGTCGGTAAGTCTACCCGCTTCATAAAGGTTGCCTGCCAATTCATCATCGTTTGAAAAAATCCCGGCATGCTCTTTGCCCAGTGCAACCAGAATAGCACCGGTCAGCGTCGCGAGGTTGATCATGAATTTCGGCTTGAACCGCTTTTGGCAATACCAGAGCGCGTCAGCCAAAACGAGACGACCCTCCGCGTCCGTATTGATAATCTCAATTGTTTGCCCGGACATGGACGTAACGATGTCGCCCGGGCGCTGCGCATTTGCATCCGGCATGTTTTCGACAAGGCCAAGAATACCAACGACATTTGCTTTTGCCTTACGGGCGGCAAGCGCATGCATCAGGCCGGTCACCGCAGCCGCACCTCCCATGTCACCCTTCATATCTTCCATGCCGCCGCCGGGTTTCAACGAAATGCCTCCGGTATCGAACACAACGCCTTTACCCACGAAAGCCACCGGTTTATCGCCTTTCTTGCCCCCGTCCCATTGCATGATCGCCATGCGCGCCGGGCGCTTTGTGGACGAACCTTGGGATACGCCAAGAAGCGCGCCCATGCCGAGCTTGGTCATTTCCGGCACACCGAGGACTTGGACCTTGACGCCCAGTTCTTTCAGTTTTTCAGCCTGCTTCGCAAACTCCACAGGACCCAACGTGTTTGCCGGTTCGTTCACCAATTGCCGAGCGAGCAATACGCCATCGCTTACGCCATCTTGCGTTGCCCAGGCTTTCTTTGTCCCCGCAACATTTTCACAGCCGATGCTGATTTTTGCAGCCTTCGGCAATTTCTTGTCATTTTCCCGCCCTTTGGTGAGATAGTCATCGAAACGGTAGGCCCGCAGCTTCATGCCTGCGGCGATGGTCGCGGTCTGCTCCGGCGTAAACGTATCTGTCCCGTCTGCCTGCCCCGTAATCACCGTTGCTTTTTCAGATTTTCCAAGGCTCGCGAAGATTTTCCCGCCGAGTTTCAACAATGCTGGTTCATTCGCTTCTGCGATATTGCCCGCACCGATCAATATAATTTTTGAAGGCCCGCCCTCGGTCCCTGCAATTGTGAGGGACGAACCTGATTTCCCTGTAAATGCCTCAGCCTTGACCGCTCTTGCTACAAGTTCTCCATCTTTCGAGCTGGCGATCAGCGCGGGCAGACCAGCATCAGCTGCCACCAGCGCCACAAGTATTCCACCTTTGGGAAAACCATCTTTGGTGAATGTAAATGTGGGTAGCTTCGCCATAATACCTCCAAAATCTCACGGTTTGTGAGGGCTGAAAATTGCTTGTCGAACATAGATTTAGTGGATTCGCAAACCGTGTCGAGTTTTGCTGTAAGAATAATAGTAATACGCAACCCACATGCAGGCGATTTGCAAAATCCTGACGAGACAAAACAAGTGTTGTGGAAATGCCGCTAAATCTGAAAATTCATGGTTTGTTTACGCTGTTTATTGGCCAATTTTTAGTCAAATCCGAGCGATAACTTTAATCATATGGTAACCAAGTGCATGATTCCGGAAACAACTGCCCGGTTTCATTTACAGAAGCCATCCGGGTGCATGTATGAAGCTCATTGAGCGATATATCTTTTACAAAGCGGGCGCTGCTACTCTCATTGTTTTGGGGGCACTGATTGGCGTTGTCTGGCTCGTGCAAGCGTTGCGCGAAATCGATATCATCACCAGCAATGGCCAGACCATTTCCACTTACCTGACGATCACGCTGCTGGTTGTCCCAAGCCTCGCGCTGGCAATCATTCCTGTCGCGTTGCTTCTGGCGACGATCAATACAATCAACGGGTTGAATGCGAACAGTGAACTGGTTGTCGTTTCAGCCAGTGGTTGCTCGAATTGGACGATTGCGAAACCCCTTCTTGTTTTGGCGCTTTTATGCAGTTTGTTCACCGGTTTGGTGGCGCATTTTGTGTCACCCTACAGCCTGCAGAGGGTTAAGCATCTCGTCACGGAAATGCGTGCTGACCTTGTGTCTGTCGTTCTTCGCGAGGGTAACTTTAACACCGTTGAAGATGGCCTGACCTTCCATGTGGCGGGTCGCGGTGCGGCGGGGCTTTTGACAGGCATCCTGATCTCCGATGATCGCGAAGCTGATACGTCATCTATTTTCTCGGCCAAAGAAGGCATCGTGATCCGGTCGCCATCAGGATCCTTCCTTGCGCTCAAAGACGGCGACATCCAGCAAACGAACCATAAAGACGGAAGCGTGACGGTTATCAAATACCAGTCTTATGCGTTTGATCTTTCAAGCTTTGCCGGCAAAACCGAAAGAGGCCGCACACGGGTCAAAGAACGTCCGACGCATGAACTTCTTAGCCCAGATGCCAATGATAAAGCCTATCAATCAAACCCAGGCCGGTTCCGGCAAATCATTCACGAACGGTTTGTGGAGATGCTGTGGCCGTTTGCCTATGTGTTTGTGATCCTTGCGTTTGCAGGACAGGCACGCTCGAGCCGCCAGAGTTTTGCAGCGTCCATCACAACCGCCGCCATCATTCTTGTCGTCGTGCGTGGCGCTGGCTTTTCAACGATTACCGCTCTGAAAACGGACCCGTCGGCTCTAATCCCCGCATATGGTTTGCCACTCGGTTGCATCGCTTTCGGACTTTATTTTGTGCTGACGAACAAACCCGCAGAATTGCCAAAATCGGCTGCGTTACAACTTGAAAAAGTAAACGCAAAAGTTGCTGAAAAGCTCTCCGAACTTGAAGTTGCTTACAAGAGCTATCGCCGCAGACGCGCGGGGGTCAGCACATGATCGGCAATACGCTTAGCCTCTATATTTCGGTTCGATTTCTGCGCGGCCTTTTTGCCATGGTTCTTGGGCTGGCCTTTCTGATCGTGTCCGTCGATTTCATTGAAAACCTTCGAAAGACCAGCGGCAATGACCAAGTGACATTGTGGCAGCTTTATTCGATATCCTTGTTGCGCGCGCCGCTGTTTGTGGAAAAGGCATTCCCGTTCGCCTGCCTCTTCGCAGCCATGATGACGCTCACACAAATGAATAACAAAATGGAATTGGTAGTGGCGCGCGCCGCGGGGGTTTCAGCGTGGCAGTTTCTGCTTCCAATCAGTATTTCCGCTGCCATAGTGGGTGGGTTTCTTGCCCTTGCGTATAATCCGCTTGCGATCACAGCGGCTGGCAAAGCCAATGAGATGACCGCCAGGCTCATCTCCGACACACCGATCGAAAGCCAGTCAACCCAGCGCGAATACTGGATCAAGCAACAAAACGCCGACGGCGGCAATACGATTATCAATGCAGAGCTTGCACGCCGCGGAGGTCAGGCACTTGATAATGTCAAAGTGTTGACGTTCACGCCGAGCGGTGATTTCGCCCATCGTATTGACGCGCTCAACATGGTGCACAGGGGCGATCATTGGCTACTAACCGACGCCACAAGAATCGGCGCCGACGGAAAATCTGTGGCGCTCGAGAGTAAAGTTCTAGAAACATCGTTAACGCGCGACCAATTGCTGGGCGTCAGCGGTAAACCGGATCAGGTATCGTTCTGGAAATTGCGTGAAGTAGCTGAAAGGCTTGAAAAATCGGGCACAAACGGGAAACCCTACCTTGTTCAGTTTCACAGCCTGATCGCCCTACCCGCTTTTCTGTTCGCAATGGTATTGGTTGCCGCAAGTGTATGCCTAAGATTTGTGCGGTTTGGACAGCTCGGGCGCATGATTTTAGGTGGCATATTTTTCGGGTTCGTGCTTTACACTGTCACGAGTCTAGTAACAGCTCTGGGGAGTAACGGTGTTGTACCGCCAATCGTGGCGGCATGGTCGCCTGGCTTTGTAGCAATTTTGTTTGGAATTAGTGCATTGCTGCATCAGGAGGACGGATAATTGGTTGATCCAAAACGTGCTCGCATGATGCCTGTAAAGCGCGGACTATCGCGTTTGCTCGCAACCGTTTCGGTCGCGGGCCTTTTTGCGTTTGCACCCCACTTCCCTGTCGTGACCCTCGATGCCCAGGCACAGGCTGTTACGGCGACCAATATTTTCGACGGGTCAGAGGCGATTTCGGAAGAAGAGCAGCTTCTGTTGGAGTCAGACGACCTGATTTTTGACTCTGACCGTAGCTTGGTGATTGCTACCGGTAATGTGCAAATCGCATATGGGCGTTCAACCCTTGTGGCGGACCGGGTTGAATATAACCAACAAAGCGGTCGTGTCATCGCTTACGGCAATGTGGAAATCCTTGAGCCGAACGGCAACCGTATATTCGCCAATGAGATCGACATCACGGATGATTTCCGTGACGGGTTTGTTTCTGCGCTTAATGTCCAGACGCCCGATAATACCCGAATAGCAGCGGAAAGCGCTGAACGACGGGACGGCCAAACCACCACATTCAACAACGGTGTTTATACCGCTTGCGAGCAGTGCAAAGAAAACCCGCAAAAACCGCCATTCTGGCAAATTCGAGCCAAGAAGGTGATCATCAACGATGAGACGAAACGGGTCGAGTACGAAGACGCGACGTTTGAGTTTTTCGGAAAACCGGTCCTGCGTCTTTCGCGCTTCGCCCACGCTGATCCGGCCATCAAACGTAAATCCGGATTATTGATCCCGGGTTTTTCCAACACGGATGAACTGGGGGCAGGTTATCGGCAAGGGTATTTCTTCAATCTTGCGCCCAATTATGATCTTACGGTTTGGGGAACTTACTATTCACAGCAGGGTTTCCTGGGTGAGGCTGAATGGCGTCATCGATTGGCAAATGGCGAGTATAACATTCGCTATGCGGGCATTGACCAGAAAGACCCGGAAGCATTCGAGCCCAACGAAATCGACCGCTATCAGTATGATCGCCATGCTGTGATGACGAACGGCTTGTTCGATATCAACGAGCGGTGGCAAGTGGGCTGGAACGCGCTATTCCAATCCGATGAAAACTTCGCCCGCACATACAACCTCGGCGACTTCGGCGAACGTGATGTGTCGAATGAACTTTTCCTGACAGGCATCGGCGAGAAAAATTTCTTTGACCTGCGTGTTCAGGATTTCATCGTTCAGACAAACGTAATTGACGAGTTGACTGGCGCGAACTTCCCCGCGTTCCAAACCGCCACTGATCAGCAGGCAACGGTATTGCCGCTACTCGACTACAATGCCGTTTCCGGCGAAGAGTTTGAAACCGGGCAAGTTTCGTTTGACCTCAATGTGACGAGTATCCATCGCGATGCGCCCCAGATTTCAAACCCGGATGGTATATTGGGTGCACCAGCGAACAACGAACGCTTTACGGGTATCCAAGGTCAGACGTCACGCGCAAGCGCCTTCCTTGAGTGGAAGGGGTCAAGCATAGCGGATAGTGGCGTTGTGTCGACGCTCGCTCTCAATGTTCAAGGCGATGCCATCAGCCAAGACCTTGATCAGTTGAACTCTTTAGGTAATCCGCTCCTGTCTGATGATTCCATCTATCGGGCGATGCCTGCCGCGTCATTTGAAATCCGGTATCCGCTGATCGCACAGACAGACATGGCGACGCATATTTTTGAGCCCATCGCTCAATTGATTGTACGCCCCGACGAGCAGAACATCGGCGAATTCGCGAATGAAGATGCGCAAAGCATGGTGTTTGATACTTCCAATCTGTTCAAGCAGAACAAGTTTTCAGGGTATGACCGTGTGGAAGGTGGCACTCGGGCGAACCTCGGCTTCCAATATTCAGCGAGCTTTGTGACAGGCGGCAATATCGATATCGTTGCGGGCCAATCGTTCCATCTTTCCGGCGACAATTCCTTCGCCGCACTCAATGACCTGACGAACGCGGGCGAAGAGTCAGGGCTGGAAACGGACCGCTCTGATTATGTGGCATCCATTCAGGCCAATGACGGGCAAGGCTTTAGCGTGGGTGCTGGTGTGCGGCTTGATGAGAGTGATCTTGGCCTCAAGCAATTTGATGTCTCAACCAGCGTGGTGCAACCAGACCTATCTCTCACAGCCGGATACAAGTTTGTGGAAGCGCAGCCCAATTATCGTTTCCCCCGGGATCGGCATGAGGCTTCCGCGTCTGCGAGCATCAGACTTGATGAAAACTGGCGGCTTTACGGTTCCGCTACCTTTGACATTGTCGATAGCGAGTTCAGTCAGAACAGCGTTGGTATTTCATATGATGACGATTGCTTCTCGTTCTCAGTCGGGTACGCAAACCTGAACTCAGATTATACTGGAAGTTCCAACGAGCATAGCGTCTCCTTTACTCTGGGTTTGCGCACAATCGGTGGCTTTAACCGCACCGTGGAATTTGGTGGCGAAAACGGGCAGTGATAGTTTAATCGGATGATTTTCAGAGAGTTCGGGCATGCTTTCAAATCACAATAAGACCTCATTTAGCTTGTTTAAGCGGGTCCACCTATCCGCAGATGGAAATTGAGAATGGCGATCAACAAATTCACATATGGGCTTTTGTTTGGCGCATCCCTGCTTGTTTTGTCGGGCTGCAACACATCCACGTCCGCCGTTGATTCAGCCAAAGAGACAAAAGCGGCAAAACCTGCTGCAAATAGCGCTTCAACAACCGTTGCAGCTGCGGCACCACAAAAGGCAACGGACGCCGCTGCTGCGGCCAACGCCGCCACAAACGACACAGAGGCCGATACCGCGTCGCCGGATGAACCGGAAATCCGGGAACCGCGCATCATCAAGCGTGAGGGCAAAGTCGAGAACCGAGGCGTTTACATCAAAATCCTTGTCAATCGGAACCCGATCACTAATTTCGACATCAAGCGCCGGGCAGAGTTTTTGAAACTGCGGCGCGTTTCGGGTGATCGTAACAAGATTGCGGAACAGGAGATGATTGAGCAAATCCTCAAGCTGCAGGAAGCCAAGCGCAGCCGCTCCTTAGCAACCGACGCAATGGTTGAATCTGCTTTCTCCAATTTTGCAAAACGGAACCGCGCCAGTACCGCTCAGCTTTCCAGTGAATTGAACAGGCTCGGCATTGGGGCGGATCACTTCAAGGAATTCTTGCGCACGCAGATTAGTTGGCAGCGTGCGGTTTCCGGTCGCTTCCAGGCGGAAACCATGAACCTGACAGAACGTGACGCGATCACACAGTTGCGTAAAACCGGCGCCGAAAAGCCGGAAGTCACCGAGTATAACTTCAAACAGATCGTATTTGTGGTGCCTCAAGCGCAACGCAACAAATCAACACTCGCGGCACGCCGGGCGGAGGCAACTGCGTTCCGTCAACGATACACTGGTTGCGACAGTGCAATTGAGTTGGCAAAACAGTTGCGCGACGTGAGCGTTATTGATCGCAAGCGGATCATGGGACCAGAGCTGCCAGAACGCTGGAAGGACGAAGTCACTCAGCTTGATGCAAACAATACCTCTCGCATCAAAGACACGGACAAGGGCGTGGAATTTATTGCCGTTTGTAACACACGTCAGGTGAATGACGACCGGGCGGCACAAATCACAACCCAGTCCGGTGAGTTCGAAAACTTCGATACAAAGGGCAGCGCCCTGGATCAGAAATACCTTAAGCAATTGAAGTCAATTGCCACGATCATTTATCAATAGATGAACGTGACATCGCCATTGCCCCCGGTCTCTGAGACTTCGAAAAATGAGCCCCTCCCCTTAGCCGTCTCCATGGGAGACCCATGCGGCATAGGGCCAGACATCATTCTTCAAGCATGGAGCGAACAACGGGAAAAACTTCCGCGTTTCAATGTCATAGGAAGCAGTAAAATCCTTCAGCGTCGAGCTCAACAATTGGGGCTGGACGTTGAGATTACTAGGTTGGTTGATAACCGAGTTAGCGGCGCAGGCTTGCCCGTTCTTGATATTGATGTGAGTGCAGAAGGTATTCCAGCGACACCTGAAGCAGCAGACGCTCACCTCACGTTAGAGGCCATTAAAACCGGTGTGAACCGGGTTCAAAGCGGATTTGCCAGCGCCTTGGTGACATGCCCGATCAATAAAAAGACCTTGTACGATGTGGGGTTTAACCACCCTGGTCATACCGAGTTTCTGGCTGAACTCAGTGTATCTGGCACTGGCAAGCCACCCATGCCGGTGATGATGTTGGCAGGGCCTGATTTGCGCACAGTGCCGGTTACGATCCATATCCCGCTTGATCAGGTGCCGGATGCATTGACCACCGATCTCATCGTTAAAACATGCCGCATCGTCCACCACGACCTCAGAGATCGTTTTCATATCAACGAGCCCCGATTAGCTTTGGCAGGCTTGAACCCCCATGCGGGCGAAAACGGAGCACTTGGTCTTCAGGAAAAAGAAGTCATCCAGCCAGCTGTCCAGCAACTGCTGCAAGAAGGGCTCGCGATAAAAGGCCCCTTGCCTGCCGACACGATGTTTCATGAAAGTGCGCGCACCCGCTATGATGTGGCGATCTGCATGTATCACGATCAGGCGCTTATCCCGGCCAAAATGCTGGGCTTTGATGATGCGGTGAACGTCACGTTGGGCTTACCATTTATTCGCACATCACCTGACCACGGCACGGCGTATGACATCGCGGGCTCCGGCAAAGCGAACCCATCGAGTTTTATCGCAGCGCTCAATCTCGCCTCTGAAATGGCGATGTCTGCACAAACCCCAGCCACTGCATCATGACTGCCAGTGATGGTTTGCCTCCCTTGCGCGATGTCATTGAGGCGCATGGCCTTGCTGCGAAAAAGTCTCTGGGTCAGAATTTCCTGCTTGATCTAAATCTGACCGGGAAAATCGCCCGCGCAGCAGGTGACTTAAGCAATGCAAGTGTTTTTGAAGTGGGGCCCGGCCCGGGCGGCCTAACCCGGGCGCTGTTGGCTCACGGCGCAAAGCAGGTGATCGCAGTGGAACGCGATGCCCGATGCCTCCCAGCGCTCGCCGAAGTCGCGCATCATTTTGATGGGCGGTTAAATGTGCTTGAAGGCGATGCGCTTGATACGGATTTCGCGTCACTGACTGAAGGCCAAGCAAAGATTGTAGCCAATCTCCCTTATAATGTGGCGACGCCGCTTCTAATCGGATGGGTCTCGCAACCCCAATGGCCACCATTCTGGTCTTCCATGACACTCATGTTTCAACGGGAGGTGGCAGAACGGATTTGCGCGCAGCCGGGCGAAAAACAATATGGGAGACTGGCCGTTCTTTGCGGCTGGCGGACCATCGCTCACAAGGTTTTCGATGTGCCTCCCCAGGCATTTTGGCCACCGCCCAAAGTAACCTCATCGATTGTTCACTTGGAGCCGAGAGAAAATCCGGCTCCTTGTGATCTTCGAAAGTTGGAGATGGTGACACGGGCAGCATTTGGTCAGAGGCGCAAGATGCTTCGGGCAAGTCTCAAATCGTTGGGGGGTGAAGAACTGCTTAAAAAGGCGAATATCACCGCAACAAAGCGTGCGGAAGAAATCACGATCGAAGAATTTATCCGTCTCGCCAACCTCGTTTGAGCGTGGTCAAACTTGACCATTACAGCGATTTGGGCAAACACTAGAATACGTTTGATCAGAGGTCACCATGCGCACATTCTTCCTTCTTTCTTCCATCGTATCATTATCGTTTCTCATGACATTCGTACCTCCTGCCTCTGCTGGTGATCGGTTTCCAATTTGTGAGTCTGAGAGAGTGCTCAAAAAAGTGGTCAAGCGTTTCAACCATGCTGAGAAAGTCTATTGGCAGGCTCGCGGCCTCACGCTGTCGGATATTGCAAACCCCCATCAGCATTCTGTAAATCCGTTTCCGGACTCACCGATTAACCGGCGCTACTGCCATGGCGATGCGATGTTTGCTAATGGGCAAACGCGCCGGATCCATTATCTGGTTGAAGAGGGTGCAGGCTTTGCCGGTTTTACGTGGAATGTCGAATACTGCATTCATGGCCTCGACCCTTGGAAGTATTATGATGGTCACTGCCGCGTCTTAAGCCGCTAAACCTTAACGATTGACGTTATATTTCCGGTCCTGCGAATTGGATTGAGAGTTGGACGTGGAAAAGTGGGTATAACGATACCGTTCCCCTATTCCACTGCCTTGCTCCTGCCCTTCGCTTGAACTTACTTCACCAGTCACCACGACGTCAGGTTGCGGAAGCATATCGTCCACCAGGTCAGTGCTTAACTCTGCCACCTCTGCTTTCGGCCAGTAAGGTGGGAAGCGTTTGACGCTAGCAGGCACACCCACTTGTACAACAGCTATTTCAGTCGCATCGAACCCGAGTGCCAGCGCAACTGGATTGCGTGCTGTGGGCACTGCGATCGACGTCAACACGATCGGATCACTGCCCTCGCGTTCAATTGTCAGCTTTGCGTTGAAACGGGTGGGTTCAGGTTTTTCTCCAGAGTCTCCGTCGCCCTGCGCGGCAGCGCGCTCAACCGTAGGCTCGGCAGAGGCCATTCTGAAATCCGGTGTTTCTTCCACAAACGGTTTTTCCGGAAGCAATTCTCCAAAAGGCCACGCCTCCCGCAACTCGGCCTTTGACATGGGAGCCACGTTCACATCGATATCATTTTTAGCCCCAGCAACCCGGTAAAGGCATCGACGGTCATTGCAGTTTGCTTGCGCCGAGAATTGCCAAAGAGCATATGTATCCCAGTTGCCCATGGGGAATGCACCGGGAATACTACCTCTGAAACGCGCATACCAAAGCGGCAATCGCGATAGGATGGGAAGTTCCGCACGGCGCGATGCGATCACTTTCGCCGTATGATGATTGGTATAAAGAATTGGGTACCGCCCTAGTCGGCGCTTGATGTGTTTGACAAAAATCTCAGCATCCTCAAGTGATATCCACTTTTCGGGATCGTCATGCTCTATGTCGACTGCCAGAAGATCGTCTTCGTCAGGCTGCGTAAAATCGATAAAATGATTTGCCTGATCAATGGGATTGCCTGGCCGGCCGAGGTGGTAAGCTCCCCATTTCAGGCCGAGGCCTTTCGCCACCAATCTCCGGGTTTGGTAGAGTTGTTTTTTCAACCAGTAATTCTGAAAAGTCTTACGACAAAGGGTGTTTTCAATTTGGCTCGGTTTGCGGCACCCCCACGGCGGAGGCAACCCGTCGCTTGATTTGCCGATGAACCCGACGATCTGATCGTTGGTGACAAGCTTCTCCCAATCAATGGGGTTTTTCTCATATGCATCAATGACGATTGCACGTGATTTATCCCGCCATGGATAAGCAAATTCGCCTGCAACACCTATTTCCGACCAAAACAGACTCATTAGAAGGATAAGAAACAACGCAGCAGATGAAAGGAGGCCTTTTTGCCCCTGCTTTTGCGTCATGGTGTCTGCCTCAGCCTTCCGGCGCATTACCGCACTCCAGTGTTTCAGCCGATGATTGTGACGAGCCGAAAGTCTTTACGAATCCTAAAACCTGATGGTTAACCAAAGGTAACAGCCAAATTAAGGCAAACGATTAGCGGTTAGAGCCAGGCTGACACAATAGTAAATGTGTCAGCCTGAAAGTTAGACAAGAATAGTTTTGTAAACAGATGCGCTTCTCTCGCGCAAATAGTCAATCAGAAACTGAAACCCAACCCAATATTCACATTCTGGTTTTGCAGGTCGATTTCCTGCGTGCCGCCGCCACCAAGGTTGAAGTCTTCAGTGCCGTAATCTGAGAAACCGTATTCCAAGCGCCCGGTAACGTTTTCAAACAGTTTAGTTTCAACACCGGCACCCACTTCGAAGCCAGTTAGTTGTTGATCATCACTCCCGGTGATAGTGGTTGCCTCGACGCCCGTGATTGCCAGCCCGGCAAAACTATAAATCAGTGATCGTTCGTATGCGTATCCGAGACGCGCACGCAGTGAAGCATCCCATTCCTGATCAACAGTGACGCCACCAAATGAACTATCGTTATCTGAAAACCCGAGACGGCCTTCTATGCCTGTCACGATCTGGTTTCCCCAATCCCAATCATAGCCAGCAAAACCGCCGCCGGAGAAACCTTCGCTGTCATTTCCGCCCAATCTTGAACCGGATGGAGAAAACCAATTATACGAACCATATGCGCCAAGATAGAAGCCGCCCCATTCACTGGTATCAATAATTGGTTCAGGTGGCTGCGGCAGGCTCGGGGTCTCGTCCACCAAATCTGCGGGAAAGGCGGATGTTGTGGTGAGAAGCAAAGCGGATACTAAGGCGGTTAAAAGAGATACTTTCATCGAAACACTCGTTTTTTTGATCGCCCGCCCAACCCAGATTTTGGAAAATCATTGCGGCAAATGAAGAGTCGAACCGCGGAATTTTCATGACAAAGTCATGGCAGCAGCGTCCAAATCCGGGTCCTATTTGTCCACATTTGGACCTACTAATAGACGCCCATAACGTCTATACCAGCGACCAATTCATCTAACTCACCCAAGTTTATTTCATGTTTGATATACTCGTTCTGGTTGTTGGCATCGCCCTGTTGGTATTTGGCGGCGATCTTCTTGTGCGCGGCGCAGTGTCGATTGCAGAAAAACTCGACATACCCACGCTGATCATCGGCCTTACGATTGTTTCGATTGGAACATCCGCGCCGGAACTCTTTATCTCTGTTCAAGCCGCACTGGCAGGCTCCGGCGGATTGGCAATCGGCAATGTGGTGGGGTCAAACATTGCCAATGTACTTCTCGTCCTCGGTATCCCGGCGCTCATCATGGCCACGAATTGCGAAGAAGACGGGATTGGCCGCAACATTCTCGTCATGCTTGGTATCACGCTCGTCTTTATGGCATTACTGGCAAAGGGAAGCCTCGGCAAAATTGACGGCGTGATCTTGCTTACAATGCTCGGGCTGTTTTTGTGGGATCAATATTCGGCCGCTCGGAAACTGCGGCCTGAGGCGCAGCCAGACTACCTCGAAGAGGTGTCAGACTTGCCAAGCGGCACGCTCATGGCAGTCGCACTTGTTGTGGGAGGCATGATCCTGCTGCCGACAGGTGCGTGGGCAACGGTGAGTTCCGCCCAATCCATTGCGCAGTCCCTTGGCGTCCCCGATGAGGTGATCGGCCTTACGATCGTCGCCATTGGAACGTCTCTTCCGGAGCTGGCAGCATCGCTAATGGCTGTTATTCGCGGCAATTCCAATGTGGCGCTTGGCAACGTAGTTGGATCGAACGTTTTCAACATTGCCGCAATCATGGGAATCACGACCCTCGTTGCGGACCTTGAAGTAAGTTCGTCGATTATATCCTTTGATATGTGGGCAATGCTCGCAGCTTCCCTTTGGCTGGGTTGGCTTGCGTATTACAAAAAACGGATCAGCAGAATCAGTGGTATTTTGCTGTGTGTGACCTATGTCTTGTTTCTCGGGCTGGCATTTTTGAAATAAGGCAAAAACAATGAAAACCGCGTTGGTCACAGGCGGTGCACGACGGATCGGAGCGGCAATCGCAACTGATCTGGCACGCGATGGTTTTGACGTGGCCATCCAATACGCATCATCGGAAAATGAAGCGGAGGCGCTGGCAGCAAACCTGCGGGAATTTGGCGTGAAAGCCATCGCTCTTGAGGCAAATTTACTAAACAGCGCAGACTGCAAAACGCTGTTTCAAAACGCTCAGGATGCCTTGGGGCCGATTGATCTGTTGATCAATAATGCCTCCATTTTCGTGGACGATAGTGCAGCGGATTTTGACGAAGACCGCTTTGACCGCCACATGGCCATTCATGTGAAGGCCCCCTCCATCCTCGCTGCCCAGATGGCTGCGCAATCAGGGATAACGGACGGGTTGATCGTAAATATCATCGATCAACGTGTCTGGAGCCTAACGCCGAATTTTTATTCCTATACGCTTTCGAAATCAGCGTTGTGGACTGCAACACGCACCATGGCGCAAACGTTCGCACCCAAACTTCGGGTGAATGCTATCGGCCCTGGCCCGACCCTGCAAAATGAACGGCAGGATGCGGCCGACTTCCAAAAGCAGATTGACGGTCTGATTCTGAAACGTGGGCCGGAACTGGCGGACTTCGGCGCCACGCTCCGCTATCTTTACTCTGTCCGCTCGATCACCGGCCAGATGATTGCGCTCGACGGTGGGCAACATCTTGGTTGGGAAACGCCCGATATCGCTGGAATTGTCGAGTAACACTCGATTCTGACGATAGAATCCTACATTATTTCGGCATGAGTGAAGAACCCGTCAAAAAGATCAATTTGACAGCGCTTACCGGTGAGGCAGCCGAGCTAGAATGGGAAGAATCCGCCAGCTCCAGCTCGGCCACATCTGGTGCTGAACGCATCGCGGAATTTGTGAAACGGTTGCCGAATGCGCCGGGCGTGTATCGAATGTTCGATCAGGCAGGTGATGTGCTTTACGTGGGTAAAGCCAAATCCCTGAAAAAGCGGGTTGCCTCTTACGCCAAAATGGGTGGGCACACGAACCGTATCGCGCGAATGATCCGCGAAACCGTTCAAATGGAATTCGTCACAACGCATACCGAGATGGAGGCGCTTCTGCTGGAAGCGAACCTGATCAAGCGTTTGCGACCGAAATTCAATGTGTTGCTACGGGACGATAAAAGCTTTCCCTATATCGTGATCACCGATGACCACGGCTCACCGGGTTTGTTCAAACATCGCGGTGCGCGCAGCAAGAAACGCAGTTACTTCGGACCCTTCGCATCGGCAGGATCAGTGAACCGGACGATCAACGCAATGCAGCGGGTGTTTCTGGTGCGCACCTGTACCGATTCGGTTTTCGAGAGCCGCACAAGGCCATGTCTCCTTCACCAGATCAAACGATGTGCCGCGCCATGCACCGGGGAAATCAATGCGGAGGATTATGACAAGCTTGTCAGTCAGGCCAAAGCATTCCTGAACGGCAAAAGTTCTCATATGCAGGCGGAACTCTCCCGGCAAATGCAAGAGGCCTCCGAAGAACTCGATTTCGAACGCGCTGCGATCTATCGCGACCGGCTGTCGGCTCTCTCACATGTGCAGAGCCATCAGGGCATAAACCCACGGTCGGTCACCGATGCGGACGTATTTGCCGTTTATCAACATAGCGGGATGACGTGCATTCAAGTCTTCTTCTTCCGGACCGGGCAAAACTGGGGGAACCGCGCCTACTTTCCTCGGGCCGATAAGGCAATTGAGCCGGGCGAAGCACTAGGCGAGTTTCTAGGCCAATTCTATGACGACCGCCCCTGCCCGCGGCAGATAATTCTTTCCCACGATACTGGCGAACTTGATCTTCTTGGCGAGGCTTTCAGCGCTCGAGCCGAACACAGGGTTGAGGTTCTCGTTCCTCAACGCGGCGAGAAACGTGAATTGGTCGATCACGTGACCACGAATGCGAAAGAAGCGCTTGAACGCAAATTGGCTGAGACCTCAACTCAGGCAAAACTCATGAAAGGCGTTGCAGAAGCCTTCGGGCTTGAGAAGACACCAAACAGGATTGAGGTCTACGACAACTCACACATCATGGGAACGAACGCTATTGGCGGGATGATTGTGGCGGGACCTGAGGGTTTTGCCAAAAATCATTACCGCAAGTTCAACATCAAAAGCGATGATATCACGCCGGGCGATGACTACGGCATGATGCGCGAAGTCATGACGCGCAGGTTTTCACGACTGGTGAAAGAGCATGGAATGCCGGAAGACCAGAAACTCGAAGAGGGCGAAATTGGTGTCTGGCCCGATTTGCTGCTCATTGACGGTGGCCTTGGGCAATTGAATGCAGTTTACGACGTGATGAAAGAGATGGGCCTCGAAGAAGCCGTAACAATGGTGGGGATCGCAAAAGGCCCTGATCGTGATGCGGGCCTTGAGAAGTTCTTCATGAAGGGCAAGCAATCCTTCATGCTGCCTGAGCGTGACCCGGTCTTGTTCTTTGTGCAGCGGCTTCGCGATGAGGCGCATCGTTTTGCAATCGGATCACATCGCGCCAAGCGCAAAAAGGAAATGGTGAAAAATCCACTTGATGAAATCAGCGGGATTGGGCCGGGCCGGAAACGGGCGCTTTTGCATCGTTTCGGAACGGCCAAAGCTGTATCGCGCGCGGCTCTTTCTGATCTCAAAGAAGTTGAAGGTATCTCCGCGCAAATGGCCCAGGCAATCTATGACCATTTTCACTAGCGTTAACTCGAATAAAAGACTGACGTTGCATTATGCCGAGTAGCAAAAAGCATTTGAAATGCGGGTACGTTTGGGGTTTGAGTGGATTATGAGCATTATCAAAAAAGACAAGCCTGACCTCCTGCTCAGCATTCCAAATTTGCTGACTTACGCAAGAATAATCGCGGTGCCGTTGGTTGCGCTTTGCTTTTATCTGGAAGGTCGGTTGCAGTCTTCTGATTTTGCCCGCTGGTCGGCGCTGATGATCTTCGTGGTCGCTAGCCTGACGGATTTTCTGGATGGTTATCTGGCACGCATCTGGCAACAAACCTCGAATATCGGCCGGATGCTCGATCCCATTGCTGATAAGCTTTTGGTTGCCACCTGCCTGCTTCTTCTAGCTGCTGATACGGACAAAACCATCGCCGGATGGTCGCTTTGGGCCGCGATCATTATTCTTTGCCGGGAAATTCTGGTGTCCGGCCTTCGGGAATATCTTGCTGAATTAAAAGTGAGTGTCCCGGTCACCTGGATTGCCAAATGGAAAACCACTGTGCAGATGCTCGCGATCGGGTTCCTTTTGGCGGGTTCCGCAGGGGATAAGTTCTTTCCATACACAACAGACTTAGGGTTGGTGCTTTTGTGGATGGCAGCGATCATCACCTTATATACGGGGTATGATTATTTCCGCGCCGGTCTGCGCCACATTATCGAGTAGGATTGTCTCATGAAGCTTGTCTACTTCGCATGGCTTAGAGAACGATTGGGTGTAAACGAAGAAACCGTTGAACTGCCTGCATCAGTCAAATCAGTGGCTGACCTGTTTGAGTGGCAGAAAAGCCGGGACGAACAATATGCCGATATCTTTGAACATCACGAGATCATCCAAGTGGCCTTGGACAAAAAACATACTCAAGATCGTATGGCGGACATAACCAATGCGTCTGAGATCGCCATGTTCCCGCCCATGACCGGTGGATGAGAAGAAAAATGGCCAGTGCACATATTCGCATCCAGCGCGAAGACTTTGATATTGCACGCGAGATTGATCACCTCACAGAGGGCAGCACGAATATAGGCGCCGTGGTCACGTTCACAGGAATTTGCCGGGATGACGGTGGCGTTTTGAAGGCGCTTGAGTTGGAGCATTATCCAGGCATGGCCGAGGCCGAAATCGAACGAATTGCTGAACAGGCAATTACCCGGTTCTCGTTAAACGGGATCCTCGCCATCCACCGATACGGGATGATCGAGCCCGGCGAAAATATCGTTTTGGTTGTGGCGGCGGCAGATCACCGTCAGGCGGCGTTTGACGGCGCGAACTACCTGATGGATTACCTCAAAACCCGCGCCCCGTTTTGGAAAAAAGAACACCGAAAAGACGGAATTGAAGGCAAATGGGTGGAAGCCAAAGATGCCGATGATGATGCACTGAAAAAGTGGGAAGCCGGATCAGCCTGACGAGCCGAGTAGCCAGCTCTCATAGTCAAAAAGACCCGGTCGGCGATCTCGGCGCAGACGCTCCGCTAAAAGAATTGCCTGCACATTTGCGAAGGCCCGATCCAAATCGTCATTGATCACCACGTAATCATATTCACGCCAATGGGGGATCTCTTCACTGGCATTTGCCAGACGCTGCTTGATAACGTCGTCAGCATCTTCAGCACGCCGGACCAGCCGCGATTCAAGTTCAGCCATGGAAGGCGGTAGTAGAAAGATAGAAACCACATCGACTCGGGCTTTTTCCATGAGTTGCTGACCGCCTTGATAGTCGATATCGAACAGCATATCGCGGCCTTCTGACATTGCCTCGTCCACTGCATCACGAGGGGTCCCATAATAATTTCCATGAACCACCGCAGATTCCAGAAGTGCATCACTCTCCTGTAGCCGCGCAAAGTCTTTTTCCGAGATGAATTTGTAATGGGTACCATCGATCTCGCTACCACGACGTGCGCGGGTGGTAACCGAAACTGATAATTCGAGATTTTGATCTTGGGCCAGAAGGTTTCTGGCAATTGTCGACTTGCCGGTTCCCGAAGGCGACGAAAGCACCAGCATGATCCCGCGGCGCTGAATTGACTGCACATCCATGAAGGACTCACTCCATATTCTGAACTTGCTCGCGAAATTGGTCGATTAGGAGTTTCATGTCCAGCCCAATCGCAGTGACCTCAGCGGCATTTGATTTGGAACAAATCGTATTGCACTCGCGATTGAATTCCTGAGCCAGGAAATCAAGCTTGCGCCCCATCGGTCCATTACCGTTCAAAAGTTCCAACGCGGAATTCAAATGCACCCGTAGCCGATCGAGTTCTTCTTGAAGGTCAGCTTTTGCAGCCAAGATAACAGCCTCCTGATGAAGCCGCTCACCATCAAATTCGTCACTCGTTTCCAACAGTTTATCGACTTGAGCCTGTAAAGTCTTGCGAATGGCTTCCGGCGTCCGCGCATCAGAATTTACAATTTGCTCACATAAAGACTGCAGCTCGACCACTTGAGAAACCAATACCTCGCGGATGGCAGTCCCTTCCGTTTCACGCATCTCGCCTAGGTTCGAAAGCGCGGTCTCCAACCCACCCATGATGTCGGCCAAACGCTTGGCGTGTATCTCAGGATTGTTTGAGGCTTCCTCAAATTCAACAACACCTCGCACCGCCATCAAATCAGAAACGCTTGGCAAAGCGCCGCCCACATGGGCCTGCAACTCCTTTGCTGCCTCCAGCAATTGAAGGGCAAGGGTACGGTTCACATTTGGTGTCACACTCTCAGCTGACTGATTGATCTGCAGCGAAACCTGCATGTTACCGCGCTTAAACGCGTTTGATATGCTTTTACGCACCTGAACGTCGAGTTCCTCAAACCCTGATGGAAGGCGCAGTCGAACATCGAGCCCCTTACCGTTTACGGAACGTAGCTCCCAAGTCCAGTCTAGCCCGTCACTATGGCCTTCAACACGGGCAAAGCCCGTCATGCTTTGAACTGACATTATGCCCCCAAACTGGCTTTATGAAACACGCTTAACGCACTGCTCATCGAATGCGCTAAAACCCTGACACTGATATGGGTAACGCCACTTAGTCTAACGCTTATTGCGTCTCGGTTTCTTGTTCAGCTTCCTGCTGCGCTGCCTCAGCATCTTTTTTGCGCTGCGCCTCTATCGCCCGCCAGCGCGCCACGTTCTGATTGTGCTCTTCCAGTGTTTTAGCGAATGAATGTCCGCCGGTTCCATTTGCCACAAAGAACAGTTCGTCAGTCCGTGAAGGATTGGCCACGGCTTCCAAAGCTGCTCGGCCCGGATTAGCGATCGGTCCCGGCGGCAGAGCAGGAATTGTGTAAGTGTTATACGGAGTAGGTGTCTCGATGTCTGATTTATAAATCGGACGGTCACTCGGCTTACCCTCGCCACCAAAAATACCGTAAATTATGGTCGGGTCAGATTGAAGGCGCATGCCTTTCCGCAGCCGATTGATGAAAACAGCCGCCACCCGTGGCCGCTCGTCCGCCTTGGCAGTTTCCTTTTCCACGATTGAGGCGAGGATCACCATCTCTTCCGGTGTGGAAATTGGGAGGTCATCAATGCGCTTTTCCCAAATATCAGCCAGAAAATCAGTCTGTGCTTTTTTCATGCGATCGAGCATTTCCTGCCGTGTGGTGCCACGCTGGAACGGATAGGTATCGGGCATAAGTGAACCCTCCGGCGGCATCTCGTCCGGCAAATCGCCCACCAGGGTTTCATTTTCGCGAAGACGCTCAAAAATCTTGTGAACGGTCAAACCTTCCGGAACAGAAACCTTGTGCAGGATACCCTTGCCGGAACGAATGGTCTCCATCACATCCAACATGCTCATTTCCGGTGTGAATAGATACTCGCCTGCCTTTAGCGAACCGGAAGCGCGATGGGCACGCACCCAAGCGCGAAATACGAAATCGTTGTCGATGACACCATTTGACAAAAGCTGGCTTGAGATCTGTCCAACACCAGACCCTTCTTTGATGACGACCGTTTGCGCCACTTTCAGCGGGCCAGGACGTTCAAACCAGTATTTACCGAGATATACCACTGCGCATAAGGCGATTGTAGCAAGGACGAGGCTTGTCATAAGAAAGTTGAGGACAACGACCATGTTGCCCCGTGCGCCACGGCTCCGTTTCGGGGGTGGCGGCACATCGCGGGGTTTCAACAATTCAGCGGGTGATTTTGCCGTGCCGGAGGTCATCCGGGATACCGGATTGTCCCTGCCATTTCCGTCGTAGGTGTCGCTCATTTATCCAACTTTGACTTTCGAAACTACAGTTAGCCGCCGCGTGCCGTTAGAGCCGTGCATTGTGGCATTTTAAGGAATACCGCGCGTTTCAGGCATAGCTGATTCGGTATGAAAATCCTCGCTCGTCAAACCCGCTTGAAAATCAGTGACGCGTTGGTTCCACCAAAACCGAAGGAGTTAGAGAGGGCCACGTTGACTTCCCGCTCTTTTGCCTCAAGCGGAACCAAATCGATTGGCGTATCACGCTCTGGCTCATGCAGATTGAGCGTCGGTGGCACCACATTATCGCGAATGGCCAGCAGACTGAAAATTGCTTCGACGGCACCAGCTGCGCCCAAAAGATGGCCAATGGCAGATTTGGTGGACGACATGGCCACTTTGCTTGCTGCATCTCCAAGCAGTCGCTCGGCTGCCCCCAGTTCAATCGTATCGGCCATGGTCGATGTGCCGTGGGCATTGATATAGTCGATATCGGAAGCGTCCAATCCGGCATTCTTTAGTGCTGCCGTCATGCACCGGAACGCCCCGTCACCATCTTCTGCCGGCGCTGTGATGTGGAACGCATCACCTGAAAGGCCATAGCCCACAACCTCAGCATAGATTTTTGCTCCGCGCGCTTTGGCATGTTCATACTCTTCCAACACAACGGTTCCGGCCCCCTCGCCCATTACAAAGCCATCACGCTCTTTATCATAGGGGCGTGAAGCTGCCTGAGGATCATCGTTATAGCTTGTGGAAAGCGCCTTGCAGGCTGCAAAGCCTGCCAATGATATCCGACATACGGGCGATTCTGCGCCGCCTGCCACCATCACATCCGCATCACCCAGCATAATCAGTCGGGCCGCATCGCCAATCGCATGAGCACCTGTTGAGCAGGCCGTTACAACCGAATGGTTGGGACCCTTGAGGCCATGTTTGATGGATACCTGACCTGAGGCCAAATTAATCAGGCGACCGGGAATAAAGAAAGGGCTCACTCTTCTCGGGCCGCGTTCCGCCAAAAGAAGTGACGTCTGCTCAATACCTTGAAGACCGCCAATCCCTGAGCCAATCAAAACACCCGTACGGAATTGATCTTCATCTTCTGTGGGATGCCACTCCGCATCATTCAGCGCCATGTCCGAGGCAGCCATGGAATAGATGATAAACGGATCAACCTTGCGTTGCTCCTTTGGCTCCATCCAATCATCGGGATTGTAAGTGCCGTTGGTTCCATCACCGGTTGGTATCTGGCATGCAATCTGAGCAGCTATATCATCGACCTGGAAATCTTCGATCTTCGCAGCAGCATTTTCACCCGCAAGAATTTTCTGCCACGTTTCCTCAGCACCGCAGGCCAAGGGTGACACCATACCAACCCCAGTGACAACAACACGCCTCATAAAAAATTCTCCGATGGATGAACTTGAATAGGTCTCGGCAATTTAAGTGGACTGTTGATCGGATGCAAAGAACGAAAGTTCGAAGTTATCAACAGGCTTGCCAATGCCGGATACAATAAAGGCGGCTGATCGCCGCCTTTGGAATTCGATTTAAGCCTAAAGCTTAGGCTTTTGCGCTTTCAACAAACTTCACTGCGTCGCCCACAGTTTGGATTGTTTCAGCAGCATCGTCTGGAATTTCCACGTCGAACGCTTCTTCAAACGCCATTACCAGCTCCACGTTATCGAGTGAGTCTGCGCCCAAATCGTCGATAAAGCTTGCACTTTCAGTCACTTTATCCGCTTCGACGTCCAAATGCTCCACAACGATTGCTTTGATGCGTTCTGCAATATCACTCATATTCAGCCTCAACTGTTTGACCCTGTAATCGGGTTGGTTTCACCATAAAAAAAGACGGCTATCAGGAACCTGATACGGCCGAGTTGGAGGTCGCGTAACACACTTTATCTGAAACTTCCAGACACGACCGATAACTTAATTTCCAGTCTAGATCATTGCCATTCCGCCGTTCACATGCAGCGTTTGACCAGTCACGTATCCACCCGCATCGCTGGCCAAATAAACTGCTGCAGCGGCGATATCATCCCCCACACCCATCTTTTTCATGGGGATCGCGGACATGATTGCTTCCTTCTGCTTATCATTCAGTTTTTCAGTCATCGCAGAGGAAATAAAGCCGGGCGCAATGCAGTTCACGGTAACATTTCGCGACGCAATTTCCTGCGCCAATGATTTTGAAAAACCAATCATGCCGGCTTTCGAAGCGCAGTAATTTGCCTGCCCAGGATTTCCGGTCACACCGACAATCGATGTTATGTTGATGATCCTGCCACCTTTGCGCCGCATCATTGGATAGGCGATTTCTTTCGTAAGCCGGAAGACAGATGTGAGGTTCACCCGCATCACATCATCCCAGTCCTCGTTGGACATGCGGGCGAACAAGCCATCGCGGGTGATCCCTGCATTGTTGACCAGAATATCGACACCTTCGAGTTGTTCTTCCGCATCCTTACCCAGTTGGGAGGCCGCTTCCATGTCAGAAAGATTAGCGGGCAGCACCACAGTACGTTCGCCCAGTTCATCGGCCAGCGCCTTCAGTTTTTCTTCCCGTGTGCCATGGAGACCGACAGTCGCGCCTTGTGCGTGAAATGTACGGGCGATCGCTTCGCCAATTCCACCGGAAGCGCCCGTGATCAGTGCTTTCTTGCCATTTAAGTCAAACATAATTTATGTCTCCAATCGGAATTTGGTTCGCCGCCATTGCCCTTAAGATGCAAGGCTTTCCATTGCTTTATCGATGTCTTCCAGTGATCCCACATTCGTACTGGAGAGTTCCCGGTTTATCCGCCGAGCCAGGCCGCTCAACACCTTGCCTGATCCCACTTCCATCAGTGAGGTCACTCCGTTTTCGCCCATCCAGCCGATGCTTTCGCGCCATCGGACTTGGCCCGTTACCTGCTCCACCAAACGTTCGCGGATTTCATCGGCATCCGTGATTGGCGCTGCCGTCACATTGGCAACAAGGGGAACAACAGGGTTCGCGATCTTCACTTCGCCCAGCGCTTCTTCCATGGCTTCCGCTGCGGGTTGCATGAGGCTTGAGTGAAACGGTGCGGACACGGGCAAAAGCAATGCGCGCTTGGCGCCCTTTTCGGAAGCGAGAGATACCGCTTCATCCACACTGCCTTTGGTACCTGAAATCACCAATTGCCCGCCGCCATTGTCGTTTGCAATCTGACATGCACCGTTCGCACTTGCTTGATCACAAATTGCCTCAACGTCGGAATGCTCGAGGCCAATGATTGCGGCCATAGCTCCTTCACCTGCAGGAACAGCCGCCTGCATGGCATTTCCGCGAATCCGTAAAAGGCGGGCCGTGTCAGTAATTGAAAAAGAGCCGGCAGCACAGAGCGCTGAATATTCGCCCAAGGAATGCCCAGCCACATAGGAGGCTTTGTCCTTAAGCGAGAACCCACGCTCTTCCATCGCCCGCAATGCGGCGATAGACACCGCCATTAACGCGGGCTGTGCGTTTGCTGTGAGGGTTAGTTTGTCT
>CAWUJX010000029.1:0-26330 GCA_963922635.1 uncultured Hyphomicrobiales bacterium | reverse complement strand
GCCGTACTTGGACCCACAAACACCGGCAAGACCCATATGGCGATAGAGCGTATGGTTGCCCATGAATCCGGTGTGATCGGCCTTCCTTTGCGCCTTCTAGCCCGCGAGGTATACTCCAGGGTCTGCGAGAAAGTTGGTGTTGCAAAAGTATCGCTGATAACCGGCGAAGAGCGTATTGTTCCGCAAACAGCGAAATTCCAAGTCTGCACCGTTGAAGCCATGCCGGAACACACAGATGCGGACTTCGTTGCCATAGATGAGGTCCAGCTGGCCGCTGATCTCGAACGCGGCCATTTTTTCACAGACAGGATTCTCAATCTTCGCGGCAAACATGAGACCATGCTGCTGGGAGCAGATACGATGTTGCCCGCCTTGCGGGATCTTCTCCCCGGTCTGAAAATCGTCACGCGGCCGAGAATGTCCGTCCTGAGCTACGCAGGCTCCAAGAAAATCACCCGAATGCCGAACCGGACCGCGATTGTGGCCTTTTCGGCAGACGAAGTATACGCAATTGCCGAACTGGTTCGCCGTGAAAGAGGAGGCGCTGCGGTTGTAACCGGGTCCCTGTCTCCGCGTACACGAAACTCGCAAGTCGCACTCTACCAGTCGGGTGATGTGGATTTTATTGTCGCCACAGATGCAATTGGCATGGGTCTTAACCTCGATGTGAACCACGTCGCTTTTGCCCAAGACACGAAGTTCGACGGCTACCAGTATCGCAAACTGACCGCAGGGGAATTGGGGCAGGTGGCCGGCCGAGCCGGGCGATTTACCCGTGATGGAACGTTTGGGGTCACAAGCCGCGTGCAACCGTTTGACGAAGAACTGGTTGAGGCGCTTGAAACCCACACTTTTGCGCCGCTCAAGGTTTTGACATGGCGCAATCGCGACCTTGATTTCACATCCATCGCAAACCTGCAGCAATCACTTGAAATGCCCGCCAATAGCCCACGCCTTATGAGGGCTCCGTCGGGAACCGACACCACCGCTTTGGAAAATCTTTCCCGCGATCCGGATATCCATCACCTCGCCCAAGGTGAAGAGCGCGTCCGCCTACTCTGGGAGGTGGCGAAAGTTCCCGACTACCGCAAGATTTCGCCGGCATCCCACGCCGAACTATTGGCGGAAGTGTTCACCGGTCTTGCCACAGAAGGCCATATTCGCGAGGATTGGTTTGCCAATCTGGTCAATACCGCTGACAATACACATGGCGAAATCGACGCCCTTTCCACTCGAATCGCGAGCGTGAGAACGTGCACATATCTTTCGAACCGGGAGAACTGGCTTGAAAATCCGCAAGAATGGCGCGAAAAGACCCGTGCGGTGGAAGACAGACTGTCCGACGCCCTACACGAAACCCTGACCAAACGCTTCATTGACCGACGCACAAGTCTTTTGATGAAACGGCTGAAAGAAAACCGAATGCTTGAAGCGGAAATCGCACCAGACGGAAAAGTAACCGTCGAAGGCCACGAGATTGGAACCCTGCGCGGGTTCAGATTTTCCACCGACGGCACGAGCGGTAAAGATGCCAAGGCCCTTAATGCCGCGGCCAGCAAAGTCCTCGCGGGAGAAGTTGAAAAACGCGCTGAACGTCTTTGTGCATCTCCAAATAGCGATATAATCCTTTCAAACGACGGCTCCCTGAGATGGCTCGGTGAAGCGGTCGCAAAACTCACCAAAGGTGACACCCCGCTCCGACCTCGGGTAATCATGCTGGCTGATGAGCACCTCACCGGGGGGGCACTGGAAAAAACCGTCGCACGGCTTGAAAGGTGGGTCTCCAATCATGTGAACAGCCTGTTGAAGCCACTCTCTGATCTGGAAAACAATCATGAACTCGAGGGCATCGGACGCGGAATAGCGTTTCAATTGATCGAAAACCTTGGAATAGTCGACCGCAAGACAGTCGCCGACGATCTGAAGAACCTCGGGCAGGAAATGCGCGGAGCAATGCGGCGCAATGGGGTGCGCTTCGGTGCCTACAATGTCTTCGTTCCTGCCCTGCTCAAACCGGCACCAACGCAGCTGATCTGCCTGTTATGGGCAATCGCAAATGATCATGTGGAAAGCCCCGGCCTTGCGGAAGTCCCTGCCCTTTCAGCCGCAGGCCGCACGTCCGCACCGGTTGATGAAACTCTTCAGCCTGAATTTTATGCGCTTTCCGGCTTTCGCGTCTTGGGTAAGAAAGCAGTTCGAATTGATATTCTCGAACGCCTTGCCGATCTGATCCGGCCCACAACCCTGTGGAAGCCGGATAGTGAAGGAGAAAAGCCAGAAGGTGCTGTGGACGGCCGCGCTTTTTTCGTCACGCCTGCGATGATGTCCATTCTGGGCGCAACGCATGAGGATATGGAAGTCATTCTCAAGAGCCTTGGGTACAAATGCGATAAACGACTGGAGAAGGACATAAAACCATCCCTTCCTGCGTCGGAAGAGAAGAACGCCAACCCGGAGGTGACCGAAACCGCACATCCCGAAGAGGCTACGGAAACAAAGCCTGATACTGAGGTCGACGTCGATCCAAGCAACAAAGTCGCAGAAAACCTAGGACCCTCAACGAATGAGGCTGAGGAAGAGAAGACCATTCTGATTTGGCGGTACAGTGGTGGCAATCGCAGCAATCGGCCAGCCAATGCACGCCATCAGAACAAACAAAAGCGCGATGGCAAGAAGTCCTTTGGCAAGAAACAGGGTGGCCTAGGCAATAAGCCAAAACCTGCACCGAAAGAACGGAAAATCGATCCTGATTCACCGTTTGCGGCGCTGGCAGCTCTTAAAGCCGATATGAAATCGGGAAATGACTGAACCCGGCAAGGCACAACGCATCGATAAATGGCTGTGGCACGCAAGGGTCGTCAAAACGCGCAGCCTCGCCCAAAAACTCGTCACTGCGGGAAAAGTTCGTGTGGACCGCGAACGCGTGACGTCAGCGAGCCACAAACTGCGCTGCGGGAATGTGCTCACGATAACGCTGGAACGTTCCATAAAAATATTGGAGGTCATTGACCTCATTGAACGACGTGGTTCATTCGAGGTCGCAAGCAAGACCTATAACGACCTTTCTCCTGTTGTGGAGAAAGCGCCGGAAAAAGAGGCCTCCTTTCCTCTAGGCCTGCAAAAGAATGCTCGCCCTTCAAAAAATGCACGACGTGAGGCAATCCGGTTGAAACAAAATTCCAGCCTAGGAGAATAAGTGGCAAAATGTCTTTCATGTCTGGACGTTTAGAAGAATGGACACTCTTGTCAGCACAATTCAAACGGGGTATCCGATGACAAAGCGCAAGGGCGTTCTGCGGAGTAAAATATGACGTATATCGTTGATGAAAAATGCATCAAATGTAAGTACATGGATTGCGTGGAAGTATGTCCTGTCGACTGCTTTTACGAGGGCGAGAATATGCTCGTCATTCATCCTGAAGAGTGCATTGATTGCGGCGTCTGCGAGCCTGAATGCCCCGCAGAAGCAATCAAGCCTGATACGGAGCCGGGCCTTGAAAAATGGTTGCAGGTAAATGCAGAATACGCCGAAAAGTGGCCCAACATAACCATCAAAAAAGAGTCGCCCGCTGACGCCGAAAAATTTGACGGTGAAGCAGACAAGTTCAATAAATACTTTTCACCGGAACCCGGTGAGGGCGATTGATCTAAAAAGCCGAGAGGCTTTTGGTCCCTGAGCTGCTCGCATTTACTATCTTCGATCATGAAATGATCGCCATTTTCGTTCGGGTTGAAAATTGGCTGATTTTGTGGTACTTTCTTAAAAATTGGGCAATGCGCCCTGTGGTCTTCCAACTTGAGAGTTCTATTCGTTTCGATATGTATTTCTTCCAGCCACGGTCAACGATCTCGCTGGTCGAAGAGGGGCATTTTCACATTAAACCTGTCGTGAACCGATAATACGGGCAATCACACTCGCCGTTTGTCTTTCGTCAGACGGCTAGCCGTGTTTTTTGTGAAAAACGAATTCAAAAGAAACGTAAAGACTGCAGTCGATGATCAAACACCTTGAACGGGTGTGCAAAAAAGAAAAGGGAGCTAGTCACTATGGCAGCCGCAAAAAAAACTATGCAACGTCAGGGTTTCAAAACGAGCGAGTTCATCGTCTATCCGGCACATGGTGTGGGTCAGATCACTTCAATCGAGGAACAGGAAGTTGCCGGTTACAAGCTTGAACTGTTTGTGATCAATTTCTCGCAGGACAAACTCACACTTCGCGTACCAATCACCAAGATTGAGTCTGCCGGTATGCGTAAATTATCCGACGATGCACGCATTGAGAAGTCTTTGAAAACAGTTCAGGGTCGTGCCCGCGTAAAACGCACCATGTGGAGCAGACGTGCTCAGGAGTATGAGGCAAAGATCAATTCAGGCGATCTCATCTCCATCGCAGAGGTGGTTCGCGACCTGTTCCGGTCTGAAAATCAGCCTGAGCAATCCTACTCAGAGCGTCAATTATACGAAGCTGCTTTGGACCGGATGGCCCGCGAGATTTCCGCTGTTAAGAAGATTTCGACCACGGAAGCCGTTGCTGAGATCGAGAAAAATCTCGCAAAAGGTCCAAAGCGCGGCGCTAAATCAGACGACGATGAACAGGAAGAAGCAGCTTAAAGCGTTGATTCCCAACGCTTTAAGTACGTGAGACAATTCACCCGTTTTCGATCACGAATTTTTTTGAAACCTTTTCCACCAAAGCCCGTTTTTAGTGGTAGGCTCAATGGGAGAGGTTTCGAAGATGGCACATCAAGAGAATATCGGACGAAGCATTGTAAAGGCCGCAAGCAAGGCTCCGTATCTTGAAAGAGATGAAGAGCATGAGTTGGCAGTAAGATGGGCAGAACGCCAAGATCAAGAGGCGCTCAACCAGCTCACATCAGCTCATATGCGATTGGTAATAGCTGTGGCTGCGAAATTTCGTCGATACGGTCTCCCCATGTCTGATTTGGTTCAGGAAGGCCATGTGGGTCTTCTCGAAGCGGCCTCCCGCTTTGATCCGCACCGCGAAGTACGCTTCTCCACATATGCCACATGGTGGATTCGGGCATCCATTCAGGATTATATTCTGCGGAACTGGTCGATCGTCCGTGGCGGCACGAGTTCTGGCCAAAAATCACTGTTTTTCAATCTGCGGCGCCTAAGAGCGAAAATCACAGCCGAAAATCGCTCAATCAATAGTCAAGACCTCTACAAGGAATTGTCTGAGGCTATCGGCGTATCAGTGAAAGACGTGGCCACGATGGATGCGCGTTTGGGCGGGCCTGACATCTCGTTGAATATGCCTGTCGCCACGGATGAAGAATCCGGCTCAGAGCGTCAGGATTTTCTACCAAGCGAAGCACCAACGCCCGATGAAATGGTGGGCGATTCGATTGATGGCGAGCGCCGTTCCGAGTGGCTCACATCCGCGCTAAACATTCTGAACGAGCGTGAATTGATGATCGTGAAGAAACGCCGTCTCAGCGAAAAAGGCGCCACGCTCGAAGAACTGGGTCTAGAACTCGGTATTTCCAAAGAGCGCGTCAGACAACTCGAGAATCGTGCTTTGAAGAAGCTTCAGGTCGAACTCGTTTCAGAAAATCCTGAAATCGTAAATCTCGTTTGATATGTGAAATTCATGCCGGCATGCGTTCAACCGCGTGCCGGCATTTTTCACTCTGTGACGATTTTATATTTTCGCCCCTGAACGATCACGTCTCCCTCTGACAAACCGTTGATCAGCCTGAACAGTTTCCTGGGTTCAGTTGTGCCCTTCATCTGAGCAACCATCGCATCCTCTGTGCCCCTGCGCGCTGTCACCACTTTCACGGTCAAAGGCTTCAAGTCAGATATTTCGCGTTCTGACAACGTACGGAAACTTCCTGTGATCTGCCGCGATACGGCATCAAGGCTTGTATTCGTCTGCGGTGCAGCTGTGATGAAACGGTAGAGTTGGTTCCCGGTTCGAATAACACGCACCTTAAATCGCCAGCCGTCTCCACGTGCGGTGGCAGTGGCGGACTCCAATCCGTTTATCGTCTCTTCGCGGATTGTCTCTTCAACCAATCCGGTAATCCAGCCGCTCTGAAGATGGTCCGTCAGGCTAGTCCCCGAAGAAAGTACCGTGGCATCAAAGCGTGTCGCCACATCATTCGGCCCGGAAACAAGGACCGCCTTTGGCTGATTTTCAATTGAAAACCCATCGGGAACCGAAAACGTGATCCCGAGACCGGCATGGGAAAAACGTCGTCCCCGCACAAATCCTTCATCGGCAGTATCGCCAAAAATCATGCCATCGACACCGGCAAAGTACCGTTCTGCATCGCGCTCACCCACGCCGGGTGCTCCAAAAAAGCGGGCATGGCGTTTCGCCAATTCGATGCGTTTAGGAGTGGAAGGGTGGCTCGATGCGAAATTGTCGATGTCACGAATGCCACGCCCACCCGCAACGAATGTTCGATATCGTTCCATCGTATCGAGAAAACGTTCGGCGGCGAAGGGATCATATCCGGCGCGACCAATCATGCGAATGCCAATAGCATCTGCCTGAAGCTCCTGCTCCTGGGAAAATTGTGACAATCTCAACCGATTGGCGGCAAGCGCAACTTTGCCCGCATTGTTATCCTGCAATACTTCGGTGACAACTTTCTCACCGATTGCCACTGAGTTAAGTTTATCCTGTCGGATAATCGCGTGGTTCGCCGTTACATGTGCCATTTCGTGGGCGATTACAGCAGCAACCTCAGAAGAATCATTTGCAAGAGCCAACAACCCCCGTGTCACATATAAAAATCCGCCGGGAAGTGCGAACGCATTCACCTTGGGCGAATCTAGCAGCGTTATTTTGTAAACCCGAGATGGATCATCGGAAACCGCGACGAGCCGCCCGACGATCACCGCAAGCATCCGTTCGGCTTTCACATTCTCATAGACACCGCCATATTTTGCCACGACGACCGGATGTTCTTTCTCGCCAATGGTTTCCTGGGGGTCAATGGGCCTTACCCAACTAGAAGTGAGGTTGCTGTCAGCGCCTGTTCCTGAATTCGGATCAACACAGGCAGTCAGCATTAGACCAGCGAAAGCCGGCACAAGAATTTTGCGCGAAAAGACCGATAGCCAGAGGCCACTTTCGCCCCACGCCAGCTGCGCATTTTCAGAAAAGTTTCTATCGCTTAAAGCCAGCGCTTTATTTCCTAGAATTCTAAATAAGAACAGGATATCCGATTTTACGGCATCTGTGCGACCAAAATCGCTCACAAAACCTTACACAGTGTTAACCATAACCGGCTCGAAGAGTTTTTACCTCGGATCAACAGATAAAGTGCTCTGAAACAACACTCATAAGCATACCAGACTAAGATTTCACCGGCCGCCCGATAGAATGGTAGTCAAACCCCGCAACCTCTTCGAGAGGGTAAATATTGCGCAGGTCAATCAAAACCGGGTGCTTAAGGAGCGTTTTCATCCGCGAAAAATCAAGCGCCCGGAATTGGTTCCATTCCGTCAAAATCACCACGGCATCAGCACCATCCATGCAATCATAGGCATTTTCCGCAAAAGCCACGTCGGACAAGTGCTCCGCCGCCTCTTTCATACCTTCCGGATCAAACGCTTTAACAGTCGCACCACGCTCCTGAAGACCCGGGATGATCACAAGGCTGGGCGCTTCCCGCATATCGTCCGTGTTGGGCTTAAAGGTTAGTCCCAACACCGCGATGGTCTTTCCTTCCACCGAGCCACCCATCGCGGTTTCAATCCGTTCAACCATGGCTGCTTTACGATCATCGTTCACCTTGATCACCGTATCAACAATGGAAACCGGCGCGCCGTAATCATGCGCTGTTTTCGAAAGGGCAAGTGTGTCTTTTGGAAAACATGAACCGCCATACCCGGGGCCCGCATGGAGAAATTTGGAGCCAATTCGGTTATCAAGTCCAATTCCCTTAGCCACCTGTTGAACATTCGCACCCACCGCATCGCACAGATCAGAGATCTGGTTGATGAAACTGATCTTCACTGCGAGAAAGGCGTTGGCAGCATATTTGATAAGTTCTGCAGTCCGCCGCTCAGTGCGAAGCAAAGGCGTCTCGTTGAGATAAAGCGGGCGATACAGTTCACTCATGAACGCAAACGCACGGTCTGATTCTGCACCCACCACGATCCGGTCCGGACGCTTGAAATCTTCGATTGCCGCGCCTTCCCGCAGAAACTCAGGATTGGAAGCCACATCAAAATCCGCTTTTGGATTAGCCTTGCGGACGATCGCTTCCACTTCATCACCGGTACCCACGGGAACCGTGGACTTGTTTACAATCACTGTATAGCCGTCCAGATAACCGGCCACCTCTTCGGCAGCCTGATAGACATAAGTGAGGTCCGCATGGCCGTCACCGCGCCGGGTAGGCGTCCCGACGGCAATGAAAACCACATCCGCTTCCTTGACAGCGGCTTCGCCATCCACAGTAAACTTAAGCCGTTCTTCGCGGACATTACGCTCCACCAGCAGGTCAAGACCGGGCTCATAGATCGGCATGATCCCTTCTTCGAGGCTCTTTATTTTGTACGAATCTTTATCAACGCAGGTCACGAAGTGCCCAAAATCCGCAAAACATGCTCCCGACACAAGGCCTACATAGCCTGTTCCGATCATTACAACGCGCATTTAAGTGTCTCCGTGAAAATAGATAATGTGAAACTGTCCAAGGCATGACGCGTGATCATGAAAATTTAGAGACAATATCAAACCGAAAGGAAGCCCCCTGCTGTGATCTTTGAATGCCACATCACATGTAGGGTTTCAATTGTATGGGTGATTGTTCCTTGAAAACGTCCTTAACGCAGTAGCGGCATATTGCTTCGACCAAAGCTCAAGCGAAATGTGTACAAGCTTTCCAGCAAGTAATCCGGTTACTCATCAAACAATGAGCGCGTCGCAATAATGAAGCGAAGCACGGAAAATCGGCTCTTCACGCTCATGTGATCGACTACACATCCACTCTTATTCAAGCTTGCTAGTTTCAAATTGTCAGGAACAGCACAGATTGAAAAAGGAGAAAACTGATGCTCGGACTTAAACAAACAACGATTGCAATAGCAGCAGTGGCTACCTTTGCAGGCGCGATTGCCATCAACAGCAACGAAGCAAACGCTGCTGGCTTGGTAATGCCAACAATCACAACCGCAAAAACAAGCCTTGACGTTAACACCGGTGCAAGCATCGGAAATGGTGAAGCGCAAATCATCAAAGTCGGTTCAAAAAGGAAGCGTTTTAAGCGAGCTATTCGTAAAAGCATCCGCCACCACAATCGTCATCACAGAGGCGGCATCTATTTCCACGCAGGACCGATCTATCATGATTGTGTCTGGAAAAAGAAACGCTACTGGGACAGCTACCACGGCCATTACTACCACAAGCGTGTGAAAGTCTGCTACTAAGCGCACTTTCAGCTCCAAATCCGAAATCGACCCGGTCTGCCCCCGGGTCTTTTTCTATTTGTAGATCAAAAAACACTTCTGAGATTCAAACCGATTTTCCACTTCGTATGCTGAAACGAGTTCTCGATCTTTTATTTTAAGCGCGCTATCATTGAAACGTGGTCCCGTAGCTCATCAGGATAGAGCGCAAGATTCCTAATCTTGAGGTAGCAGGTTCGAGTCCTGCCGGGATCACCAATGAAGCGCTTCTCAGAAAAGCGCCTCGGTTCGAACTTGCTCAGCCATAAACGTCATGGATCACCACAACCCTTCAAGAGAAGTCAGGCTGTGATGATCTCTATTCCTTCAAAGCGTCCTAGCCTGTGGGGGCAAGGCATTCTTGAAATGACGTCGCCATATTGCGCAAAAGCTGACCGTACAGATCGGGGCCCGGTTCCAGCGATGCGCCCAACGGGTCCAGAACACCGGTGCGCACTGGGGTGCCGTCAATCAACGTATTCACGATGGAAGGATTAAATTGCGGTTCTGAGAACACGCATGACAGGTCTTTTCCAGTCACCGTCTCTCGCAACTCTTTCATGCGGGCAGCGCTTATTTGCGCTTCCGGCGAGACAGTAATCACGGCTACGGGGCTCATATCAAAATTGGTCTCGAAATACTGATAGGCGTCATGAAAAACCACATATCGCGCATCTTTGACTGAGCTAACCACCGGTTCAATTTCTGCAGTCAACGCGTTTAGTTCCGCGACCAATTCCGCACCGTTTTCTTTATATGTTTCCGCATTCGCCGCATCGATCGAAGAGAGGTTATCGACGATTGCGTTGACCATCACAGTGGCGTTTTTTGGATCAAGCCAGATATGCGCGTCCTTCTGGCCGGAATGGTCATGATCATGTCCCGCATGGTCTGAATGATCATCCACTTTCTTCTTCGCGGAATGTTCGTGGTCGTGGTCGTGATCTTTTTTGGCGACCTCTTCCTCATGATTGTGATCGTCGTGACTGTGGCCGTGATCATGGTCATGGTCTTTCTTGGCGACTTCTTCCCCGTGATCATGATCACCGTGACTATGGCCGCCATGGTTATGACCGTGATCATGTCCGTCACCACCAATGTCGATTGTTGCAATCTCACGGTAATCAAAAAGCGTGATACCTTTCGTCTCCATCATTGAAACGCTGCGTCCCTTACCGCCAATGGTTTCAATCGGTTTTTCCAGGGATGATTCAAGCGTGTGGCCAATCCAGAACACCGCATCGGCGTTTTGAATTGCAGCAGCCTGAGACGGCTTCAACGAGAAATTGTGCGGGCTTTGATTGCCGGTAATGATCAGATCAGGGACAGCAACCCCGTCCATCACTTTTGAAACCAGAGAATGGAGCGGTTTGATCGACACCACAACATTGGGTTCGGCCTTGGCATATGTGCCAGACCCTGCCAATATTGAAGCCATTGTAACGCCGAACACACCTGCTAATCCGAAACCTTTTTTCATCATTTGCCAGGACCCTCTCAAGACAATATCCATGATTGTGTAATAGTATAACGTATGCGATATCTCGTCAATCTGAATGAGGCACAGACCGAAAGCAAAGCGCCATTTTGAAGCCCGAAACACGATCATCTTCCACATTGATTTCCATGTCGAACGCAGGCGTAAAACGTGGCGAGCGGTGGCTTGTCCGTGGCGTTGATTTATCGCTCGCAAAGGGTGAGATCGTCACATTGATCGGCCCTAACGGTTCGGGGAAATCCACCACAGCCAAAATGGCACTGGGGATCTTGCAACCGGACGAAGGAACGTCGGAAACACAGTCAGGTCTGACGGTGGGCTATGTGCCTCAAAAGCTCGCCATCGACTGGACATTACCACTGACCGTGAAGAGGTTCATGACCCTGACCGCGAACCTCAACGCCCGCCAAATCCAGGAAACACTAGAACTCACGGGCGTGGCAACGCTTGAAAATTCAGAAGTTCGCACCCTATCCGGGGGAGAGTTTCAGCGCGTTTTGCTGGCACGCGCCATTGCCCATAAACCTGATCTGCTTGTCCTTGATGAGCCTGTGCAAGGTGTCGATTTTCAAGGCGAGATTGCGCTTTACGAATTGATACAAAAGGTCCGCGATCAATTGAATTGCGGTGTTTTGCTCATTTCCCATGATCTGCATGTGGTAATGGCGGCGACCGATCGCGTTCTGTGCCTTAACGGACATGTATGCTGCTCCGGCACACCCAAAACCGTCTTGGAAAACAAAGCCTACCAGGAACTTTTCGGCGCGCGCAGTAATCCGGCCATCGCGTTCTACGAACACAACCATGATCATACCCATCTACCCGATGGTCGTGTGAGACATGCGGACGGCACCATCACAGATCATTGCCACCCGGAAGACGGCCACCACCATAACGATACCAAACGCCATGCTGGATGATTTCTTCACAAGGGCGCTTTTAGCCGGCATCGGCGTGGCAGCGGTCGCGGGGCCACTGGGATGTTTCGTTGTGTGGCGACGAATGGCTTATTTCGGTGACGCCTTAGCGCACGGTGCGCTTCTTGGTGTAGCTGTTGGATTTCTATTGGATATGAATGGCGTTTTTGCCGTTTTTATCGTCTCCGCGATAATTGCGCTGCTCCTTTTACTACTAGACCAAAAACTACCAGTAGGATCGGATGCCTTGTTGGGGCTGCTTTCACACTCAGCACTCGCATTGGGCCTCGTCGTTCTATCATTCATGACCTGGCTCACGTTTGACCTCAGCGGCTTGCTCTTTGGGGATATTTTGTCCGTATCCGTAAATGACCTTGCAATTATATATGGTGGGAGCTTTGTCGTCCTTATAATCCTGGCAATGATATGGAGACCACTATTTGCACAGACTGTCAGCCCTGACCTTGCGAGAGCAGAAGGCATTAAGGGAGCACAGGCAAACCTCATTTTCATTCTTCTATTTGCCGGCGTCATTGCAATCACCATGAAGGTGGTGGGCGTCTTGTTGATCACAGCGTTACTATTAATCCCGGCTGCTACAGCACGGCGGTTTGCTCCCGGCCCGGAAAGCATGGCGATCACCGCATCAGTAATTGGTATGCTATCTGTGGTGCTAGGACTATTCGGCTCCCTGGAATTCGATACACCGTCCGGTCCAAGTATCGTTTTGGCAGCACTCATGTTATTCTTGGCGAGTCTATCTCCGCTGGGAAGCATCGGCTCACGGCTACGTGGCACACTTGTCCATAGGAAGGGAAAACCCCATGGGTGAACATGCAAACAGAGACCTTACGAAAAACCAGACACTGGTGATGAACACGCTTTCCAAAGCGTCATCACCCATGAGTGCGTATTCAATTTTGGATGAATTGCGCGACGAAGGATTTAGAGCACCGTTGCAGGTCTACCGGGCCATTGAAAAGCTGCAGGAATTCGGTCTGGTGCATCGATTGGAAAGTCTGAATGCGTTTGTGGCTTGCAGCCATCCTACCTGCGAAAACGAAGAGACGGTCGTCTTCATGATCTGCGAACGCTGCAACACCGTGAACGAAGTCGCCGATGATAAATTGAAAGATACACTCAAGGTCTTGGCGAACAGCAACGATTTTACTGCCCACAAGTCAACGATCGAGTTACGCGGCGCTTGTGCTGAATGCAGGTAACGACCGGAAACTCTCTCACCAATCAGTCGGTCTGAACCGAGTTCTTATTGCGTCGGCAACGCTGCGAACAATAGGTGACTTCATCCCAAACGTCTGCCCATTTTTTCCGCCATGTGAACGGCTTTTTGCAGACCGGACATACCTTCTGCGGCAGGTCAGATTTCTTTCGCATTTTCATAGGTAAAGCCACTCATTGATTGTCAGAATTTTACCACAAAAACACCGCGAAAAATCTTTACCTTTTCTTAATTTCGCAATGCATTTCGCGCATATCAGAGCTTCTGAAATTGCATTCGTAAAGCGTGCTATTTCAGCCTATATCCCTGTCAACAGACACACCCACTTGGAGTTGATACAATGAACGTTATCGGTTCTTTTCAAAAATGGCGCAACTATCGCCGCACCGTCAATGAGTTGAATTCTTTGACAAACCGGGAATTGGACGACCTCGGCATTAACCGTGGCGACATTCCTTTCGTTGCACGCGGCACACGCTAAGCAACACACTGGCCTTGTATGAGGCCAAATGATTTTCGTGGATTGAATTCTCCTCCTCCCATATCAATCCACCACATAAACACCCGCTGCTACCCTGCCGCGGGTGTTGTTGTATGAAGCGCTATCCTCTATATCGGCATTATGGCAAACACACTTCATATCATAGGCGGAGGATTGGCAGGCTCAGAGGCCGCATGGCAAGCGGCTGAAGCAGGCTGCAATGTTATCCTCCATGAAATGCGTCCGGTTCGTAAAACCGACGCCCATCAAGGTGAAACCCTCGCAGAGCTCGTATGCTCAAACTCGTTCCGCTCAGATGATGCAGAGACCAATGCGGTTGGCCTGTTGCATGAGGAAATGCGCCGGGCAAACTCGATTGTTATGCAGTGCGGTGACGCCCACAAAGTTCCGGCGGGCAGCGCGCTCGCTGTGGATCGAGACGGTTTCTCACAAGCGGTCACCGAGCGGCTGGAAAACCACCCACGTATTCAGATTGTCCGCGAGGAAATTACCGGCCTTCCCCCGAAAGAATGGGGCAAGACAATCATTGCCACAGGTCCTTTAACGGCACCTGATTTGGCACAAGAAATCGCTGCTGAAACGGGAGAAAATGAACTCTCATTCTTTGATGCCATAGCACCGATAGTTCATTTCGATTCCATCGACTTCGACAAGGCATGGTTCCAGTCGCGCTACGACAAAGTGGGCCCCGGCGGAAACGGAAAAGACTATATCAATTGCCCGATGGGTGAAGCCCAATACAATCGGTTCATCGATGCATTGCTGGCAGGCGATAAAACTGAATTCAAACAATGGGAAAACGTGCCGTATTTTGATGCTTGCTTACCAATCGAAGTGATGGCGGAGCGAGGGCGCGAAACTCTCAGGCACGGTCCGATGAAACCCATGGGGCTTACCAATTCGCACAAGCCGGATGAAAAACCTTACGCCGTTGTGCAACTGCGGCAAGACAATGCTCTGGGCACGCTCTACAACATGGTCGGATTTCAAACCAAACTGAAATATGGCGCGCAGGTTGAGATCTTCAAAACGATCCCTGGCCTAGAGAACGCTGAATTTGCGCGCCTTGGTGGTATTCATCGCAACACTTATCTGAATTCGCCGAAGGTGCTGTCTGAACGTCTGAGCTTGAAGAACAGACCCGACATTTTGTTTGCGGGCCAGATTACCGGCTGCGAGGGCTATGTGGAAAGTGCCGCCGTGGGCATCATGGCCGCCAAATTCGCGGTCGCGGACATAACCGGACGCACGGTTGAGCTCCCTCCCATCACAACCGCAATGGGAGCGCTGTTACATCACATCACCACGGGTCACGTGGCCTATGATGAAACCGGTGAAAGCAACGAGCGCTCCAAACGGTCGTTCCAGCCGATGAATGTCAATTTTGGTCTTTTGCCACCACTTCCGGAAGGAACTTTGAAAAAGCCCGAAGGAATAAAGCGATGGCGCGGCAAAGACAAAACACTCGCGAAAAAGCGGGCAATGAGCGCGCGCGCCTTACGGGATTTTGATAACTGGCTTGGTGAGCAGCGCTTGGCCGATGCGGCGGAGTAACGGCGAACTCACCTAACTGCGCTCAGTAGCCTTGGGACTTAGAACTTGCCGACCACATTGATAAACACGCCCTGGTCGTCATAAGTCAGGTCTGTAATATCATCCGAGAACCGTCCGAAATTATAACCCACACCCACTTTCAGATTTTCACCGATGTGGCGGTAAATCCCTGCAAGATATCCAAACTCGACCTGATCAACTTCTTCGAGCCACAATGCCCGGGCCTCAAGCAAGACATCCCATTTGTCGATAACGTGAATGTCCGCACGGGCAATTGCCAGATGAGCGGTTGAATCCGTAAAGCTGCCACTTCCACGAACTGTTTCGATTTGGCCGGTACGGAAGCCGTATTTACCGCCCACAGAAAGGCGCTCGTTAAGATCATAGACAAAATCTGCTTCGAGCACGTGGCTACGCTGGCGAGGTCCAAGGACGCTGTTTTGAACATTAACCTGTTGCGCACCAGGCAAGTCCTCAAGATATGTATATCTGAAGAGCGCGTTCAAGCGATCATCATCCTTTGCCCGATACGCCCAGCCGATAGAACCTTCCACATAGTCCCCATCCAAAATGGTCGTCTGATCCGATTCAGACAGGACGGCATCAACCTTCGCGATAAACCGCCAATCGTCATTGTGCTGGTATCCGTAGCTACCGGTTAACAAATAGGTATTGCGGTCACGGGCATTCGCATTAATCCCGTCTTCAAAACGGGCCTCAAACCTCAGCGAGGCGTTGCGAACTTCTTCCCTCAGCGAGTAGCCAACGGAAACGCCGAAGCGATCGAAATCACCATTCACACTGTCATAGATTTCACCGGCCTCGATACCGCCGGTGACCGTGATCGCATCGTCCGGCGTGTAGTTTACACCATATGTATGCGTGAGGGAGCGTTGTGTGCCGGAGAAGTCATAATTCTCTTCAAAGAACGCAGTCAGCTGGTCGTTCACACGGCGATTAGCCCCAAAGACAATGGAACCGTAATCGCGACCAAAAGGATCGTACCCGTTCAGATCACCGGCTGTGCTATCGGGATCGAGACGATATCCGAGATAATAACTATCATCTGCGTTGGGCGAGTAAGTGAGTTGTGCAAGACCACCCACACCTTGCGTGCCGTAAGAGGCTTCGGCGGTGAGTGAGATTTTATCGGTCAGATCCGCTTCAAACCCAATCCCGGCGCGGTCATTGCGCTCCCGTGTTTTTTCACGATCAACCGTAGCCTGACCGAAAACCCATAGCTTATCGCCGTTTTCCAATTCGCGGGTGAGCCTTGCGCCCACATCGGTGCGTGATCCAAATCCGGTCGTGGAGCCAATCGGCGTATCGTAATCAGAATGTGTGACGCCGATACTCGCCGTATATTCCGGGCTCAATCGCTGCTCAATTTCCGCATTGGCTTCGCGGCGGTCGCTGCCATCAGCGCGCTGCACATCATCATATTTCGCGCGAATCGTTGTATCATCGGAAATCTTGATTTCAGCCGCTGCACCAGCGAGCCTCTCTTCTACCGAAGTGTAACGCCCGGGGGCATTGAAACCCTCATCACGGTGTTCGTAATAGGCGCTCAAACTTCCTTTAACGGCACCGGCAGTTGCTTCCTCCAAATCCACGCCAAGCTTCGCGCGATATGCTTCCGAACGTCCACCGGTCGTATTGGCCCCAGTGACAGGGTTGAAAATGAAGCCACCATCGGTCGATTGGACGATCCCGAATGTATCACCTTCCGATTGCGCCCATTCAAGTTCCAAATAGGTTTTCTCAGACATCCGGAGCAACACATCAGCACCGACCAATGTCTGATCCGCAGCGCCTGTATCTTCCGAATATCCCGTAGCGCCGACGCGCACATTGTCTCCGAGCCAAACCTGACCACGCGCGCCATAACTATACCCGTCAAGATCGGTCAGCGTTGGCGTATATTCATAATTGACGATCAGGAATTGCTCGTTTCCACCAATTGCGCCTTGGCGAACAGAACCTGAAGTGCCCGTACTCGATGAAATCGGTCTCTTAAGAAGAACAACGCCCTGCACATAGTCAATTTCGTAGTCTTCATCAGAGCGCAGCAATGTTCGTGCCACCACCTGACCGGTAACGCGGTCACGCTCTTCAATGGTGACCTGGTCTGTCCCCTGATTAATGTCTTGCCGACGCAGGAAATACGCTGAACCGCCGGTCGCACGAAACTCATCGCGCTGCGGCAACGAACCCGGTTCTGCAGCAAACGCTTCGACCTTCGCCACAGATTCGCCGTGATGCGTTGTGGTCTCACTCTGCAATACAGCATGTGCGCCATAAAGGCTGCGTTCAAAACGGGTCAGTTCCGTTTCGTTAATCCGGCTTTTGAAATTACCCCACATGACGTGGCTCTGACCACGCTCTATGCGAACATAGAATTTGCCTGCGGTTGGCGCATCTTCGACCGTAGTGCTGTCATCCCCATAGACTGGATAGAAATCATCCGGGTCCAGATTTCGGAGAAGGCGTCGAGGGTCTTTCTCGTCGAGATTTCGAAACAAGTTATCGAGGTCATCTTCGGTGGTGTCGAACGCAGCAGTGATGAGTGTCTCACCTTTGACCTTACCTTTGAGGTAAAACGCAAGCCGCCCTTTTTCGTAACGTTCAGCGAATTCCCCGGGATAAGCATCAGAGAGCATGCTGGCGTCATCGCCAAAACGCTTGCCAACGGTAATATCTGCCAGTCCCACATAGAACCATTCGCTATCAGCGATGTTTATGTCACGTTCAAATTGCAGGCCGGTACCTTTGCCCTGACCACTTACAGCCACATCGACCACATGTTTGCCCGGTGGCAAAATACGGCTGGTTACAAATTTCTGACCATTGTCGACTGGAATCGTATCTCCAAGAACCGTGACCGTATATCCAGGAGGAATGTTGCGGCCATGGACGGTGACAGAACCGCCATATAGCGGGATATTCGAGACACCCGTGCGGTCATCAGCTTCTCCCGGTGCCACAGGCACAGTGCCCAAACGGTCTTCCACATTCACTTCGGTCTTGCTCAGACGGATCGACAAAGGTGTCGTTTCATCGAAGCGGCCTTTGTGATCATAGACGCGAAGCACATAGACGAGCTTGTCGCCATTATCATCGAGCGACCGAGCGTCAGCGTAACTTTCCCACTCCGCATAACCACCATCGCCCTGTTTCGAAACTTCGATCACTTGAACAGGGTGAGCAATCGCCTCTGTGGCGTATTTATCAACTTGCTTGAACAAACGAATTTCAGCTCGCGCAATCCAATCAGGATAATTCCAGCTCGCCGAAAACGGAATAACCTCGCCGGGCGCATATGTACGCCGCAAATCATGGGTCGAAACGTTTAACCGACGAGTCACATCCAGTCCGTCAAACTTCACCTGAATGTCTACCGCCTCAAGCGCCTTGTCCGTTCTAATAATCTTGTCTTGCACGGTTGGAGAGCCGATCACCGTTTCACCATCCACGCTTATGGAGACCGTAGAATATTCAGCTTTTACAACGGGTTGAGACTGCAGCTCCTGCTCAGCTTGAAGAAGAAAGTCCAAATCATTGGCAAAACCCAGTGTCGGAAACGTAGAAATGCCAAATACCGCAGTAGCAAGCGTAAGCTTGCTCACCCCGGAAAGACCCGCCCTTTTAAGGTGGTGCATCATAGAAAATCCGTTAACGAACATGGTTAACAGAAGATGCACGATTTATGGTTTACGGAACGTTAACAAACACCCTGTGAAACGCCTGAAAGATCAGAGTTTTAACGGGCCTCGGCAACCTCAACAATCAGCTTGTGAGGACGGCTTCGGGCGGCCCATGCCTGCTCGATCAGCGCCCTCACCGCTTTGAGACGTGGCTTTTTCAAACCACGGTTATCAGTCGCGCCCTCATGGGTGATTTTCAACACCGATGGCTCTTCTTCCAGCAGTGGCAAAATCCGCGCCACGTCACGAAGTGCGTGTTCTGTCAGGCTTTCTGAACCGGGTTTGAACGACTCATCCGCAAGAGCCAATGAGATCACCCGCAGGTTAGCCGCCGCGAAATTCAACTTCACCAGTTTGCCCTGAGTAATTCTGACCACGCGTGGGTTCTCACTTGTTAGGCGATAGCCCGTTGGCAATGTCCGATCATCAAGTTTCAGGATGTAGTTTGAGCCAATCCGGTCGTCAGGTATCGCGTCACAGGCCACATGATAGCGCCCGTATTGGTCTGTTGTAATCAGCAAGCCGTTCACGCTCACCACGCGCACACCACCAAGCCCTGGCTCGCCCGTATCGTGATACCCATCCTTGTCGAGGTCATCGAACACCCGGCCTACGATCTGGCTACACTGGAAAACAGATTCGATTTCGAGACTGATGGTGGCAGCTGCCCGGTTCGAGATAAGCGAGTTATCCGCAGGATTGCGCACAAATGCAAAGTTGGTGAACTCGGTTCCTGTGATACCAGCGCCCAAGACCGCCCGGATTTCTATTGTTACAGTGGCGCCTGCAGGAATAGTCTGTCCGCTCCATACCAGCTGTTTGTTCACCATGGTTGGTTCAACTGGCGTACCGTCGATGGTCGCACTGCCCGCCACATAGGTGAACCCGGCTGGAAGCGCATCCACAAAATCCGCTCCGGTCACATCAAGTGCCCCTGTATTCTCGAAAGTAATTGTATACGGCACGACCCCACCCAGAGGCGCAGAGGCAACCGGTGTGCGTTTAACCGCGATTACGCCTGATGTGGCTGTTGGCGCGGAGATTACCACAGGAACCGAAGCTGTGACGTCCGGCAGACTTGCAGACGTGAGCGGATTGAGTCCGCTACCGACCACTGTATTGATATATGTCCCCGGAGCCACATCCACGTTCAGTTCGATCAGAACAGAAACACTTTCACCAATTGCAAGGTTTCCAGCCGGAGCCGTGGTCAAAAGGCTTGTGTTGGCATTTCCATCAAAGAATGGGTCAATAGTGGCACCGAACCCCACAGGTGCGGTTTCAATGCTTGTGTTAATCAGAGTGAAGTTTCCGGCACCAAATACGGCCGCCATATCATCTGAGAGAGATACCTCATTAACTTGTGTGCTGCCGTTGTTTTCAAGCGTCACACGATAGGTGAGGTTTGCTGAGCCATCGCCCTGGGTGACAGGTGCTGAAGCGATCTCCTTGTTGGCGATCACGCTCGGCGTGCCACAGAACATGAGCGGAATATTGTTATTGAAGATTGCCGGATCACCGCTTTCGATCACGAACTCTGTGAAGAACGGATTGGCCGCAGAAGTGAAGTCTGCAAGAACGCCGGTCGAGCCCACTTCGCCCGAACCAAGCACGCCCGGGTTACTCGGAAGAAGCGATGTGACATCCAAAGAGCCAGAACTTGTCGTCGTCGTACTTGCATTACCGCCAGGCGGTAGCGTTGCGATAAGACGATAAGTGCCGGGTGCAGTCACATAGAACTGGTAAAATCCGGCGCTACCATCCTGCAAAATGGTGATGTTGTTGCTGCTGCCAATCCCGGTTTGTGTGCCGCCACCTGAGACATTTTGAATGGAGATCAAACCACCGCTGAGAATGCGCCCGTCTTCTTCGCAGTAGAAATAGCCGGTCGGGTCATAATCCACAGCATCGGGAACACCGTCACCATCGCGGTCGCCAGTGGGTGACTCGTTTGTATCGGGCGAACCATCCTGATCCTGATCCGGCAAGCCAAACGGCGTTGGGTTCACATCGTTCGGGTCACCCGGCGTCTCATTGGGATCGTCAGATGGAACCGTGCCCGGGATCTGATCGGTCGTCACAAGAGCAGTGTTGAGAGTGCTCAGCAATTGCGCCCGACGATCAATCTGTGCACGAACTCTAATCTCGCCCGTGGCAAGCGGCGCGAGTTGCACATCTCCGGAAAGAAGCTGTGTTACCGTGTTTCCATCAAACGCAGCATTTTGAATACCGGGACCGCTAAATCCGCTGAAGCCTACGATCGTTGCATCGCCAATAAGCTGAGCAGGCGCCACAATACCACCGGCCACATCATCTTCAGCTGTCACATTGGTCTGGGTTACAGGCGCAAGGTTCGTGATCTCAATGAGATACTCAATCTCGACCACATTGGGCAGCACCTCCACCGCAGAAGCCACTGTCTTGTTCACATCAATCTCGAAATTGCTGTCTGTGGGCGTCATCGTCGAATTGTCATTCGCCGTGTCGTCTTCGATCACAGGAACAACGCCATTGATCCGCGTTGCAGACGACGTGGCCGTATTATCCACGGTACCATTGCCCACATCCGTCGGTGTCACCGTATAAGTGGCGGTACAGTCGAGTGTCTGGCCCGGCAACAACAAATCAATGTCGCCATCATTGTCGATATCGTTGGAACAGAGGATTGCTGAAAGACCCGGCAGTGGATCAATCGGCAAAAGGTTTGCCAGCGTACGGTTACCGATGTTTGTGAACCGGAACGTGTAATTGATCGTTTCGCCCGCATCTGCCAGCGCATCAGCATCACCATCCACAAGGCTTGCGAGCTTGGTCATGGTGAACGCATCCACAAAGCCGCCCAGCACTTGTGTATCGACCCCATCACGTGGGCCGATCTGATCGGTTGTCACCGTGGCGGTATTTACAATATTGCCGCCATCATCGATGTCAGCTTGAGTGATAGGATAAGAAGCCGAGTAGGTCCATGTCTCGCCGGCATTGATCGTATTGTCGCTATTCGTATCTCCCCCGACAAAGAGTGTGGTGAGTGACTGCGATGAACCGCTTTGCGTAAGAGTATCGGTCACCACCACATTGGTCAGATCGGCAATGCCGTTGTTTTCCACTGAGATAACATATGAAATTGTGTCACCGTCAGAGAGGCCCGGCGTGCCGTCATCATCGTTAAGCGTTCCCACTTTTGAAACCAATAGCGATACATTGGGATCAATAAGAGTTTCTTCAGTATCGGTGGCTGGAGCACTTTCAGTGGAATCGGCGGTTACCGTATTATCAATATCGCCGTCGCCAAGACCATTCGTGGCCAGATCGAAATTGGTGATGGTGTAATTGCCCGTGTAGGTCCAGGTTTCAGTGGGATCCAGACGGAAATCATTATCCGCGTCACCGCCCACAAAGGTAAGAGCAATCAGGGGATCGGTTACTGTAACACCGGTAAGGCTGATATTCCCCGGATTGGTGACGGTGATCGTATATGAAATCGTATCTCCCGCGGTGAGGCCCGGAGTGCCGTCATCATCGTTTAGAACCCCGACTTTATCGACCGCAATCAATGGGTTCGCAGGGATTACCGGGATAGACTGGACGCTCGGTGCGGAAAATACAGCTGAACCGTTAAAAACACCCACTGCACGGGCAGTGTTATCGATCGCAGCACGGGCACCTGAAAGCGCCAAAGAAAGTAAAACGCAGAACGCAAGAAGCAATGCCACAGGGTGCAACCTGCAACTTGCCCAACCTTTAAGCAGTGTCATTGCGTTCGCATATTGCATTTCAAAGGTTCGCCTCAGACGTTACTGATCGTCTACCTCCTGTTGAGTGACAGTAAGATTAATTGTGAAAGTTGCGGTCGCGCCCACATCAAGGGTCTGCACAACCCCATCATTTGGCGTCCCGATATCGGATGTGAGGTTTGGCCCCGGTATGGTAATCACTTCGCCTGCGGGAGCCGGAGACAGAATCACACCCTCGTGGGTATCCTGCACCGCCACATTGGTTAACGTCACATTGCCCGAATTGCGGACCTCGTAGGTATATGTGGTCGTCTCACCCACCTCGGCGAAACCATCGGCATTGATCTCGTCATTCAAGACCGCCGTTTTGACAATCGTGAGAGCAGGAGCCGCATCTTCCACATCAAGACTTTCAGATGCTGTGGCGACAACACTGTCAGGCACCCCGCCCCGCGGCGTTCCTGTAACTGTGACGGTGTTGTCAATGGTCGCAAAGGCTGGAAAAACCGATGCTCCACCCAACCCGGGCACTAACGCAAGCATGAGCAGATACCGTTTTGCATAACGGTTCCCAAATCGAATGAGTAGTGAGTGTGAGCAACGACGCATGGCAATTCCTTCGTCAAAGGAGTTGCTGTGAGTCGGGTTAAATAATCGTTAACGTTAACCATCCGTTACCTGCTTCGGCCCCACCAGAATCAAAAGGCCAGCCCGATGGACAGGCTGGCCTGATTTTTTCAGCGGTAGCGTTTCAAACCTATTGCAGGTTGTCCACGTCGCTCTGAGTGACGGTGTAGGTCGCACGATATGTGACCGAGTCGCCCGCACCCAAGGTGTCGAAGATCTCATCACCACCAGCATCCGTCGTATCAGGCGAGGTGCTTGTGTTGCTGAAGATCGTCGGTACAGGTGTTGTGCCAGAACCCGCTGTAACCGAGTCAGAGAGCGATACGTTGTCGATCGGTACGTTACCGGTGTTGGTAACAACATACTCATAGGTAACAACGCTGCCTGCAGCGACGTTAGCGGTGCTCGGATCGACGATTGGTGTACCATCATCAAGGATCGCAACCTTGGTGACTGCAAGTGTTGCGTTCGGATCTTCCAGATCAAACGATGCTGAATCGTCCGGTGACGTGACCGTACCAAAACCCGTTGCAGGAGGCGCTTCACCCGTTGCGTTCGCGGTATTGTCCAGAGTGCCGTCACCACCGCCTTCACCGACGATGTCTGAGGCAAGAACCGTATAGGTCGATGTAAATGTAATCGTATCGCCAGGTGCCAAAACATCAAAAATGCCGTCACCCGCTGTGGCGTCAGTGGAATCACCCGTGGCCAGGCCGCCATCATTGGTCACTGTGGCGTCCGTTGGATCAACAGAACCCGTTCCGTCAAACGCGGTTTCGTTGATATCCACATCAGTGATTGTAACGTTACCGGTGTTCTCAACAGCAAATTCATACCGAACAACAGTACCCGCAGGAACGTTTGCTCCCAGCGGAAGTCCTGTTGCGTTGTCGACAACAGACTTTGTCATAACGAGTGCCGGCGCATCGTCAGCCACATCGACCTCTTCGTCCGCGGTAACCACAATATCATCAGTGTTGCCGGGCGAAGAACCGGTAGCGGTCACCGTGTTGTCGATGGTCGACCAGGCTGGCACTGTTGTTGCCAACATGGTGGCAATAGCAAGCGTTGATGCCGTAAACCGCTTGGCATTAAGCCCGGTAACCAGCACAGGTCCCTGCTTCTCTTCCTCGTTAATAATTTTTGCCATGTATTTCCCCGTTTTCCGTTTTTTCCAGCGACACAAAATAGGAGGGGTTTCTACCCAAACCTCCGCATTCTTGACTTGTGTCCCCATCAAATCCGACCCAACGCAAACACATGGCCGACTTCGATATGTAACGACTCAGACAAAATATAAAGATAAATCAAAGCGTTATACTGATACGCCTGCCGCTGTTCATCTGATTGCCACAATCGTTAACACTTGGTTAACTGATTCGATTCGTAGCTGTCACCGCAAAAGTTAATAAATCAGCCATTTTAAAAGAACTTGTGCAGCGCTATACCTTTGCGAAGCCTCAACTTTATGGATTTCACAGGAGGCTCCCTAGTGCCGTCCACCCAAACCGTTGGAGAAAAACATGTCTGCTTCTGCGAATACCACGCCTGAGCTTAAAGCGGATTATGTGATCGTTGGTTCCGGTTCCGCTGGTGCGGTAATGGCGGATCGCTTGTCAGAAGATGGGAAACACTCAGTCCTTGTGATTGAATATGGCGGCAGTGATATCGGTCCGTTTATTCAAATGCCTGCCGCGCTCTCATTCCCGATGAACATGTCCACCTATGACTGGGGTTACAAAACCGAGCCAGAACCGGGGCTTGGAAATCGAAACCTTGCCGCACCGCGTGGCAAAGTGATAGGCGGGTCGTCTTCCATCAATGGCATGGTCTATGTAAGAGGCCATGCGTGCGACTTCGACCATTGGGAAGAAGCAGGCGCAAAGGGGTGGTCGTATGCGGATGTACTTCCCTACTTCAAGCGAATGGAAAACGCGTCATCCAACGAAGACGGATCACGTGGCACCGATGGACCGCTCCACGTGAAAAAAGGGACCACGCAAAACCCCTTGTTTGATGCGTTTATCAAAGCGGGTGAACAAGCGGGTTTCGGGGTTACACCCGATTACAACGGCTTGCGACAAGAGGGTTTCTCTAGGTTCCAACATACGATCCACAAGGGCCGTCGCTGGTCCACGGCCAACGCCTATCTCAAACCAGCGCTGAAACGCCAAAACCTGAATATGGTTCGCGGCCTTGCCGAACGTGTGCGTTTCGAAGGCAAGAGAGCCATTGGCGTCGATGTGGCACGTGGCGGCCAAAGTCAATTTATTAAAGCCAATCGCGAAGTGATCCTTGCTGCATCTGCATTCAATTCGCCCAAATTGTTAATGCTTTCGGGGATCGGCCCTGCCCAACACCTCAAGGAACATGGCATTGACGTGATCGCAGATCGCCCGGGCGTCGGCTCGAACCTTCAGGATCATCTGGAACTCTACATCCAGCAGGAATGCATCCAGCCCATATCTCTCTATTCAAAGCTCAACCTATTCTCCAAAGGCCTCATCGGCTTGGAATGGTTGCTGAACAAAACCGGCGACGGTGCGACTAATCACTTCGAAGCTTGTGCGTTTGTGCGGTCGAAGCCCGGTGTTAAGTATCCCGACATTCAGTATCACTTCCTGCCCGTTGCCATTCGCTACGATGGAAAGGCGGCTGCACCCACCCACGGGTTTCAAGTCCATGTGGGTCCCATGCGCTCAAAGTCTCGCGGGCATGTGCGGCTCACATCCGCAGACCCGAAAGACAAACCTTCCATCCTCTTCAATTATATGAGCGAGCCTGAAGATTGGGAGGACTTCCGCCACTGTATCCGCCTGACCCGGGAAATATTCGGGCAAGAGGCGTTTGATCCCTATCGGGGCTACGAAATCCAGCCGGGCGAACACGTTCAAACCGACGAACAACTTGATGCGTTCATCCGCGAACATGCCGAAAGCGCTTACCACCCTTGTGGCACCGCCAAAATGGGCGCAGCGGATGATATCAACGCTGTTGTTGACCCTGAATGCAATGTTATCGGCGTTGAAGGTTTGCGGATTGCGGACTCGTCGATTTTCCCCCATATCCCGAACGGCAATCTGAACGCGCCATCGATCATGGTCGGTGAGAAAGTGTCAGCG
>CAWUJX010000028.1:0-26690 GCA_963922635.1 uncultured Hyphomicrobiales bacterium | reverse complement strand
GGTTCGCACAAGATCAATAATTGCCTCGGTCAGATTCTGCTGGCGAAACGTATGGGCAAAACCCGGATCATCGCTGAAACCGGTGCCGGTCAACATGGTGTGGCCTCAGCCACTGTGGCAGCCAAATTCGGGTTTCCCTGCAAGGTCTATATGGGTGCAACCGATGTGGAGCGGCAATCGCCAAACGTATTCCGCATGAAACTGTTGGGGGCGGAAATCGAACCCGTTACAGCAGGTGCCGGCACACTGAAAGATGCCATGAACGAGGCGTTGCGCGATTGGGTCACCAATGTGGATGATACCTATTATCTCATCGGCACCGCTGCAGGTCCGCACCCTTATCCGGAACTCGTGCGCGATTTCCAATCCGTGATCGGCAAAGAGTGCCGTGAACAAATCCTAGAAGCTGAAGGCAAACTGCCAGACATGCTGGTCGCCTCAGTGGGTGGCGGCTCCAACGCCATCGGTCTTTTCCACCCGTTTCTGGATGACAAGGACGTGGAGATTGTCGGCGTGGAAGCAGGCGGTCACGGCCTCGAAGGCGATCAGCACTGCGCATCTCTTGCGGCCGGTAAACCAGGCGTGTTGCATGGCAATCGCACCTTCCTTCTTCAAGACGATGACGGGCAAATCCTTGAAGGACATTCAATTTCCGCAGGCCTTGATTACCCTGGTATCGGGCCGGAACACTCTTGGCTAAAAGACTCAGGCCGCGTGCAGTATGTGCCGATCCTCGACACGGAAGCGTTGGAAGCATTCCAGCTCTTGTGCAAGGTTGAAGGCATTATCCCGGCGCTTGAACCAAGCCACGCTTTGGCTGAAATCATGAAGCGCGCACCAACCATGCGTAAAGACCAGATTATCGTCATGAACCTTTGCGGGCGTGGCGATAAAGATGTCTTTACCGTAGGCGCAGCCCTCGGCGTAGAGCTTTAAGCAGGAACTAGATCCCATGACCACACGCATTGAAGCCCGCTTTGCCGAGCTAAAAAATGAAGGCCGTCCCGCGCTTGTCACATTCGTAATGGCAGGCGACCCGGATGAAAACACCGCTCTGGATATCATCAAGGGCTTGCCGGAAGCGGGCGCTGACCTGATCGAAATTGGCATGCCGTTTTCCGACCCCATGGCTGACGGGCCTTCCATCCAGCTTGCGGGCCAACGGGCGCTGAAAGCAGGCATGACACTCACCAAAACACTGGCAACCGTAAAAGCGTTTCGTAAAGAAAACAGCGACACGCCAGTCATACTCATGGGCTACTACAACCCAATCTACATCTACGGGAATGAACAATTTTTAAGCGACGCGAAAGAGTGCGGTGTTGACGGTTTGATCATCGTTGATGCACCGCCTGAAGTGGACGATGAACTTTGTATTCCGGCAGTAAAGCACGGCATTAATTTCATTCGCCTTGCCACACCAACTACCGATGAAGAGCGCTTGCCCCGGGTTCTCGAAAATACGTCAGGGTTCTTATATTATGTTTCGATCACAGGGATCACGGGCGCTGCCGCGCCTGATCCGGGTGTGGTTGCCGCATCGGTTGCGAAAATAAAACAATCGACCGATTTGCCAGTGGCCGTTGGATTTGGCGTGAAAACAGCCGAACAGGCCGCGGATATTGGCAAAGGTGCAGATGGGGTCGTGGTCGGATCAGCGCTTGTCGGTGCAATAGCCGACACACTTGACGGGAATGGCAAAGGAACCACGGAAACCCCACAAGCAGTTCACGCGCTCGTGGCGGAACTTGCAAGCGGAGTGCGCTCTGTTAAACACTAACGCGCATTCCCATATAAAGGGTACCGGATTAGACCAACAGGTCAGAAAGCAAAGAGCATGAACTGGATCACCAATCTCGTAAGGCCAAAAATCGGCGGCATCCTTAGCCGTAAAGACATGCCGGAAAACCTCTGGATCAAATGCCCGGAAACTGGCGAAATGGTCTTTCATAAAGATCTCGATGCGAACATGGGTGTGGTGCCGAATTCCGGCTACCATATGAAGATTTCCGCAAAGGTTCGGCTCTCACAATTCTTCGACAATGGGGAATACGAAACCCTGGCAATGCCAAAGGTAAGCCAGGACCCACTCAAATTCCGCGATAAGTCGCGCTATATCGACAAGCTCAAAGACGCCCGCAAAAAGACCGGAATGGAAGACTCCATTCTCGCGGGCAAAGGCAAGGTCGAAGACACCGAAATGATTGCGGTCGTACACGAGATGCAATTTATCGGCGGCTCTCTTGGCATGGCGGCTGGTGAGATGATCGTCACTGCCATGGAACTGGCTGCGGAAACGAAAACACCGCTTGTTCTTTTCGCAGCATCCGGTGGCGCGCGAATGCAGGAAGGTATTCTGTCCCTGATGCAGCTTCCCCGCACAACCGTTGGTGTTCAACGGATGAAAGATGCGGGAGTGCCCTACATCGTCGTGCTCACCAACCCCACCACTGGTGGCGTCTCGGCATCTTACGCCATGCTCGGTGATGTCCATATCGCAGAACCGGGCGCTGTCATCGGCTTCGCGGGTCGCCGTGTTATCGAGGGAACCATTCGGGAAAAATTGCCCGATGATTTCCAGACCTCCGAATACCTTCTGGAACACGGTATGATCGACATGATTGTCAGCCGTCTGGAACTGAAGTCGACCATTTCTCGCGTCGTCCGGCTTATGCTGAACATGCCTCCGTTTGTCTCGAGCGACCCAGGCGAAACATCTGATCCTTCGACGAAAGCCGATTCCGCTGACGATGAAGCAGAAGAGATTTCCGCCGCGACCACAGCACCAGAGGCCGAAACTGCCTCCACTTCCCAGTAAGACAGACACGTGTCTGGCCGCACAGATGCGCTCATAGAGCAATTATCCGCCATTCATCCGAAAGGCTTTGACCTTTCATTGGACCGCATCACGGGCCTGCTCGAAAAACTGGGCAACCCGCATTTACAGATCCCACCGGCTATCCATGTGGCAGGAACGAACGGAAAAGGCTCGACCCTTGCCTTCATCCGGGCCATTCTTGAGGCTGGCGGATATAAAGTCCATGTGCACACCTCTCCCCATTTGGTGAATTGGAACGAACGTTATCGGTTGGCAGGAAAACTCGTTGATGACGATACGCTGGCCAACACAATCGAACGGGTTGCTTCAGCGAACGACGGCAAGCCAATTACAATATTCGAAATTATGTCTGCCGTTATGTTCGTATTATTCAGCGAACACCGGGCTGATTTTTCGCTGGTGGAGGTCGGGCTTGGCGGACGGTTCGACGCAACGAATGTCCTGCAAAATCCCGTTGTCACGGCGATTACGCCTGTGGCCCTCGATCATCAGGCGTATCTCGGAGACACAATTGCCAAGATCGCGTTTGAAAAAGCAGGCATTATCAAGAGAGGCTCACCCGTGGCGGTGGGCATCCAACAAGATGAAGCCTTAGAAGTGATCCGCGAAGTGGCGGAGAAAAACGCTTCAAGGCTTAGCATCGCACGACAGGATTTCGATTTTGATCGCGAAGCCACCGGTTTTGTATTTCAGGATACCGATGGATTGCTGGACCTACCCTCGCCCCGCTTGTCCGGGGAGCATCAACTGGCAAATGCAGCGCTTGCCATCGCTACTATTCGATTGAGTGAGATCGAAATCGCCGACAGTGCCTTCGAAAAAGCCATGGAAACGGTGACCTGGCCCGGAAGACTGGAGCGTCTCGCCAAGGGTAGGATCACTGCTCAGTTCCACGATAACGCGGACATATGGATCGATGGCGGACATAACCCTAATGCGGGCGAAGCCATTGCCGAGGAACTTGCCAAGCAAATTCAATTGTCGAACACCAAACTGCTGATGATTTGCGGGATGATCAACACCAAAGAACCTGTGGGATATTTCACGCCCTTTGCTGAGCTGGATACAGAAGTCCTCACTGTCCCAATATCAATGAGCGATGCCGGGATACCACCCGATGAATTGGCAAACCACGCCATAAAGGCAGGCCTTAAAGCAAGTCCGTTTGGCTCGATCGATGAGGCGGTTTCCTATGCCCAAGAACTACGGCAAGCTGAGAAAAACATCAGAGTCTTGTTCTCGGGCTCCCTCTATATGATCGGCGAAATTCTAGAGCGGAATGGCACGCCACCCCAATAGAGTGTGAGAAACAGGTTTGTGCCATGAGCTTGTAGGCATACACAAAAAAGCCCGGCACTTGGCCGGGCTAATCTATTAGGGAATCAAGCAACCTTACGCTTCGCTGTTTATCCACTCCACAAGCGCAGTTTTTGGTTTCGCACCCACCTGCATGGAAGCAGCCTCGCCGCCTTTGAAAAGCAAAAGCGTGGGGATTGAACGCACACCATATTGTGCGGCGATATCCGGATTTTCGTCAATATTCACTTTGGTGATTTTGACTTTGCCTTCCATCTCATCGGAGATTTCTTCAAGGCTCGGGCCAATTGCCTTGCACGGGCCGCACCACTCAGCCCAAAAATCCACGACCACTGGCACGTCCGATTGCAGAACATCCGATTGAAAATTACTTTCGTCAATTTTTAGCGTGGCCATTCCGGACCTCCTTATGAACGCGCTGCCGAAAAGAATCGCAGCTTAATTGAATTTCTGTACCCCAAACGTAAGAACGCCGCTCACAAGCGTCAAGCGACGTTAACGACCGTTCACCCCTTCTTGATCAATTCCAATGCTTCGTGAAGCTTCTGCTCTCCGATTTCCATAAGCAGAGGTGCGCTAGTCCAAAGCAAGGCGCAATGGACCGGTCTTCCCTGGTAGATGTCTTGAATGACATGCCGATACAGCGCCAACTGAGCGATATATTCAGGCTGCACCTCGTCCACGGTCGCAGGTACATATCGGTTCGTTTTGTAGTCAACAATATGAACGCGTTCATCGGTGACAATCAGACGATCGATCTGTCCGGTTATCAATCGTTCGCCAATATCGGTCTTGAGCCGACCGACCACTGATACTTCTGACTGGCCATCATCGCTAAAAACAAAGCGCAAGGTGTCATCTTGCATGACAGTCGAAACCATCCTGCAGGCCTGTTCCACAGCCCCGCTCGGCCAATGCCGACCCACATGTTGAAGGTAGGATGCTGAAACTTCGCGCCGATCCGCTTCCGCAATCGAAGGCAGCACTTCCAAAACACGGTGAACCGCATTGCCAAGACTGGTCGCCTGCGAACCGTTAAACCCCTCCCTTTCAAAGGCGGGTTTTCGGTTCGATTTCATATCACGATCAATCAATGCGAATGCGCCGGACGGCGTGAGCGGCCGCGGAAAGACAGGGTCTGGTTTTGCTTTTTCATAAAGCCAATTGGGGAGCGCCTCTGTTTGCGGCGCCTCGGCTTCCACTTCTTCAACCACCGGATCAACCGGCTTCTTGGGCACATCAGCCTCCCATCGATGCCCGATGATTTCACCACTATTGTCCATGATAGGTTCAGCATCGGGAACCAATGCAGCCGAAACCATGGAATGCCAATGATCATACTTGGGTTCTCGTGACCCCCGATATCCGCATACGACAAGGCGGTCGGCAGCCCTCGTCATGCCCACATACAAAAGCCGACGATACTCAGCTTCCGCAGCAGCCTTTTCCGCATCCAGCACTTCCCGGGTCAGGTCTGTGCCATCATCCGCGGTAGGCACCCAGACAAAGGGCGCACGCTCATCATCATCCGCGCCGATCTGGAAAACCCGTTCGCGATGTTTTGTGTCCCAGGCCTGGTTGCAGGGATCAACCAGAAAGACAACTTTTGCCTCCAGTCCTTTCGAGGCGTGGACCGTGAGTATCCTCACTTCATCACGATCCAGTTCCAACTCCCGTTTAATCTCCGGATTGGCTTTGGTGAGTTGCGCAAGGAAGACTTCCAAAGCCACACCGCCTTCGCGTTGAAAACTCAGGATTTCATCGACAAATGCATCGATCACATCCTCGGCCTCCATCCCAAGTCGAGCGAGGAGTTGCCGTCGCCCCTGTCCGGCACCAAGGAGCCAGGCATAAAAATCAAACACATCAAGCGTCTGACCCTTGTTCAAAAGAATGTTCAATTTCTCCAGAACCGCAGCGGCCAGTGCCGCCTTCTTTGTATCGGCACCTTTTGCCAGACCTTCCAGATGAGCAAACAAGGTTGGTTCTTTGCGCCCATGGGCAAGGGCAAACAATTCGTCTTCATTGAGACCGAAATGAAACCCCTTGAGAACACAGGCGAGGTTCAGATCATCGTCGGGAAGCAGAATGAATTTGCCAATCGCCACAAGGTCCTCAATCGCGATATGCTCCATCAGCTTCAACCGGTCCGCGCCTGCAACCGCCAAACCCATATCTTTCATGGTGCGTGTGAGGGCAGTAATGAACCGGTCCCGTCTTCGAACAAGAACGAGAATATCTTCAAATTTCAACGCTTCTCCTGTTCCCGGTAATGGCTTTCCAACCCAATCGCCGATCGTTCTCGAAATACGCTCCGCAAGCTTAACCGCCGGGTCTTGCATACCCTCGCGGTCGACAGGATCGAGCCAGTTCTTAGGATCAGGCGTCGTGGGCTTTGGGTAAACCGGCCAAACCTGCACCTCCCCCGGCTCGCTATTTCTGATCGCATCATGAACAGGTGGCTCATCATTTTGCGTAAGGCCTTTACGGGTCTGTTCATTGGCAAACACCGCATCAACGGCGCGCAACACATCCGGCGTTGACCGAAACGAAAGCGCCAATTGAACTTTCTCATATGGTTTGTCAGCGCGCCTTACCGTACGTTCAAGCAATCGTTCTTGCCTCGCAAACTCTTTCGGTTCAGCGCCTTGAAACGAATAGATCGACTGTTTCTCATCACCCACCACAAATTCTGTGCGGACACGCGCGGCAGCACTTTCGCCTGAATGGAAATCATCCGTAATTGCTTTGATGATCTGCCATTGCGCAGGGGATGTATCCTGCGCCTCATCGACCAGCACGTGATCGATCCCGCGATCAAGGCGATATCGTATCCACGCACTGATGTCTTTTCGCGCCAGCAAATTCACACATCGCTCGATTTGATCATCATAGTCGATCAAACCCCGGCGCGTTTTCAGCCGATCATATTCAGACAGAACCGCATCTGCGAGATTGAACAGAAGTTCAGATTTTCTGAGTAGGCGCAGCGAATACAGCGGGTCGAGAGCTTTGAGAACAAGGTCTCCACAGAGTTGGATCCGGTCCACTGTTTCATGCAGCACATCTTTCACATGCTTGTCAGCGATCGAACCACCAGCCCGAAGTGTGTTTTTAGCCGTGAGTGAGGCAGATCGTAGACCTTCAAACTTCTCTGCCGGATCATCATTTTCGAAATATCTAGAAAGCGAGTTCGCCAAATTGTTATTTGTCCTTCCTGGATGCTGCGCAGCAAGATCCCGCACGCGTTTCAGATATTCATCGTGGTATTCAGAAACCGGACCAAGCACGCGACCGAAAATCTCATCTTCCGTCTGATCTCTCGGAACATCCAGCGTTTGAGCAAGCTCATCCAAGGCCCGCTCCAAACCACCCGCCTGCTCCAGCCAACGGCGAAACCGATGCCGTTTGCTGATGACACTGGAAATAGCTTCATCCAGACTTTGGTCAGAGACGTCAGCGATAAGCCGCGCGACCACATCATTAAACTGCCGTCCCCTCCTGCCGGTAAGAACGGCGATCCGCGCCTCCTCGAGAAGAGCGGCTTGACCCGTATCCTGCAGCACTTCGAAACGCCCGGATACGTTAGCTTCCAAAGGAAACTGATGGAGCAGTGACTCGCAAAAAGCATGGATCGTTTGAATTTTCAGACCACCTGGCGTGTCGAGCGCTTCTGCAAACAATTGACGGGCACGCCTCAACACTTTGGCAGATGGCAAGAGACCTGTGGACTTTCGGATGGCTTCAGCGAGATCACCATCGCCCATCATGGTCCACGTTCCCAACATGTCGAACACACGGTTCTTCATGTTGGCGGCGGCGGCCTTCGTGAATGTGAGACAAAGAATTTTATCCGGCGGATTGCCCGCAAGCATCAGGCGTACGACGCGTTGCGTCAGAACATGCGTTTTTCCAGATCCCGCATTGGCTGACACCCATACAGAGTTAGCCGGGTCTGACGCCGTAAACTGCGCTTCGAGGGTTTTCGAGGGAATTTTCATGGCCTTACCCATCGCCACTATCCTCTTCCCCAAAAGACCATTCCCGCGTGCGCGCAAGATGATCATAATCGCCACTCATTTCGCTGTCCTTGAACGGCGCGTGACGCGAAACATAAGCCTGCGTCTCCTCCTGATACGCATGAATGAGATCGATCAGATTATCCCGGGCATTCTTGATGATGTCATCCAATGGATTTTTGTCATCATGAAGCGAGGGTGTCTCAAGCTTGTCTTTTCTCCGTAGGCGAATGAACTTCAAATCGTTCACTTCCACTCTGCTGACATCTGTAAAACCACCATTTTGCGCTATTAATCCTTCCAGCGCCAATTGCGGAGATAGACCTCGGGCTTGTTTTTCAGTTGGGTTGCCGCCGGTTTTGTAGTCCAAAACATTGACCCGCCCATCAGCGAGAACCTCTATCCGGTCCGCCCTTGCAGTCAGCGTAAAATGCTCCCCGAGCAACAACTCACCTTCAATCTCGGAATGTATTTCACGCACATTATTGGCAGTAAGATAGTCCGCTTCCCAAGCCACAAAACGTTCGGCAATTTCCTCAAATCGCAATTGCCAGACGAGCGCCACATCATCCCGCAAGTGCTCAGCATTGATCCGCCTCGCAGCAATATCTTTCAGAGCGCCAAGTCGCCCTTCCGTAGGTTTCGAATAATGCTTCCCCTCCACATAGTCCTGCATGATCGCATGATAGAGCGTGCCTTTGAGCAAGGGATCAGGTTCGCGTTCCAATGGATCAATGGGGCGAAGCTTCAGAATCCGCTTGGCGTAAAGCGCATAAGGGTCACGGATCCAGGTCTCCACATCAGTGACGGGCAATCGGCGAGGTCGCGCACTCACAGGCGGGGTGGGTGCCGGTCGCTGCGCCCGTTCGCCCCGCTCGGAAGAAAAATCAAGTGCATTCGCAAACGACAAATATCGGGAACCTCGATCACGAGCTTCTTTGCTAACATCATCGCCCAGGAGTGCAAACAATCGTTGCAACCATCGTGATGTGACCGTTGGAGCCTTATCCACCCGCCCGGCGCGTGAGACGATCACTTCGCTTTTGGCGGTCAATTGTTGAAAGTCGTGGGCCGCAAGCCCGGTTCGGCGTTCAGGTGATGGCAAGCCCAATTCGCGCCGGATTGAGCGATTGAGAAACGCATCCACCCGGTTGTTTTGCGGCCATGTGTCTTCATTCAACCCACCGAGAATTACCCGGTCGTGATCAAGCAAGCGAACCTCCAGCGGACCAAAGATATGGAGCCTCGAATGGGTCGTCTTCCCGGTCCGACACACAATGTCCGACAGAAGCGCATCCAACACCGCTGGAATCTCATCAACAGTTAGAAAGAAATTTCCCGCGTCATCGGATTGAAGCTGCTCCAGCAACGTATCGAGTTCATCGGCTCCATAGGCCTCACTGATTGCGGCTTTCCCATCTTCTGTACTGGAAAGCTGCAACAACAGGTGTCGCATGGCGCTTGCCAAAGTCGCCAAACTCACTTTGCCCGATGGATTTTCCGGAACTTGCGGAACCGCTTCCATAAATTCTTGGAAGGCGTGATCAATTTTCTCCGCCCAGTCAAACAAATCATCCCATTCGGCTTCAGAGATCATTTTCAACCGTGGAGACACATGCTTTTCGGTGTCCAGTTGCTGTCGGCGCTCGGCAAGGGCATTTGCGAATGCACCCGTCTCGGGCGTTTGTAGCGTCCCTCGCAACATCACCAACTCGAACAAACGGGCCTGATACGCAGCATGGTCGCGAGGCAGACCGACAGTGGCTAGGCCACCCTTAAACAATGCAGTGAGCATCGGATTAGTGCACTCACCAAAGCACAGCGATACGATCTGCCGAAGAAAACCGGCAGCAGGCGTTTGCACCAGCGGGCTTCCGCCGGAATCATCAACCGCGATACCAAACCGCTCCAACTCCCGACTGACCCTCCGGGCAAGGGTCCGATCAGGTGTCACCAATGCAGCAGTTTTCTCAGGCTCCTCGAGAACCTCCCGCATGGCGACTGCGATGGCCAATGCTTCTTGCCGTTCATTTGCCGCATCGATGAATGAAAACCCGTTGAACGCCTCAGACATTTGCAAAATATCTTTCGCAGCCACGTCCTCAAGCCAATCGGCGGTGAAATCTGCGAGCGAAAGTGAACGATTGATCAACTTGCTCCGCTCCTGCACTTGAGAGGATGGAGACCCCAGAACGATCAGGTTTTCACGGTCTACGCCCAAGGCATTCAGGGTTCGGGCAAGTCCAAACTGGGGCTGCGCTTCCACCAATGGATCTTGAACAAGGTCAGATCGCTGGAGCCGCTCCCATTCGTCAGCCCGCATTTCCATATCAACACCGGGAAAAACAATCGCGCCGTTTTTCAAACCGCTTACGGATTTCAACAGCGCCTGCGTGGATGGAACAGAGCCGGTGGTTCCCATGACGATCACGGGACCAGGCGGCGGATTTTCTACCAATTGCCGTGCCCGCTTCTTCAACAGTTGGAGCGCGTGTATCGCCGGGTCGGTCAGGCCTTTTTCACTCAGGTGATTGGGCCAGAACTCCATGACAATCTGTAAAAATGTGGAAGTGAGGCGCCACCATTCCGCATGTTCTTCAGGAACGACTGCCCGGATTTTCTCCCATGCCGCCTCTTCCTGGATAATCTGTGTGAGAAGATCGCTCAGCTCTGCCGCAAGATAGAATGCATCCGCAGCACTCGTTGGGATTTTAATATCTTCATCGCCATAGAGGCGCTTGGTTTCCTCTGCGATGTTGTTTTGCCATTGTTGAATGAGAGACGCGAGTTCAAACTTGCGGTCGAGTGTACTGATGACATTGGAACCTAAATCCACCGCGCCATCCAGCTGGGAGATGCCAAATTCATCTTCATCCGTATCGCCGAGGGTTCGAATTTTCGGTAGCAGGGTTGCGCGATCGCTTTGAAGACTTAAAAAAGCGGTTGAAAGCGCCCGCGCGGCACGGCGGTTTGGCACGTAAATCGTGGCAGTCGAAAGCAAAAGCGGATCATCCTTTGGCCGGAAACCATCGATCAACTGACCATCAATAAGCGCATTTGCAGAAATCGACAGGAAATCGCATCCCGGCGGAACGGTAAAGACATTGCCTGTTCGCACAAAGGATGGTGACGCAGTGGTATCCGAAACCGAGATGTTGACGCTCTCCCTAGTGGCGCGCCAACTCGCCGTAATCAGGCGGCACTGCGCGCAATTGCGTCTTCGGCCGCGTGGATAGCATCAGGCGTTCCCACATGTAGCCAAAGCCCCTCAAGGCGTAACCCGAACAAGCGACCCGTTTCAAGAGCCTGATCGAACTGGCGATTGAGCGAAAACGCGCCCTGTGATCCATCGCGGAAAATATCGGGTTTCAATATGGCTGCCCCGGCGTAGGCAAATGGGGCGATTTTCAACTCAGCCCGGCGCTCTAGACGGCCGTCCGGGTCCATGGTGAAATCTCCGCGCGCACCAAACCCAATGGCAGTGGCCATCCCGGAAAGAAGAAGCAGAATATCCATCTCATCCGCGTCCCAGAACTCCGCCATCCGCGCGAGGTTTGGTTTGAAGCCTTCAATCCAAAACGAATCCGCGTTCAATAGATAAAACGGTTCATCACCAAGCAGCGGCAGGGCTTTTGCAATTCCGCCACCGGAGTCGAGCAATTCAGACCGTTCATCAGAAATTGTAATCTGCATATCGCCTTCGCGATGGGCCACATGTTCTTCAATTTGGTCAGCGAGATAATGGACGTTCACGACCGCCTCTTCGACGCCCGCTTTTTCCAGAGCATCCAACCCATGATCGAGAAGGGTTTTGCCTGACACTTTTATCAAAGGTTTCGGCATCTGATCCGTCAACGGCCGCATCCGCGTTCCAAGACCGGCAGCCAAGACCATCGCTTTTTTAGGGCCTTCTTTGAAGGCAGCGGGCTTAATGACTTTACTTACCGTCATATTTTTCTCCTATCCGGCGCCTCGTATCTATGGCCGGAACTTTCTGCATCATTTCGCGCTTAGTGCGACACGAACGTTACAGTTCGATAACACTTGAGAGCCAATCGCCATAAGGGTGCAAAACGGGGTGATTAAGGCTTCGGTTCAAATAGTCGCGAACACGCGGAATGTGGTTACGGTATTGCGGTTTTCCATCCCGCAAATCGAGCCGCACGAAAATTCCCAGTATTTTTGTGGCTCTCTGGGCAGCCATAATGGCATAGCTTTCGCGGAATTGCGCCTCATCAAACCCGTCAACCTCGCCGTTTCGCAAGCTGCAATAGTAATCCAACAAATGCGTTTCGAGCTCCAAAGATACGTTGACCCGTGCATCCTGCGCCAGTGACGCAAGATCATAAGCTTCAGGCCCAATGACCGCATCCTGGAAATCGATCACGCCCACACGGTTGATTCCCTTTTCATCGCCAAGCCACAGAAGGTTAGGCGAATGGAAATCGCGCATCACCAGTGTCTTTGGGACAGGGGTTAGCTTGTCGATTAAATCGAGCCATAGCTCTTCAAAGCCTTTTAACGATGCGCCGGGTTTCGCCATCTCCGGCAGATACCATTGCTTCAAAAGATCTACCTCGATCAACATGGCATCGCGGTCATATTGCGGAACTTGATAGATGTCGCCATTCGTCAGTTGAAATTCTGTTGAAACAGTTTTGCAGTGTAAATCGGCAAGCAGTTCCACACATACTTCATACCGTTCGGCAATGGGTTGGCGATCGTCGTCGATAACCTCTTCATCACCGAAAAATTCAGTCAGAAGTAGGCCCTGTTCCAAATCCTGATCATGAATAACCGGCGTCCTGACACCCGCTTCTCGTAAAATCTCTGCAACACCCACAAAGGCGGAGACTGTTTCCGCCAAATGCGCAATCTGGCTGTATGGCTTTCCATCTTTGATGACCGGACCATCCGGCATCGCAGGCGAGTTCATCAAGAGAAATTGTGGGTTCGCCCCGACCAACTCATAGGAACGGCTCGACGCATCTCCCGACAAAAACTGACGAGGAAGATCTGCCTTGCCGATTTGTTCGAGAAAATGACCAATGGTTTGACTGCGCGCAATTCGCTCAAGCGTTTCTGGGTTTCCGGAAATTTCAAGCTCGCGAATGTCATCGCTAGTCTGTTCGATTGTGATCGCTATGGCGTCGCCCGGTAACGCATCGAAGCAATTATATGGCCATTCCATCAGAACGATCCCCTGCTCCAACATGTCTTCCCAGCCCAACTCATCCAGCGCATCCGCACCTGACAGGCGGTAAAGATCAAAATGAGCAACCGGAGGGGTCGTATCGTAGTTCTGGCAAAGTGTGTAAGTCGGGCTTGGCACATCCAGCTGAGGGTCGAGGGCCAAGGCCCGGATAACAGCACGGGCAAAAACCGATTTTCCTACCCCCAAGTCACCAATGAGAAAAACAAGATCGCCTTGGCGCAGGCCAAGCGCCACATCAGCTGCCAATCGCACTGTCTCAGCTTCACTATGTGAGACGGTCTTGATCATCTAACCGGCTAAGGCAGCTGCGTTATCGTTCTGGTCCGCCACTTCAAGGTCCCGGGCAAAGGTACAGACAAAACAAGCACCACCGGAAGCACTCTCTTTGATCGTGACCGTCCCGCCATGCATTTCCGTGAAACCGCGAACGATGGAAAGTCCAAGCCCGGTTCCCTGTCTGCCACCGGCAGCGGAACGCGCTTCAAAACGCTCAAAGACTTTCATACGTTCTGAAGCCTCTATACCGGGTCCGTCATCGGAAACCGTAACTTCAAACATTTCGCCCTTGTCTTCGCCGGTGACAATGATTGCGCCGCCATCGGGTGAAAAACTGATGGCATTAGAAATGAGGTTCCGCAAAATCTGATTAAGACGATGAGGATCGGCATTAAGCGTTACTGCGCTATCTGCGACCTTAACATCCACATTGAGGCCTTTCGACTTCAACTCGCTAGCCAACGGTTCCAGCGCGCCATCTACGCTTTCTACGAACCGTATTTCCTGCGGCTCTATCTGCATTGTCCCCGCATCAATTGACGCCAGATCAAGAATATCATCCACAAGGGTTCTGAGCACTGAGGCGGCCGAGTTGATATGGCCCAGATATTCAGTCTGCTTTTCATTGAGAGAACCGATTTCCGGCGTTTCCAGCATTTCGCCAAAACCCGAAATGCTTGTGAGCGGTGCCCGCAATTCATAGGAAACGTGTTGGATAAACCTGCTCTTCAGAAGGTCAGAAGCCTCCAATGCCTCAGCCCGCTCCCTGAGTGCATTTTCCAGATTGACGCTTGCGGTTATGTCAATGAGCGTGAGCATGGACTGCCCATCCGGCAACGGCACAACCACGTAGTCGAGCGTCTTTCCATTGCGCAGTTCCATGCGGCCATGCATGTCGTCCCGGGTATCGTTGAAGCCCGTGATCTTTCCAAGGATGGTCTGCAAATCACTTTCATTGGAAATACTTGCAGTCCAAGCCTCTATGACCCGCGAAATATGCAGCCCTTCCGTAATAACCACGTCGTCGAAATCCCATAACTCCTCAAGCGCGGGATTAAACAGTTTGAGCTTGCCATCGGATCCAAAAACAGCGACCGCCTCACTCAGATGGTCAAGGGTTTCACCTTGCACACGGATAAGGGCGTTATAGTTGCTCTCAAGCGCCAGTCGCTCGGTAACATTTTCAAAGATCCACGTGGAGCCACCCTCATTTCGCGGACTGGCAACAACGCGAACCGTTTGTCCATCCAGCAGGTGCCACCATTCTTCCACGGGCTCCAATGCCTGATAGACTTCCAGCTGGCCTTCACGCCATTTTTTCCAGTCCGGATGTTCGGGCAGAAGCCGCGCATCACGCATGGCATCAAGAAGCTCGCCATTACTTGGACCCGATTCCAGAAAGGCCGCATCAAGCTTCCACAATTGTTGGAAACCGGAATTGTAAAAGGCAAGCTTTCGGGACTTGTCAAAGATCGCAACGCCCGTGGCAATCTGATCAAGCATGCGGGAATGGCCCTCATTGGCCTCTTCCAACATGCGCCTCACCTGGTCGACCTCACTTTTATCAACCGCTATTCCAGCAACGCCCTGCTCGGATTTTGCTGCAAAAACATCCAGTTTCCGGCGATCACCGGCAACAGTAACCGGTAGTTCACCTTCGAAGAAATTTACCTCATCACCTGTCAGCCGTATCTGATCGCGAATTTCCGGATCAAACAGATCAAGATCACTCTCTACGGTTTCCCGTGGGCTGCTGGCCTCAATTGCTTGGGCATAAGAGCCATTCACCCAAACGAGTTTACCTTCAGCATTTCGAAGCCACACTGGCATCGGGAGTTTCTGTAAGAGCGTCTCAAGAGAATTGAACGTGGCTTGCAGGGTCTCGTGCCGGTTTTGCAGTTTCGCATGCTCTTCCCGTTCACCTTGCAGGTCAACGAACCTGACAAGGGCAAAACTTCCGGAAGTGGTGCCACGAACCTCTAGAACATCGCCGCGCTTGCTGCGCAGAACAGTATCAAAACCCACAGCCTCCAAACGGAGGTGACGCAGCAGCGGTTCAAATTGTTGCGCTGAGTCCGCCTCCAGCCAGGCACCAAATGACAGAAACGCAGTATCGTTTTCGGGCACCTTTACACCCGCGCCAAGCTCCCCAAGAACCACTGGCCGTTCATCCTGCCCGTTCCAGACAACAACCCGCTGACCTGGTGCCGTAACAAGGGCTTCGTTACGGTCATTGATCGCACGAAGATCGGCGATGCTAAGTTTCAGTTTTTGGTTCTCATCAACAATGCGCGTTCTTTCACGGATCATCCAGAATGATGAAAGCAACGCGAAGCTCATTGCTCCACCAAACACAGCCAGCATAAGAATTGCGGTCATATCCAATCGCAAAACTGGCATGGAAAAAATGTTTTGCCCGGCTTGCGCCTGTACGTGCTGAACACCTGCGACTAGCGCAGAAAATCCGCCTAAGGACACTGTCGTGCTGCGCAACAGCTTTTTCAGACCGCCAAGCATGCTTTGCTTAGCCGGTGTCAAATTCTTGTTTGGATATCGCGTTCCAGCTGAATTCAGCGCGTGTTTAACCCATGCGCCCAATTGTTGTCGCTGCCGTTTCCCCATCGGTAAATCTGTTCTCAAAACAGATTTCTGCCCTGGCATGCTTTTGGTCCTCTCGCCGCTCGATTCCCAAGCCTGCCCTGCCTTCTTTTACTTCCTTCAAATCATGAAGCGATTCGCAGAAGTTTTTGATTCTCAACACAATATACAATTCGCAAATCGCCCGAAAGCCTGCGCGAACAAAAAATGGCCGCTGACTTTGTCAAGCCAGCGACCACTACATATTGTGGATAAGAGTTAAGAAATTAATACCGGTAGTGTTCTGGCTTGAATGGGCCTGTTGTTTTCACACCAATATAATCTGCTTGCTCTTGAGAAAGTTCGGTCAATTTCACGCCGATTTTCTCCAAATGGAGACGAGCAACCTTCTCATCTAGGTGTTTCGGCAGGATATAAACCTGATTCTCATACTCATCACCTTTGGTCCAGAGTTCAATCTGCGCAAGGACCTGATTGGTAAAAGAAGCAGACATAACGAAGGATGGGTGACCCGTCGCATTACCCAGATTGAGCAAACGACCCTGGGACAAGAGGATCATGCGATTGCCATTTGGCATTTCGTACATATCCACCTGGTCTTTGATGTTTGTCATTTTCAGGTTCTTCAGATTGGCAACCTGAATTTCATTATCGAAATGGCCAATGTTTCCAACGATCGCCATATCCTTCATCTCGCGCATATGCTCGATGCGAATGATATCTTTGTTGCCGGTTGTCGTGATGAAAATATCAGCGTCTGAGAGCGTGTCTTCAAGCGTGGTGACTTCAAACCCATCCATTGCCGCTTGAAGCGCACAAATCGGATCAACTTCAGTGACCTTTACCCGGGCACCTGCACCGCGAAGCGAAGCGGCAGAACCTTTGCCCACATCACCATACCCGCAAACAACAGCTGTCTTGCCAGCCATCATAGTGTCTGTGGCACGACGAATACCGTCCACAAGCGATTCTTTACATCCGTATTTATTGTCAAACTTCGACTTAGTTACCGAGTCGTTCACATTGATTGCCGGGAAAGGCAGAAGCCCCTTTTCAACCAATTCATAAAGACGGTGAACACCCGTTGTTGTTTCCTCAGATACGCCTTTGATCTGATCACGGACCTTTGTGAACCAGCCGGGGCTCGCGGCCATACGTTTTTTGATTTGCGCGAATACGACTTCTTCTTCTTCAGAAGTGGGTGTTTCAATCAAATCTGTTTCACCTGCTTCCACACGCGCGCCAAGCAAAACGTAAAGTGTTGCATCGCCACCATCGTCGAGGATCATGTTTGGCCCGTCTTTAAACATGAATGAGCGGTCGAGATAATCCCAATGTTCTTCCAATGTCTGGCCTTTGATTGCGAATACCGGTGTTCCGCCTGCAGCAATCGCCGCGGCCGCGTGGTCCTGTGTGGAGTAGATGTTACATGACGCCCAGCGCACATCCGCACCAAGTTCGTTCAGCGTTTCGATCAACACAGCAGTCTGGATCGTCATATGAAGCGAACCAACAATCCGCGCACCTTTAAGAGGTTTTGACTCGCCAAACTCTTCGCGGCAAGCCATGAGGCCGGGCATTTCGGTTTCTGCAATATCCAACTCCTTGCGCCCAAACTCGGCAAGACTGATATCCTTTACGACGTAATCGGTGAAGTCTGACATCTAAGGAATTCCTTTCAGGGAAACATGCGCGGAATGCGCGCGTATTCGTAAATGTTGGCAGTTCATTATCAGGACAGATAGCAACCTGCAACACGATATAAAGAAATCTTTATATGACCGTTAATTTGTCGCTGATCTCTATTCTTCTTCGCCGAAACCGGACGCCACCAGCGCCTCAAGTGCCGCCGAAGCTTCCATCGCTTGGGGCCCTGTCGCCGACACATGAATGGACGACCCCTGGCTCGCCGCAAGCATCATCAAGCCCATGATCGAAGTTCCACCGACCACATGCCCGTCTTTGCTGACTTTTATTTCCACATTGAACGCTTCAACACATTTCACAAATTTTGCTGATGCTCGGGCGTGAAGACCTCTTTTGTTGGGTATTTTCAGAACCCGTATTTGTTCAGAACCACTCACGGCTTCAGACATCCCCCGACCTTAGCGAAGAGGTTTCAAAGAAGGAACTTGGATCATTAATCATCTGGAACTCCGGAAAGCAAAGCGCTCGCCACTTGGATGTATTTGCGTCCCGATGCCTGTGCCTCCTTGGCGGACTCTTCCAGCCCACATGTTTTTCGCACACTGGCAAGTTTTACGAGCAACGGCAGATTAATCCCCGCAATCACTTCCACATTGGCGTTCGGCATGAGCGAAATAGCCATATTGCTTGGAGTGCCGCCAAAGAGATCCGTGAGAAGCGCAACACCGTCTCCCGTATCCACAGCAAGAACCGCTTTCTCAATGTCTTGGCGGCGCAACTCCATATCGTCATGTGCTTCAATACAAACGACCTCAAGCTGATCCTGCGGTCCAACCACATGTTCCAGTGCATGTCGAAATTCGGTGGCGAGTTTCCCGTGTGTTACAATCACTAGCCCGATCATAGCATTACCCCAATGTGAGTTGCTGAAACCATGATTTGATTTTCACGGCAATGCAACTCCCTACGGACAATCATTACTGCGTTCAGGGTGATCTGACAGCCAGGCCATGATAATCCGCCTTGCACCGGCCTCATGGCGGACGGGAACTTTCAATGACGGCAATTGAACGCCTTCCATAATAGTGAATTGGTGATCGGGCATCCGGTCCACTTCCTGATCGGCTACCATCTCGACCACCAGATCAACCGCAGTCTCGATCTGATTTTCAAGTGTTGTGATCCCATAACCCCGAACTTCCACCTTTCCCGAAATCGCTTCTGGAGCCTGGGCAATAAGCTTACCATCTTGAACGCGCAGGATTGCCTGATCATCGCAAATGAACGCTGATGGAATTCCATTCAGCTTGGCGTGTTCCAGAAGGCCCAGTGCCAGGGATGTCTTTCCACTGCCGGAAGCGCCTTCGATCAAGATGCCGGTCCCACCCACTTCCACAACACAGCAATGACGGTTCAACCCTAACCCCTCGAATTGTCCGCTGGCAGCACGATGATAAATTTCGCGCCACTTGTGCCATCTGTGCGATTCTCCGCACGGATGGTACCCCCATGGGCTTCCACAATCTGTCGGGATATTGAAAGGCCCAAGCCGGAATTTTGCCCGAACCCGTCCGTATCCGCCCTGTCGGTGTAAAACCGTTCAAATATCCGATCGATATCCTCTGCCTGAATTCCAGGACCATTATCTTCAACCACCATCAATATATGCGTGGCGTTACGGCCAAGCTTGATGGCGACTTTGCCCGTGTCTGCGGGAACAAACGAAACGGCATTATCGATAAGGTTGTTAATCACCTGCCCTAGACGCGTATCATGACCGGAAACCCGGAAACCTCGTTTACCGGCACTTTTTCGGTCCACCGCCAAACTAATATCGACAGACTTTTTCCGGCGGTTCATTTCCTGTGAAGCGCTGACCACGTCAGCCACCAGCTTTTCAAAATCCACCGAACCGGTTTTTTCCCGGACGAGATCAGCGTCAAGACGGGATGCGTCGGCAATATCCGTGATCAAACGATCAAGCCTGCGCACATCATGTTGGATGACTTCAAGGAGGCGATGTTTAGATTCGTCCGTCTTCGCGAGCGGAAGCGTCTCCACCGCGCTACGCAAAGACGTTAACGGGTTTTTCAATTCATGGCTGACATCCGCCGCAAAACGCTCGATTGCCTCGATACGAGAGTAAAGCGAATTTGTCATATCCGCCACGGATACGGACAGATCGCCGATTTCATCATTACGATGTGAAAAATCAGGAATACCAACCCGGGACTTCACCCCGCGCTTCACTTTGACGGCAGCCTCGGAAAGCTTGCGCAAAGGATTGGCAATGGTACTCGCAAGGAGTGCCGAAAGCACAAACATGACAATGGCGGCAACGAGGAAGACCCGCAGGATTTCGATGCGTTCTTCGCGCACGATCCGGTCGATGTCATCTCCTTCCGTAGAAAGAAGCAGCACACCGAGGACAGCTCTAAACCGTTGGATTGGCACCGCCACAGATACAGTAAGTTTTCCCTCTTCCGTCAAACGAACAATCGGGCGCGGTGCTCCGGTGAGGGCCGATTGCACCTCAGGATATTGCGTGCCCGCACCATCGAACTCGCGGTAAACGGGTAGAGTATCATCCCTCAGGAGCCAGTTGAGGCTGTTCCCGATATATTCCATCCAACCGACCGGACGTTCCGCAGCACCCTCACCGTCGAGACGCGGCAGATCGAATTGCTGAATGCGACCGGCATCATATAAAAAGCGAGAATCCAATATGAGCACGCCGTCCGGGTCATAGATGCGGGCACGCGTTAGCGTAGGCTTGATCAACGCGCGCAGAACCGGGGCAACCTGTTCCGGACTGATCGGGTATTGCAGGTTATCCAACGGGTCGAGCCTCGGCTGCAGACTTTCGCCTGTGCGAAGTTCCAGAAGTTTTCCAGGATCGATGGTAATTGCATCCGGGCTTGCGGTGGCGGAGCCAGCGATTGCACCGGCTATAATCCGACCCTGCGTCAGAAGACTTTCGATCTTCGCATCAGTAAGCCCTTCACGAAACTGGTTCACATACAGGATCGTGGCAAGCAGCACCGCAAGCGCTGTCATATTGAGAATCAGAATACGCCGCGTTAACGAGGAAAAAAGAGCCCGGCGGAACCCGAGAAAAAGCCGGGAGGCAAGCCGTTTCCGTGGTTTTTCCGGTTTGCCTGCTGGCGATTTTTGCGGATCACCCGGGAGCGTTTCAGAAGTAGCCTCAGAAGACGTGTGGGAGTGCTCACCCGGTGAAGCCGCATCCCCCGTACGTTCACGGCGGGAAGGCTCTACCAGTTCTTGGCTCACAACTTCCAGTGACATATGTCTCCATGTGCCGACAGCATCATCCGACGGGCACCCTTAGTTTTCCCGGAAACGGTATCCTACCCCATAAAGGGTTTCGATCATATCAAAACTGTCATCGTCGACTTTGAACTTCTTGCGCAGTCTTTTGATGTGGCTGTCAATGGTGCGGTCATCCACGTAAACCTGATCATCATAGGCAGCATCCATCAGAGAATCCCGGCTTTTGACCACACCCGGACGCTGGGCGAGCGCATAAAGAATGAGAAACTCTGTGACAGTGAGTGTCACCGGAACGCCCTTCCACGTACATGTATGACGTTCCCGGTCCATGACGAGAAGTCCACGCTCCAGCGTGTTCGCGGAAGGTTCACCGGGTTTAGCGCCGGATTCCGGGGTCGCGGAAGCGCGACGGAGAACGGCTTTCACCCGCTCCACAAGCAAGCGTTGACTAAACGGCTTCGTAATAAAATCATCCGCCCCCATCTTGAGTCCGAACAATTCATCGATCTCGTCATCCTTGGAGGTTAGAAAAATAACAGGCAGGTCGGACGTCTGGCGCAACCGTCTCAATAATTCCATGCCATCCATTCGCGGCATCTTGATATCAAAAATGGCTAAATCCGGCCGTTTATTGCTCAATCCATCCAGAGCCGACGTACCGTCCGTATAGGTTTCAACTTTGTACCCTTCGGATTCCAAAGCGATGGAAACAGACGTCAGGATGTTGCGGTCATCATCAACCAGCGCAATCGTGGGCATTAAAAACTCCGTGAAAAATGTTTTCAAACAATGCGTTCGTGCATTGGCGCTAAGAACATGGACAAAATATGGCGTTTGCAGAGCCACACTACAAGCAGGCACGGGGAACGGCAAACCACAAAGGTTACAAAAATTACCCCGTAAACCATCTGTTGATCTTAGCCTTCTTGGCTATGGAAATTCCGTCCTCAACGCTGTAAGACACCTCAGCAATTTTGGCAGGTGGAGGAGTAAAGCCTGCCGGGACACATCAAACGATCACGGATACACTTATGGGCACTCCCGATATTCAGGATTTCCTGACCAATCTTGGCATTACAAAACCGGGCACGGTATTTTCCAATCAAAAAGCGCCTGAACTATATGAAGAATCTATCATGCGCGAGGAAAGCCAGCTCACCAATGCCGGCGCATTACGGGTAGAGACCGGAGTGCACACCGGGCGATCTGCACAAGATCGGTTCATTGTACGCGACGATGTCACCGAAGATGTGGTTTGGTGGGAAAACAATAAATCCATGTCGCAGGAAGGGTTTGCAAACCTCAAGGAAGACATGATGGCCCATGCAAACGGCAAAGACCTGTTTGTTCAAGACTTGTATGGCGGCGCAGACGAAACTGCCAAACTTGGCGTTCGTGTGATCACCATGCGCGCATGGCATGCGCTGTTCATCCGAAACCTACTGATCCGCCCGTCCGACGACGCGTTGTCATCATTTGAAACGGAATTCACCGTTATTAACCTGCCAGACTTTGAGGCAGACCCGGAACGCCATGATTGCCGCTCTGGCACGGTCATTGCCTGCGACTTCAAAAACAAGCTGGTCTTGATCGCTGGCACATCTTACGCAGGCGAAATGAAGAAGTCCGTCTTCTCATACCTCAATTTCCTGCTTCCCGCATCCGACACGATGCCGATGCATTGTTCAGCCAATCACGGTGATCAAGGCGATTCCGCTGTGTTTTTCGGGCTTTCCGGTACAGGCAAGACAACCCTGTCAGCTGATCCAAACCGCACATTGATTGGCGATGACGAACATGGCTGGAACGAAGACGGCATTTTCAATTTCGAAGGCGGTTGCTACGCAAAGACAATCCGCTTGTCGCAAGAATCCGAGCCGGAAATTTACGCCACCACTCAACGCTTTGGAACAGTGCTGGAAAATGTGGTTCTGGATGATAACCGGACGCCTGACTTTGATGACGGGTCACTCACGGAAAATGCTCGTTGTGCTTATCCAATCGAGTTTATTCCAAACGCCTCCGATACGGGCCTTGCACCTCATCCGCGCAACATCATCATGCTGACCGCTGATGCATTTGGTGTTTTGCCGCCCATCGCAAAACTGACACCCGCCCAAGCCATGTATCACTTCCTGTCGGGTTACACAGCAAAGGTTGCAGGAACCGAAAAGGGTGTTACCGGTGCACAAGCAACGTTTTCCACCTGCTTTGGCGCGCCATTTATGCCGCGTCATCCATCGGAGTATGGCTCGCTATTGCAGGACCTCATCGCGAAGCACAATGTGGACTGCTGGCTGGTAAATACCGGCTGGACTGGTGGGGAATACGGTACCGGCTCGCGCATGCCGATCAAAGAAACCCGTGCCCTTCTCACCGCAGCTTTGGATGGGTCGTTGAAGAGTGCTGACTTCCGCAAGGATGTGAATTTCGGCTTCATGGTTCCTGAAAGCGTACCCGGCGTTGATACCGCCATCTTGAACCCCCGTGGCACGTGGGCCGATCAGGAAGCCTATGATGTTCAGGCCAGAAAGCTCGTCGGCATGTTCACTGACAATTTCGCTCAATTCGAAGCCCATGTGGGTGATGATGTGCGAGGTGCAGCACCTTTGGTGGGTTAGAAACCGGCCTCGTTTTTTACCCATCAAATTAGGGTTTTACGCGGTTGCCGCGCACAAATTGCCATGCAATTATTCTGATGAATTTATCAGAGGAGTTTTAAGTATGGGCATTTTTGATTTTGTAAAATCCGTGGGCAAGAAGCTGGGTATTGGGGATGAAGAAACGCCTCCAACAGCCGAAGACTTGAAAGCGGAACTGGATAGCCACGGCCTTGGTACGGATAAAGTTCAAGTCGAGGTTGATGGCGACAAAGCTATTATCAAGGGCGAGGTCGCTGACCAATCCATCTTTGAAAAAGCGATCATCGCAGTTGGAAATACACTTGGCGTTTCACAGGTTGAGGCTTCGGAAATTTCAGTCGCTGACGGCACCGATGCTGATCCTGCCGCTCCGGTTCTCCATGAGGTCAAGAAGGGCGACAATCTCTGGAAGATCGCTGAAAAACACTACGGCAACGGCTCCAAATATCCTGAGATATTCGAGGCGAACAAGCCCATGTTGAAAGACCCGGATCTGATTTATCCCGGACAAATGCTTCGGATTCCTGCACTCGATTAACGGATCAATTCCTGCCAAACAACAAGTCGAGGATCGACCTTGGCTTGTTTTGTTGTTCGCCCACACGCGCTGATGGGCGAACACCACCTTCAATCTCTTGTAACGTTCTTCGGCGAACGCGGTCATCGCGACTATCCTGATGGATTAGATCGCCGATGGAACGGTTCTGGTTTGGAGCAACGTTCCTTTTAATCGGCGGGATTGAGGCAACGACCGGATCCGGCACATAGTTACCGGGCAGAGACGCGAGCGCCAAATCCTCATGGGCCTCTTTCATGAACGAACCCCAGCTCTCTGCAGGAAGGGAGCCACCCGTGACTTTCTTCGTGGAACTGCCATCATCATTGCCGTACCAAACACCCGTCACTAGATCGGCCGTATAACCGACGAACAATCCATCACGGGAATTCTGGGTCGTGCCGGTCTTTCCTGCAGCTTCTCGCTCGCCGAGTGATGCTCTCTTACCAGTGCCGTTACGCACAACATTCTTGAGCATATGATTGATCATCCCCAATTCCCGCGAGCGCACAATCACAGCGGATGGATATGCTTCGCGTTCAAAGAGCACATTGCCTTCCATGTCCTTGATCCGCCGGATCACATGAGGCTCAACGGCATAACCGCCATTGGCAAAAGGAGCATAGGCGCTCGTTAGTTCCAGCAAAGAGACCTCAGACGTACCCAAAGCGATGGACGCGTTGGGCTTGATAGCCGAACGAATGCCCAATCGCTTGCCCATATTGACCACCGTCTCCGGCCCCACCTCCATCACCATCTGCGCGGCGATTGTATTGAGTGACTTTGTGAGGGCTGTATCAAGAGTTACCGGCCCGCGGTATTTACGATCATAATTGACAGGTGTCCATTTGCCGATCTTCACCGGCAGATCCTGACGCACGGATTGTGGGGTCCGTCCTGCTTCAAGGGCTGCGAGGAACACAATCGGCTTGAAAGCGGAACCCGGCTGGCGTTTGGCCTCGGTGGCACGGTTGAACTGACTATCCGCATATTCACGCCCACCCACAAGTGCGCGGATCGCACCGTTAGGAGCCATCGACACCAGTGCTCCTTGGCTCACATTGCGTTTTTCACCATGCTCCCCGAGGGTTTCTTCGATCATGCGACCGGCAGAGTGCTGCAATTCCAGATCAACCGTCGTATCAACAATCACATCCTGACGAAGTTCACCTAAAACTTCCTTGATCTCTTTCATAACGAGGTCGGCCACATAATGCTCCGACCCGGACCAGTAGCGCTTCGCCTTTTTCGCGTCCTGGGTCATCGCTTTCGCGGCTTCCTGTTCAGAGATGAAATTGGCACGCAGCATGGAGGCGAGAACCACTTTCCCTCTCTCTTGAGCGAGATCAGGATTGTTGGCTGGTGAGAGTTTCGAAGGCGCTTTTAACAAGCCGGCCAGGAGAGCTGCTTCCGCAAGACTCACATCCCGGGCTGATTTCGAGAAATATCGCCGCGACGCCGCATCCACACCATAGGCACCCGAACCAAAATATACGCGATTCAAGTACATCTCGAGTATCTCGTCTTTGGTATATTTAGTCTCAAGCCAGATCGCGAGGATGAGTTCCTGCACCTTTCGCTCCAGGGTACGCTCAGGCTCCAGAAACATGTTTTTGGCAAGCTGCTGCGTGAGCGTCGACCCACCCTGCACCAAACGACCCGCCATCACATTCGTCACCATGGCACGGGTGAAGCCGATAGGGTCAAACCCGAAATGATACTGATATCGCCGATCCTCAATCGCGATGACCGCCATGGGAATGTAAGGCGACATTTCGTTGAGGCGCATGGCAGCGCCACCCGTGGCCCCACGGTTGGCAATCAATTCGCCATCAAGGGATACGATCTTGGCGTTGGGGGGACGCTCAGGCACGCTCCAGCTTGCTGAACTCGGCAACTTCGAGCCGTAATATCCGATGATACAGGCAACACCGATCGCACCCCAAAGCCCCAGCACCAAACCCCAATAAATGCTTCCGCCGATAAAACGACTCAAAAGAGAACGCTTTTTCCGCGCTTTTTGTTTCTTGGGTTTCGCTTTTCGTCTCGCGGGCCCCGAAACCGCTTTGCGCTTTCTGGGTGGAGTTTTTTCAGGCAACACGCGATCGCCGTCGGATACACGCAATTCATCACCGCCGCGAACCCGCGTCGGCGCGTCAAAACTTGGCTCAATCCGAGTTTGTTTTCGCGATTTACCGAACATGTGAGAAGCCTGAATAATGTTTGGGCTAGCACCAGTGAGAGTTTTGCCCATGCCTGGTTAATATCGCATGAACCGAAAATACGGCTT
>CAWUJX010000027.1:0-26707 GCA_963922635.1 uncultured Hyphomicrobiales bacterium | reverse complement strand
CAACCGCTACCGCTGAATTCGGGAGCGACTTCCCGCCGGCGCCAACCATCGGACGCAGATGAACTGGCTGCGGCGTCGGGAGGGATGCGTTGGGGTCTCCCATGGGTGCAGCTGCAATGGTTCCCCCGATCAACACCATATCCGGTTTCACACCGAAGAAGGCGGGCGACCACATGCAAAGGTCTGCCCGTTTGCCAATTTCAACGGACCCAACATGCTTATCGATCCCATGGGCAATCGCAGGATTGATCGTATATTTTGCCACATAGCGGCGGACGCGCAGATTGTCGTTATCGCCGGTTTCGTCAGGCAGTCGCCCGCGTTGGCGCTTCATCTTGTCGGCGGTCTGCCACGTTCTGATCAGCACTTCCCCGACCCGACCCATGGCCTGACTGTCGGAGGCGATGATGGAAAACGCGCCCATATCATGGAGAATGTCTTCAGCTGCAATGGTTTCCTTGCGGATGCGGCTCTCGGCGAATGCCACGTCTTCGGGAATGTTGTTATCAAGGTGGTGGCAGACCATGAGCATGTCGAGGTGCTCATCCAGCGTGTTGACCGTGTAAGGCCTTGTCGGGTTCGTCGATGAAGGCAAGATGTTATCAAGACCGCAGACCTTGATGATATCCGGCGCATGGCCGCCACCGGCACCTTCAGTGTGGAACGCATGGATCGTACGGCCATCAATTGCTTTGATAGTATTTTCGACAAAACCGGCCTCATTCAACGTGTCCGTGTGGATCATCACCTGCACGTCATAGGCGTCGGCCACGGACAAACAGCAATCGATTGCGCCGGGGGTTGTTCCCCAATCCTCATGGAGCTTCAGCGCGCAGGCGCCGCCTTTCACCATTTCTTCGAGACTTGCGGGAAGTGAAGCATTGCCCTTCCCGGCAAAGGCGAGGTTCATGGGAAAGGCATCCGCAGACTGGATCATGCGCCCGATATGCCATGGCCCGGGCGTGCACGTGGTTGCAAGCGTACCATGGGCGGGACCCGTGCCCCCGCCAAGCATGGTGGTTACGCCAGACATCAGCGCTTCTTCGATTTGCTGGGGGCAGATGAAATGTATATGGCTGTCAAAACCGCCAGCGGTCACAATCTTGCCTTCGCCGGCAATCGCCTCCGTACCGGGCCCGATGATGATATCCACGCCTGGCTGAGTATCCGGGTTGCCCGCTTTGCCGATGGCGGCGATTTCCCCGCTCTTCAAACCAATATCGGCTTTGTAAATACCAGTGTGATCCACGATAAGCGCATTGGTGATTACGGTATCAACAGCACCGTCAGCGCGGGTCACCTGGCTTTGCCCCATGCCATCGCGAATGACCTTACCGCCGCCGAACTTCACCTCTTCACCGTAGGTGGTGAGGTCTTTCTCGACTTCGATTATGAGTTCGGTATCGGCAAGACGAACCTTGTCTCCCGTCGTGGGGCCAAACATGTCCGCATAAACTGCTCTTGAAATTGTTGCAGGCATTATACGTCCCCCATGATTTTTTGGTTGAACCCAAAGACTTTGCGCGCACCGCCAAACGGTACAAGCGTTACATCGCGGGCCTGTCCGGGTTCAAAGCGAACGGCAGTTCCAGCGGCGATATCCAATCGCATGCCCTTTGCTGCCTCGCGGTCAAACTCAAGACCGGAATTGGTTTCATAGAAATGATAATGACTGCCCACCTGCACCGGACGGTCTCCGGTATTCGCCACTTTCAAAGTGATGCTTTCGGCACCCTCGTTGAGCGTGATCGAGCCATCCGCAACAAAAATCTCTCCTGGTATCATGCTCTATCTCCTAGCGAATGGGTTCGTGCACAGTTACAAGCTTAACGCCATCTGGGAATGTGGCTTCGACTTGTATGTCATGAATCATTTCGGGAATTCCTTCCATCACCTGATCACGCGTGATCACATGGGCGCCTGCTTCCATGAGGTCTGCAACCGAGCGTCCGTCCCGCGCACCTTCCACAACGAAATCCGTAATCAGGGCGATTGCTTCGGGGTGATTGAGCTTTACCCCCCGATCAAGCCTCTTGCGCGCCACAATCGCTGCCATGGCAATCAGCAGCTTATCCTTTTCCCTTGGGGTGAGATGCATATTTCATATCCTCCATACGCGTGGCAGATCAGTACCGCGCAAAACGCGCAGAACAGGTGCGAGCGACTGTCTCAATTCATAAGTATCGGGTGCAAGAATGCGTCCTGTTATTTTACCTTCAAACGCGCTGAACCCGGCGATCGCATCGCCACATGCAACTCGCAAGTCACCGGCAATGCGCTGCAAGGTTTCTTCGTTTTTACCGGACACATAAACGAAGCTGGCAATCGCTTTGTTCGCGCCCATTTTTGCTTTTGACGTTTGCAAACCGCTCAACCGAAGATCATCGGCAAAGATGAACTGCCCATCGCGCCGAATGCGCCAGCGGTCATGAAAGGCAAAATCTGTTATGGTCTCGCCCATGGCATCACGCCCTAACATGATGCTTTCAAGCGCGAGCAGTTCTGCGCCTTCTTCCATATCCACTTCCAGAGTGCGGCAGAGCGAGGAGCCTTCATACAGGATCGTATCCTGTGGCACCCAATGCAAAATACTGCCCGATTTCAAGCGAAGCGACGTTTGAACCGAGGCTGTTCCCGACGACGACTTGTAGGCTTTTTCGCATGCCTGGGTAGTGATCACGGCATTGCAGTTTTCATCCAGTTGCACATCCCAACTCAGAACGTCACCGCCCGTTAGACCGCCAGCCGTGTTGATCAGCACCGCTTCCAGTTGATCGCTGTAATGCTTGGGAAAGCGGATTTTCGCACTGCCCTGTTGGTAGAGCTTATCCAGCTTTGTCCCTCTACCTGCACCTGCATTTTTGAAAGAAACCGCTGCAGCGGCATCAACGCGCTGGTGGCGGGGTTGAGAAATTTCATTGGTAACAGGGTTAAACGGAGAGGTGCTTACGTACATTCTTCTTATCGAGATCACTTGCGGGACCGTGATGGACCATCTTGCCCCGGTCCATAATGTATAAATCGTCTGCCAGTTGGCGGCAGAAATCAAGGTATTGTTCCACAAGAACGATCGCGAGGCCGGACGTATCCCGCAAATATTCAATCGCTCGCCCGATATCCTTGATGACAGATGGCTGGATCCCCTCGGTCGGTTCATCAAGCACCAGTACTTTCGGGCGCATCACCAAGGCACGGCCAATAGCCAATTGTTGTTGCTGGCCGCCAGAGAGGTCTCCGCCCCGCCTGTTCAGCATGTCTTTCAACACAGGGAAAAGTTCAAAAACCTCATCGGGTATTGTCCTTTCACTTGCAGGCAATAAGGAAAATCCGGTTTCAAGATTTTCTTTGACGCTCAACATGGGAAAGACATCCCGCCCTTGCGGCACATAAGCGATGCCGTTCGCGGCGCGAACATGGGGCAGCGACTTTGCAAGACTACCACCATCCAGATTTATATCACCAGAGGAAATCGGATGGTGGCCTGTGATGGCCTTCAATAGGGAAGTTTTGCCCACACCGTTACGGCCCATGATGCACGTGACGGATGCTGGCTCCGCCTTCACAGAAACATCATAGAGGATTTGCGCTGCACCGTAATGCAGATCAATATTTGCCACATTCAGCATGGAGAGCACCCTTTAGCGACCAAGGTAGACATCAATCACCTCCTGATTGTTTGTCACATGATCGAGCCCACCTTCTGCAAGTACGGAGCCTTCGTGGAGCACCGTAACCCGGCATTCCAGACTTCTTACAAACTCCATGTCGTGTTCAACCACGACGACAGCATGATCCTTTGCAAGTTTACGTAAAAGCTTGACGGTCTTTTTTCTTTCATCACCAGTCATGCCAGCCGCAGGTTCATCCACCAGCAGAAGCCGCGGATTTTGGGCAAGCAACATGCCGATTTCGAGCCATTGTTTTTGCCCGTGGGACAGTTCACCGGCTGAGCGGGATATCTCGCTCAGTAAGCCAATGTCGCCAGCAATTTCGCGAACTTTTTCCTGATCTGATGCGTCATAGTCATAAAAAAGGGTTTTGAAAGGACTGCGATCGTTTTGCAGGGCCATCATCAAATTGTCTTCGACAGTCTGATCCTCAAAGACCGTCGGCCTTTGGAACTTCCTCCCAACACCCATTCGGGCAATATCCGACTCTGAATATTTCAGGAGTGAGACGTTCTTTTCGCCCCATAAAACATCGCCGCTGTCAGGCCGCGTCTTACCCGTGACAATATCCATAAATGTGGTTTTGCCGGCACCATTGGGTCCGATGATTGCACGAAGCTCCTGATCGCCAATCTGAAAACTCAGGTTATTGATCGCCTTGAACCCGTCAAACGAGACCGAGATATTATCCACTTCCAGAAGGCTATCCATCCTGACGACCTTTCTTTGAACTCAGCCGATCCAATAGACCCCCGAGCCCATTCGGTGCGTAAAGTGTGGTTGCAACAAACGTGACACCTAACAGAACCAACCACCAATCCACCCATTGCAATGTGTAGAACCCGAGCGGAATGTTTGGAATCTGACCGCCCGTAAACATGGACGACAGCAGCGATACAAACGCAGCACCAATAACTGCGCCATAGAGCCGACCGCGACCGCCAATTGCCACCCAGACCGCCAAATAGATAGATGCGATTGGAGCGATTTCGGCCGGATTGATAATCCCCGCTTGGGGATAGTACAGCGCACCAGCAATCCCTGCGATAACCGCAGTCAACACGAAGACGAAGAGTTTGTAGGCTTCAACGTTATAGCCGAGAAACCGGACCCGGCTTTCATCGTCCCGAATGGCACGGATGATATTCCCGAATTTCGATTCAACGATCAGCTTCATCAAAATGTACGATATACCGAGAGCAAAGGCAGACGCCCATAAAAACCATAAAGAAATGACCGACTGGGGCGTTTCCTCCAACCCCGGAAGGTTTTGTAATCCCGACAAGCCATTGTTACCGCGCAGGCCGCTATCGTTTTGAAACAGATAAAGCGCAAGGGCCAAGGTCATGGCCTGGGTAAGAATGGATAAATAAACGCCCGTTACGCGGCTTCGAAAAGCAAGCCATCCGAAAACCAATGCCAACAGCCCTGGCACGAAGACCACTAAAGCGAGTTGGGCGAAAAGGCTATGGGAAAGAGCCCAAACCAGTGGAAATTCAGAGCCGCCCACGACGCCAAAAATTTGTGTCCCGATTGCGTCATGAATTTCTTCCGGCGTCATGGGTAAGGCAGCGGCTTCCCCTGCCCTTACGACAATTAGCTCTGTACGCGCATACATGAGCCACATCCCGATCATGTATCCGCCAAGACCAAAAAACGCGAAATGACCGAGGCTGAGAATGCCGCAATATCCCCAGAGCAAATCCATCGCGAGGGCCACAAGACAGAAACACAGTGTTTTACCGAGCGTCTTCACGAGGCTGGTGGAAATCAACCCCAAGCCAAATCCTTCGCTGAGCACGGTTACTGCCAGCGTGAAGAGTGCAAGAAGGCAGATAAAGATCAGGGTCGAAGGATGCCGCATCAAGAAGCGGGTTAATGGACCACCGAACTCACTTTGCGGTTTTGGCGACTGAAGCGTTGTATCTGTCATTCTATGCTTCCGCGGCTCTGCCCTTGAGGGCGATCAGACCGCGTGGACGGAACTGAATGAAGATGATGATAATGATGATCATGTAAGTTTGTGCCGCAAGCGTATTCGACGGATTAAAGTTCTCGATCAGTTTTTGGAAAATCCCGATCAGCCCTGCCCCGGCAAGCGTGCCCCAGATATTACCGACCCCGCCGATAACAACAGTCATAAAACTCTGGACGATATAATCGCTACCAAGTTCCGAAGTGACTTTTGCGTAGAGACCAATTGCAACGCCCGCAATGCCAGCAATGCCGGAGCCAAGCCCAAATGTAAGCATGTTAATCTTGTCCGGATTAATCCCCATCGACGCTGCCATACGAGGATTTTGCACAACGGCACGTGTCTCGAGCCCAAGCCGCGTTTTGTTAAGGGTCCACCACAGACCAATGAAAAACAGGATGCTCAGGCCGAAGATGGCAATCCTTATCCAGCTGATCGAAACGACGTCATTGATAACCAATGCCCCATCCAGCCAATCCGGCGCCGTAAGAGGTCTTGCTTGCGTGCCAAATATGTTTTTCGCGAGCTGCTGAAGCGCAATACTAACTCCGAAGGTCGCGAGCAGAGTTTCGAGGGGGCGATTATAAAGATGGCGGATAACGAGGCGCTCCAGCGCAACACCCGCTGCAAACGTGATCGCAAACGCCACGGGGATCGCAACTATTATGGAAAGCGTATAATTGGTGATGAATTGCTGGACCAGATATCCCGAATAAGCACCCATCATAATAAATTCACCATGGGCCATATTGATGACGCGCATCACACCGAATGTGATCGCAAGGCCAATGGCAGCTAGGAAGTAGATGGACGCCAAGCTCACTGCATCAAGGGCGAGATCAAGGAATGTATTCCATCGCACGGATCCATTGATGCTCTCCAGCGTTTGACGTACCGCATCTGTGACGACTGGATCAGGTTCCGCAAAACTTGCGTAGTACACATGCTCGTTAACCACTGTCTGAATATCCGCAGGCGATGGCGATGCCGGTACAAGTCCTACCAGCACCAGATCAGCATAAGCAGCGTCACGGCTTGCTTCAGAGTTAAGGTCGGATAGTTCGTACCGCCCGACTTTTCCATCGACAATGTTCGAGGCGAGCGCCTCATCCCGCTCATCTTTTGAGATGATGGCAGGAGCTTTGCCCGCACTCACCAGCATTGCATAAGCAGCCTCAAGCTCGAGCTCCGGGCTTTCATCAGAAAACCAGCTCAGCGCAGACAGTGTGCGGGCGGATTGATCCTCGGCGATTGCCGTGCGACCGGGAATAATGACGCGAGCAATATTCTTGTCTGTGGGCAATGCGTCTGCAACAGCGATGCTATTGGCTAAAAGCGGATTGAGGCTTGCTCGAACTTCCAAATCCAAACTATCGGCAAAACCGATTATTGCCGCCACGCGCTCTTCCGACGCCGCCGCAAAACGAACGGTAAGCAAACGCTCTTGCGCCACGAGAAGTGATTTAAGATCTTCATCTTCTTCTGTTTCCAGAGCCGTGCGAACTGCTGCCAAATGCTCGGGCTTGGGGTCACGCGCGATGCTTTCGAGGCTTGCCCGTCTTACCGCCACATCGGGACTGACCAGTCTGAACTGCGCAAGCGCGGCACTCAGCAATCGCCGAACACCGCTATTGGGTTTGATTTGTTTGATTTCTCTCTTGGAAGCTGTGCCAACCACTTCTCCGGTCGTGATATCAATCAACTCATAGGTCTTCTTGTCTTCGGTCCGCACGTAGAAAAACGTGTTGTCTTCTTTTCGAAACCAAAGAGATTTGTCTTCCCAATTTGACAGAAAATCTGCAGCCTTTTCAAAGCCGCTGGCCTGAATGTCACTGAGGACAGGTCCGATTGTTTTGACAGAACTGCGCTGTATCAGTTTGAAATCCCGCTCCAAAACTTCAAGGAATTTATCAGGTGATGCCTGCGCCGAACTCATATAACTGACAAGGAGTATGAGGGCACTTACAAAGCGAAGGAGACGGGACATGACGGGTATTCCAAGTCGTATCGGAAGGGCCTGTAAGCCCCTCCGACTGTTTCAATGCGAAATCAGTAGTTAGATTTCAGCTGCACGCATGTCTTGGTCTCGGTATTGTACATGCCACAACCGAGGTCTTTCCAGTCTGACTTGAGAACCGCTGATTCTGGAAGGAAATCGGTCCAGGCATCGCCGGGCACTTCTTCCGTCTGACTGATGATGTCGAACTGCCCGTCTTCCTGAATTTCGCCGATCAAGACAGGCTTTGCGAGGTGATGATTTGGCAACATGACCGCTGTACCACCAGTGAGGTTTGGAAACTCCTGACCATACATTGCAGAGCGCACGGCGTCCACGTCAGTTGTGCCCGCTTTCTCAACGGCATTCACCCACATGTTGAAGCCAATGTAATGCGCTTCCATCGGGTCATTTGTCACACGTTCTTCACCCATCCGCGCTTTCCACGCTTCGATGAATTTTGCATTTGGCTCAGCATCAGCCGACTGGAAGTAATTCCATGCCGCAAGATGTCCGACTAAGTTAGTCGTATCGAGGCCAGAGAGTTCTTCCTCGCCTACTGAGAAAGCAACCACTGGGATATCGTCAGCTGAGATTCCGGCTGCGGCAAGTTCTTTATAGAAGCCGATATTCGCGTCACCATTGATCGTTGAGATCACGCCGACTTTTTTGCCATCTGCACCGAGGGCGACGACATCAGCCACAATTTTTGACCAGTCGGAGTGACCGAATGGTGTGTAGTTCACGAAGATATCACTTTCAGGAATACCTTTGTCGATGAGGTATTGCTGCAGAATTTTGTTGGTTGTGCGTGGGTACACATAGTCTGTGCCAAGCAGTGCGAATTTTTCAACACCAAGCTCTTCGAGATAGTAATCCGTCGCAGGAATAGCTTGTTGGTTAGGTGCAGCGCCTGTGTAGAACACATTCTTTGATGACTCTTCGCCTTCATACTGAACAGGGTAAAAGAGGAGGCCATTAAGCTCTTCAATCACCGGTAGAACAGACTTCCGAGACACTGAAGTCCAGTTGCCAAAAATCACATCCACATTATGGACGGTCAGCAACTCACGGGCTTTTTCGGCGAAAAGAGGCCAGTCAGACGCTGGGTCAACAACAACGGGCACAAGCTTTTTGCCCATAACGCCACCTTTTTTATTTTGCTCGTCGATGAGCATAAGCATAGTGTCTTTCAGCGTTGTTTCAGATATCGCCATCGTGCCCGAAAGCGAATGAAGGATCCCCACCTTGATTTCTTCCGCAAGCACAGCGATCGGTGTCGCAATGGATAAAGCAGCAGCAAGCGCTAGTTTCTTCAGCATTTTTCAGTATTCCTTACCTGTTAACCTTGGCCCCTAAACTCAAAGCCTCAGCGTATTGATATTGCGAACATTCGAATATTTCGAAGCCCGCCCCCCAAGCTGCGCGTAACCAAACAGATATGAGTGCTGCTGTCTGTTGCTTTATATCGGGTAAGGTGATGCATTTATTGCAACGGACATAATTTGATAGAGGTGTGCGGAAAATAGTTCTTCGGTCCGAAGCCAGACGCTAAAGATTGTTGACTGGTCTTTAGGGCAAACAGGTACAGCAGCGCGTTAGCTTGCGCACACGCTAAGGCCCCGCTAAAAAGCGCAATCGAGTGCGCACTAGGTCCACTCAGAAGATAGATTGTTTTTATGAAGTTTTAGCGACAGTGAACCTTGAAACTGACATTACTCGATTGAGTGCTAACCAAGTCATGCGCCGACTGGGCGATGGCGCGATCATTTGGATCAACCCTGACAGGATAGAGCTTTCCGCAAAATCCATACGAACACGCAAACCAAAGCATGTTGGCGAGCTGCTGGACCATTTGCGTATTACCACCAGCGATATGCGCCACAGTTTTTTCAATCTGTTTTACCGGAATCAGTTTGCACTTGATGAAGCAGCATTCGGTGCTGTTCACAGCATTCAAGAGCTTCCTCAATTTCAAAACACCCGTGACATTGTGCGACACATGGACGATTTCACAAAGAGCGCACACTATCGCCAAGTCAAAAGCGCCGTCGAAAATCAGGGCTCGTTTCGATACAAAGGAAACAGTGTTGCTGCAATCGATGACATTCCTCTGTACTTCGAAAACTATTGGCGAAAATTGTACCATTCCATGAAGTCGGACGGTTATGACATGACCAAGGCTCCGGACATGGGCAAGTGTTATGTAAGCGCAGATGGCGCGCTGATCAAAGGCGAGAACGGACGCCACCGGTTGGCCATGGCTCGGTTTGCCGATGTCCGCCGCTTCCCACTTCAAGTATTTGGTGTCTCCGAGAGTTGGTATCGGCAGAATGTAGGAGACACACTCGATCCATCACTTCTCATCGAAAAACTCAAAGAAATCGAAACCCGATATCAATAGGGATGCCCATATTTTGGCACTAACAATTACAGCCCGAAAATCCGCAATGGTAAGCGAGATTTAGATGAAGAAACTTCTCATCCTTGCGGGCATGCCGGGGTCCGGAAAAACGTATTTCCTAAACAAAGCGTACGAAAACAATATTCGGATATTCGGCGAAGAGCACCACGACGATTTTCTTAAATTCATGAAAGCCGGTCTGGTACAGGGTGATCCCACCAATGAGGATGACATGAACCGGCTGAACTTCACGTCACTTGGTTCATTTCAAAGAAACAAATATCCGCCTGCTTTTGTTTATCACGTCGACCTTCTGGGATTTTACTTCAAACGCATTTTTGACAAGCCTGGCAAAATACACCCAATCTTCGACACAGATGTTCAGCTGCTAGTGGACAAGAAACGGCGACAGGAATTGGTGTTGGACCTCTTTAACAACAAACTTGACGCTCAAAACAGTATTGTTTGCGTGAACAGTCTCGATAACGGTTTTGATGTGAACCGAAAACAATTCATGGGGCGGAAACTAAAACGCCGCAAAACGAAAATGAAAATCCTTTGGCCGCTCTGGCGCTTTGTATATTCACCAACACCATTTTTGACGGGTGATGTGAACGAAGCGCGACGTATTCACAGATTGATCAAAGAGTGCTGGATTGAGGACATGAAGCTCCTCGGAACCCGAGCGGTCTTTAACACCAGGTTTGTTGACGGGAAGTATGAGGTCGAGCGCATATGAGTAGTGCGTTTGACCATACCTAATTCGATTGATATTTGATCGCAGTCCCATTTGGCGACGCAGCAGGTCAGTAATGAATTCAAATGATATGATAGGCTGGGCGAAGGATTTGTTTCCGATTAATCGCTCTTTGACTGGCGATGGCGTTCGGCAAACTCTTGATTATTTGAAAGCAATCAATCCCATAATCAACACCCACTCATTCAAAACAGGTGAGGATGTGTTTGATTGGACCATTCCAAAAGAATGGTCGATCAAGCAAGCATTCTTCAAACATATTGAGAGCGGTCGTGTGTATTGTGACTTTTCCGAAAATAACCTGTCTGTTGTGGGTTATTCAGCGCCGGTAAACACCACGCTGAGCAAGGAACAATTGGTGGACCATATTTTCACCGATCCCGATCAGCCAGACGTCATCCCTTACGTGACGAGCTATTACAAAGAGCGTTGGGGATTTTGCATGCCTCACAATCAACAGCTTCAATTGCCCGATGGGGATTATGAAGTTGTGATTGATAGCGAACTCTTCGACGGTGAATTATTGGTTGCAGATGCGATCGTAAAGGGGCGGTCGAAAGATGAGGTGATGTTTTCTTCCTACATTTGCCACCCTTCCATGGCGAATAATGAGCTCTCGGGTCCCGTGGTTTGGAGCGCACTTCTGAAATACATTCGAGAGACATATCCAAATCCCAAGCGGTCATATCGATTTATCCTAGTGCCGGAAACAATTGGTTCGATTGCTTACATGTCTCGTTTCTTAGCCGAAATGCAGGCATATATGCGTGCTGGGTTTAACCTGTCATGTGTGGGCGATGAACGCGGCTTTAGCCATGTTCAAACTCCTTTCAATGACACACTGGCTGATGACGCTCTCCGTGCAGGGCTTTTGGGCCGTGAGAACGTTGCTTCCTATTCTTTCCTGAAGCGTGGCTCCGATGAGCGCCAATATTGTTCACCACTCGCCAAGCTGCCAGTGGCCGGTTTCTGCCGGACAAAATATGGTGAGTACCCAGAATATCACACAAGCGCGGATAATTTCGACGTGGTGACGCAAGCAGGTTTGCAAGGTGCGCTTGACGTTTTAATTGAGATTGTTGATGCATTCGAAACTGGCTTGTTCCCCCGCGCCACAACCGTTGGCGAGCCTCAATTAGGAAAACGTGGGCTCTACCCCACACTCAGTCAGAAAAACCGGTATAACAACATCCGGGCAAGGATGGATTTCTTAGCATATTGCGATGGGAACACATCATTGTTCGAAATGGTTCAGATCATTGGTGTGCCACTTAAGACCGTAGTCGAAGAAGCACAGGTTTTAGCTGAACATGATTTGGTTGAGTTGTTTGATACTCCCGCCAAAGCTGAACGCATCTAACAGTGAAACCCGGCATTACTTTTCCCAAGGCCTAACCCTTGGAACACTATCCAACCAGATATAGGGATCGCTTTGCATCGCGGCGGTGGTTGTTCTTACAAAAACGTCCAGCGGCACAGATTGAATGCCTGTTTTACCCAAAGCACTCCGCTTCACTGCATTTTTGATGGGGTCGAGATCAAATATTTTCTTGTTGCGATTCCGATCCACATCCAAGCCCCGATACATGACGAAAAGGGAAAATTCCCGGTCCATTTGCGTACCATTTTCCAAAACTCGTTTCTGAAATGTTTTAGAGTATCGATACGGCACGCCCGCCAGATATTCGCAATGGTGAACCGCGCTGATGGTCAGGTTTGCGGGCAAGCCAATGGAAACATGCAATGCCCCGCCATCAACCATCCGTTCCCAAGGCGTATTTGGTCCATAAGCGTGATACGTGACCTGATCGCCAATCAGAGTTTTATGATCATGGCCAATCGCAGAAACAGAACTGAACGGATGGAATTGCCGGGTAGAAGACGCGGTAGTGCGCAAGTACTCGCTAAAGGCGTAATCACATGGTGTGTCTGACAGTGAGAAACTCTCGGGTGATGAAACCATGCCCCATGTATGTGTGGGAAAAACTATTGTCCCACTCGGGCCCAACAGTTCGTGCAAGACCTCATAATGTGCCTTTAAAAGATCAGATTTTGAGAATCTGTTACCGCCTTCAACGACAAACCCCAAGCGACCGAGATTGCCGGTTACATAAACGATTTGACCAGCGCCCACACCTACATCCTTATAAGCTTCGCGAAGCTCGCTTTTTGTGAATGTGGACATGGGTCACTACAATCCAAGAATATGGCTTAGGAGAAAAAAGTCAGAAAGTCTTCGACCGTGGACATTTTCTCGAATTCCTCATCAGGCAAAGACTTTCCTGTTGCGTCCTCGAAATTACCGATGACAGAGAAAAGATCTAAGCTGTCGATGCTTATATCGCTTAACTTAGTTTGAGCCGATACACCCTCTGACGCACCCTTATTGGTGCTTTCCAGGGCCTCCAAAAATGTCTGCAGGTTCGTTTCGCTCATTATTTGGTACTTCTTTCAATCAACATCGTTCCCCAGGAAAGCCCAACTCCAAATCCGGAAAGTATCATCCGATTGAGATCAGGCTTTTCAAAATGGCTTTGGTAAAGCAAAGGCAGCGAAGATGAAACAGAATTTCCGTTGTGCTGCAACTCCAATGGAACCCGGGCGGGATCGAGTTCCAACTCTTTTGTGATTTCTTCAACGATCGCCTTGCTGCCCTGGTGCAATAAAAATGCATCGACGTCTGCAAGCTCTATTTTCTCGTTATTGCAAAACTGGCGGATCGATTGCGGAATTTGTTTCCGGCAAAAATTGAATACGGCGCGGCCGTTCATTACGATCCCGTTATCTTTTCGAATGAGGCCCTGATAGTCCTTACCACTTGTACCAAAGTCACAGGCAATCATTTCGAAATCGCCTTCGTTCCCGATAATGGTTGCAGCCGCCCAATCCCCGAACAAAAGGTTAGTCGAAACATCTTCTGGCACCAGGTTACGCCGATACTGATCGGATGTAATGATCATCGCTGCCTTAAAGCCACCCTGCTTTAATAGCGTTGCCGCAGTTGCAGCCGCATACACAAAGCCGGAGCACCCAAGTCCAATATCCATTGCTAGCGTCGTGGTTGGTAAATCCAACATCCCGTGAATGATCGCCGAATTATGTGGCAACCCCCCAAAATCCGGGTTTTGTGTGACCACCAATAGTAAACCGATATCCTCCGCTGAAAACCGCGATGCGGACAGTGCCGCTTCCGCTGCTGCGTGCCCCATGCTGCATACGGTTTCGCCTTCATTCGCTTGCGGCAGCGAAAGTGGCCCTACCCGTTTCAAGGGGAACTCCGGATCACGACCTAGCGCGACAGACTGTGCAGCATTATCCACCACATCACTTCCGCGCACGGATCGGACCTTTTCAATAAACACACTTCCTAATTTCATGGCGTAGATCCTACGAAATCACATGCGCCGAATTCGCTCCCGTCCACTACGACACGCGCCGAAACAAATCGGTTCATGATGATTTTCCGGGGTTCGATCAACAGCGTTTCAAACTCTGAGGGAAGCGGGCCTGATTTACGGAGCGCGCCCCAAAACCATTTGGTATGTTGTGGCAGTTTGGTTTGGCATAGTTTTTTCATTGTGGCGGAGAGATGTTCTGCGAAGGAAAATCCATCAATACAATCAATACTTGCTGATGAATTGTCGGACTTTGCGATGACATTTTCGGCTAAGCTATCTTCATCGAAAGGTTTCGAGTTTTTAATCACCAAAGGCGTTTCAAAAACCACAAACTCTGCGTGCTCATTATCGCCCACACTGATTTTGCCCGACGCGCTTGCAAGTTGCAGGTCACAATCGTCAAGCAGCTCATTGCCTGTGAGGAGCATTCCGTGATTATACAATGGTTTGCGAAATGCGATTTCGCTCACGTAGGAATTGGGTAAGTTCTCATGCAATCGAGCGTCAATTTCCGGGATAAGGCTGCTACCATGAACATAGGTACGTGCACCTTTGTAATAGGACGCCTCCCCGGTCAAAAGCAGACTTTGTCTTTCTGTGCTCGTCATCGCGCGCTCATCCAAGTTGGCCTTTAGCCCTCACCGCTGATTTCGAAAAGATTTCCGATGGGCTGAGTGATTTGATAATTCCGCTTAACGCCAACGCAGTCGCTCACCTGTTTCATTGTTTGCTTTATGTAATCCGTTGAGATCGGCTTCCACTTTTGCGCCAAATACTCTCTGGCCTTTTTGCTTCGGGGTTTATACTTCGCAACTAACATACGTGGCAAATACTCAAACATGGGGAACGACCGCCGAAGCGGCTCACCGGGAACTGCCAGAGTTGATAGTTCATCCGCAATGATTTGGGTGACCAACGGACCATTGAGATTTGCAAAGAAGTCTTGCTTGGCGTCCATTGGCTTTTGTTCGTGATTCCGCTTTACTAGCACGCTTTCGAAAATCTGTTTTAGCTTAGGCTCCGTTTTCACAATCGGAGCAAACGCTTTCATCAAATCGGTATCGTGGTGATCATCGGGAAACGGTGCATACATCACATGAGGCTGACCGAGAATTTCAGCCTCTATCCCGGTCGTACAGCCATGATGGATAAGTATTTCGGATGCTAGAATCCAATCAGTGGCATTCCCTTCAGAAATAATCTCAATTCGGTCATTTCCGGCAAATTGATCACGCCAGAACTGTGTATTCTCAGCCGGGTGCGGACGAACGACCACTTTCGTATCCGGGAACCAGTCCGTCAGCTTTGGCAAAATCTTTACAAAGCCATCTAGGTTCACCTGCCCTTGATCATAGATTTTTTTGCTCTTCTCCAGGACCTCAGCATAAGCGGACGCTTGGCCTTGAATTTGCCGCTCCACGAATTCCGATCCGCGGCCATGGATTACACGGCTGAAATTGGAACAAAAAAGAATAAACGGACCGTGTTTCTCTCTTATGCGTTCCACATTTTGGGAATAGACCGGCTGCAATGCTTCGCGCCACAAGTCTGTGCGCAGCAATCCGCTTGTTACGAACTTGTCCTGATGCGCCGGATATTTCGAAGATGCCGCTTTTCGCATGGCCTCATTGATACAAAACCATCGCGCGCAGTGATCCAAAGTCTCATTGGAAAGCCTGACCGATAAAAACTGTTCAGGCGACCCGAAGAACCCGGTTCCCTCCTCATCAAGGGCGGTTACCACATGGCCTAGCCTCGTCAGGCGTTGAGGCTTGCCGTGCCGTGCAAGGCCAAGTCCTTTGTCAAACACAATTCCCCTCGGCAAGAACGGGGCTAGCCTTCGTATGATCTGATCCTGGCCCAAGATCACTCGAAACCCGTTCTCGACCGCAAAAACCGAAAGCAATATGCGGGAAAACAATTCACGGGCTTGTATTTCTACCGGGATTATAAGGACGGGTGCGTCTTTGGCCGTCGGCATGGTTTGCCATCGCTTGCAAGTTTATTGTTTGGCGTTGCGCCTACGGGGTGGACTTACCATGTTTTTCACGCGTTTTGCCAAAGAAATTTCAACCGCTACGGTCAGGCGGCTTTTTCGCGCACTCAACGTATCAAACGTATCCAAGACCGGACAAATCCAGCCCGTATCGTTGCTCAATCTGACGATTGCCTGCTGCCCATTGATCGACGACATCTTGCGGAATGACTGTGGAGAAATCGAACCTTGCCGGACCAATGTCCAGAGTTTCAGTTTTGGAAAAATCAAATCGAAAGAGCCGCGCCAAGGCAAACAAGACAGGCGCTTTGTTTCGAATATGCGTGATCACGCGAGCAGCATGCCAATCGTCCATCGTAAACCGCTCGTTCTCACTTTTGGCTTCTGTCAATAGCGCGGCGAACGAAGCAGCCTCCAGACCCAATGGTTTCGCGAATGCATCGAAGAACCGATCCGGTGCCTTTTTCATCAATTCATAGGGCACCACTGTCACGTTTTCCGGCCTAAACGTAGCTTCCCAGAGCGACACCAAATGGTCGAAATCCAAAACGGACAATGCACTGTTTTCTGTTTTCGCCAATTCAGTTTGCACATAGTTTGAAGGGGACTGAAACTTACGCATGGAATGGCGGCGCTGATGATGGAAATAGTAAGACTGAAGCCAGGAGAACTGTTCCCTAACGACAATTATAATGTGAGCGTCACCAATCGTTTTATGCAGTTTTTCAGGTGCAGTAGCGATATCGGTCTTTCGCGGAAACATGAAATCCTCCCGCGAAATCAATCGAGGTCGCGGGTCTTTGATCGCTTCGGCCTTTTCGCGATAGCTTTTGACAATTGACGCGATATCGCTGGTCTTGGTCCGGTTCAGCTTATCAATCACAGAACATAATTCATGGGATTGCGGATCACCTGCCATAAGAATCGAAAAGATATCCGGATGCTTCAGAAACACATGCCGTTGAAGCGTGGTTGTCCCGGTTTTTGGTAGTCCCACATGTGCAACAAGTTTAGACACTGATATTTCCTGCAGATCATTCTGGTGGCTTGGGTGCGCCACTCACCATGCAATTAATTTTGCCGTCAGACCCAGACGAGGCCCGACAATTCTGCGTTGGTTAGCGGCTTACCTAAATGATCTCGCCGCAGCCTTTGCAGGACTTCTTTTAAGTTATCGTCGGCACCACAGCAATATGTTGCGCTTCGGGGCATATCCTGCCCCGAAATAATTCTCGTTGCTGGCAAAGCCGGCGCGCGCGTGGCAGTCTTATTCACGAATAAGAGCGGCTTCCGCATTTCAAGCGCCTCAAACGTTACTGCCGTTACGCCTTCCGTTACGACAAGATCTGCCTTTTCCATGAAGGCAGAATGCGAACCGTAAGACGCATCGAAAATCCCGTTTTTCTCGTCAATCAAGTCGGCCACATCGGAGGGTAACAATCCTCTGTCAGGCTCCTTAAGTTTTTTTCGAGCCACGTCGTTCGTGGATGTCTTCAAGCGCAGGTCCATCACCAGATCATGTGAAGGAGCCACAGCTTGGGCCAGTTTGCGTATGCAGTATTCCGCCTCAAAACAGGAGTGGGTAATGCCGTGATAATTCCCGTACCAACTTAAGAAATTCGGCGCGAGATAGACGCGGAACGGACGATTGTTAGGTTCTGGCGCTTCCACAAAGGGTGATACCCGAACTCGTGGCTTGAGCTTTCGAACATTAGGTTCACGGGCAACTTGTAATTTCGAGCGCGTGAGCAAATGCGTTGCGCATGCAGGTTCATTGAAAATCGCGCGCGATAATACCCCGGTGATTAATTTTCGTTGTGCATCGCCATGGGCAATCATGGCGCCGTGGCTTGTGAAGTGCACAGGCAACTGAGTTTCGTGCGCGGCAGCCGCAAAGCCAGATAATTCCATTGAACCCAGATTATTGAAGGACGCATACTCCGGCAATTGCTTGCAATTTTTCAAAAAACCGCCCAGCGCGCGTTTCGCCATATCAAATTCCGCGTACGCATTCACGAGCCGCGCAACGATGCTATTGGCGGTGGAGGGCGTTGCAGATTTGCCCAAGAGGCTTGCAACATTTTCCCAATTACAGGGCGCTTGTTCTTGGCTTCCAGTATGGGGAATAGTCAATCGCACGCGCTGCCCGGATCGCAACTGCTTAAAGTGCTGAACGGCATTCTGCATTTGAATGCCAAGAGCGCTCTGGCCAGATTTTGGCAGCAAAATCCGTAGCGGCAGAATTTCACTTCGATCGCTAAGTTTTTTTGCCGATTGCGATGAGAAATCCAGAAAAAACGAACGGTTCCCCAACATCTGGTTTTCCAAGAATTGTCCAAACTTCATCATGACGGAAGCTGAAGTTTTGGAACGGTTCGCCGGTGTTTCACTTTTGGCAAAATCAAGTGTTTGGAGGTTCCGCTGGTGATCAAGGGAAGTACACACGGTATCAAAGGCGATTTCCCGGAAACTCAGCTTAATTGCAAATCCCAACAATGCTTCGATGGCCGCCTCGGATAAATCTACTTCGCTAAAATAACGAGCTAGGTTTTCGACAATCTCGGCAACTTGCCCCGCGATTCCATCTTTGGCACTCTCGCTTATTACGTCTTCCGGGTTGATAACATCGACACCCTCGCGGAGCGCAACATTGTGGACGTGTTTCGAGCCAGCGATTAGCAATCCACCGTCGGCAGATCTTAGTTCAGAACCGGATTTTACGACCGATGCGATCTCATTATGAGCAGTTTCCAAAACTCACACCTTTAAGTGAAACTCGAATAGTGGTCGCACGGTGGACGACCGCGTTCATGCACCAACCAATGTTCGCAATATGTCAGGAACTGATAATCCTGCCGATACCAATGTCTGAGATTAGCCCTCGCGATATCTGACAGTTCCGGTGTTTTTGAATAATCATTGCGGTGGGCAACTATTTTCTGCTCGCTTGGTAGATAGGTTTCATGCAGCCCAAGCTTTTCGTGGAAATCAGAAAAATCACTGTCAAACATTTCCACGCGAATAATCGTAAATGGCGGTTTGTCTGAATGAAGAAAGTTTCCGCAATTATAAAACCAGTGTGTTTGGTCCATGGATGTGTGCCTGATCGACAAAATGGCGGCGATGGCCTTTCGCCCGTACTCACTATCCTCAAACAGACTTTCTGCGAGGTCATTTGCGGAGGCGAAATCTGAAAATGCTTTCGCTTCATGGCTGCTCCATTCGGCGTAGCCTTTAGGCATTCCTTTGCGTTGCCTGCTGTAAAATCCCGACTTGAACCGATTTGCCGGGTCGCGGATGCTGAAAAAATACTCTTCACGTTTTGGCAATCGCTTCAGCACCACATCATGGTTATGCGTAACGATATGATATGGATTTTTGCCGCTGTTGTAATACCGGGAAAAGTGCCTGATCTGCGTGCCTGCGTTTTTCCCGATATGCAAGAAATTCACGATTGGTTTGCGCATGAGCAAACGCTGGCCGCGTTCAAATATTCCCATAAGCAGCCCCCAATTACCAATGCCCCTTGCGTTAGTACCTATGATGCGCGGGCGAGAATACCTTTTGCATAGACTTCTTCAGCCTCGGCGCACCACTCCGCGGCGAAATCCACGTCTTGATAATCTTCGAACCATGGACCGCCCCGCGTATAATGGACCGCTTTCGGATGCCCATCCTCTTCGACGGAACACCAGCCCTCAAGCCAGTTCCAAACGGTGGGTACGCCCGCAATTTCATCATCATCGGCCCATTGCATCCGGTGCAAATAAGCCCCTGACTGCGTGTTCATCGCATCTACTGTTAACTTTTTCACCGACGGATGGGAACAATTAAACAGCATGAAAGAAGACCAGTTTTTGCGCGGATAGACAGTCTGAACCTGCCCATCCATTTTGGTTCCCTCTTTTGGCACGTATTCGTGCTTCACGCAGCAAACCGCTTTTGTCGGGTCCTGAAAAGCCAGCAACTCCGCCACATCACCAAAGAACAGAAAATCGCAATCAACGAACAATGCCCATCCTTCGTAACCTGCGAGGTGAGGCGTGAGAAACCGTGAATAGGTGAACTCGGTAGAGGCGAGCGGATCCACCTCCCGCGTGTATAATTTTTGTTCCACCAGTTCATGCAGTTTGATGGGGTGCACTTCCACATCAATTGAAGCATGCTTCAACAGAGAATGCTTGGCGACCTCGTATGCGATTTCCTCTCGGGAATCCCACCCAATGAATACTTTTAAATCTGGCATAGATCACCTTAAAAACTTTGCAAAATACAATTGGCCCCGTCGGGTCGTAGCAAATTTCCCGCAAACGCCGCAAGGTGTGTTGGCTGACTATTCAAAGCTATCTGAAGGCGTTCTGTGCGCGGCCCTATAGCAATCAACTAAAATCAAAGTCCGCCTGGTTGGCGTTGCGTTCGGCAAGCGTCACGCCATAGAGGGTTATCGCATTGCCTGCAAAGGCGACCGTGACGTCTGCGCCACCGTCGAAGACGGTTAGGTCAGAGAATTGCGTAAGGCCTGTCACCGCACCCATGGAGATTTGGTCTATGCCAAGCTCGAAATCATAGATCGCGTCGAAGCCCCAATTGTCTTCAAATACGAAGATATCTTCCACGCCATCGCCCATGCCCGGCATGTCGCCCCACATCAAATCGTTTTCGGTGCCGCCGTTGATGGTGTCTTGACCGGCTCCACCGAATAGGAAATCGCCTTCGGAACCGCCGTTGATGATGTCATTGCCTTCCTGCCCGAAGGCCACATCGCCATTTGCACCGCCATTGATCGTGTCATTGTCCGCTTCGCCATAGAAGGTATCGGTACCAGTGCCGCCTTCCATGATGTCGTCGCCCTCGCCACCAATCAGGATGTCATCGCCTTCATCGCCGAACAGCAAATCGACACCGCCTTCACCGCGTAGCCAATCGATACCGTCATTGCCGTGCATGGTATCATTGTCAGCACCACCCCACATGAAATCGCCATCATCGCCGCCACTCATGGTGTCTCGACCTTCATCGCCCCACATCAAATCAGACCCAGCGCCACCGTTCAGAGTATCATTGTCATCCCCACCATACAGCCAGTCGGCATCGTCGTCTCCATTGAGCGTATCCCTGCCCCGGTCTCCAAAAAGATAGTCCACGCCATCCTCGCCTGTCAGCGTATCGCCACCGCCGCCACCGTAGGCGAGGTCAGAACCAATGCCGCCGGCGAAATCGTTAGCGGCATTGTTGCCTTCGAACACATCATCAAAGTTTGACCCAATCACACCTTCTATGCCCACCAGAATGTCACCTTCCGCGTGTCCACCGGTCTGCATTGTTTCGTTCAGATCAATTTGTACAGCCGCATCGCTGAGATTGTAGGAAACCACGTCAAAGCCAGTGGGCGTGTTGGCGCCACCAAAGAGTGCGTCTCCGCCTGCGCTACTGATGAATACATCGTTACCCTGGCCGCCTGCTTGAAACTCGCTGCCGCTTGTTCCAAAGAGAATATCTGCGCCGTCGGTACCCAGATCCCCAATGGCAAACACATTGGTTTGCGGATCGTCGGCATATTCAGCGAATTGGATGTTCTCGATATTCGCATAGGTGTCGGTGCCGCCAGCGGCAGATGTCGATTGAAGCCTGCCCATGGCATCAAAGCCAAACGAGAGGGCAAACACATCAGAGCCGACCACCACCGTATCTTCGAAGAGGCCAAGATCAATGAAGTCATTGATGCTGGAACCCTCTATGCGTTGTGTGGCAGCATTTGATGTGGAGGAAATGCTGAACAGATCGTCGGGATTATCAAACCCGACAAAATTTATAGTGGCATACGAGAATTGGGCGGAAGCATTGAACGTAGTATTCAAAATAATACCACCGGTGGAAATTGCAGCCCCGGTCGCCGAAATTGTCCTATTAATTGAAGCAAATGTGAAACCACTCCAAGATATATTTAAATCAACCGTTAAACGATGTATCTCAAACTCCTCAATCGAATTGATCGTTGTACCATTCAGATCAAGGTTGAGATTCGGAACGCCGGTGTGATTGATTTCGAGTGTGTCGTACTGCGCACCACCATCGAAAGTAGATACACCTGTAAACGTGGACGTATCCAACAGAAGTGTGTCGGTCCCGGTTCCGCCCATTAAGATATTATTACCCGCACCTCCATCGAGAAAGTCTACGCCGTCACCACCTTCCAGTATGTCATCGCCTCCGCGGCCTCTAAGGGTGTCATTTCCATCCAACGATATGAAGTGGTTGGCCTCGCCGTCACCAAGCAACACGTCACGCTCATTCGCACTAAAAACATTCTCAATATTTGTGAGCGTGTCTCCAGTGGCAAAGCTGATCTGGCTAATATCTTCCGAGCGCGCCTCGCCGGACTCAAGGTCGATGTAAACGCCAAGGCCACCATATTCCACAGTGTCCACATCATCGCCGCCGTCGATAATGTCACTGCCCTCATCCCCAAAGATAGTATCGTTACCGGATCCGCCATCAATGGTATCGTTGCCGGTCTGACCCCATAATGTGTCATTGCCGTCACCGCCAAGGAGAACATCATCGCCACCCCTTCCGTATAGAGTGTCAGTGAGCGCACCACCTTCAAAACGGTTAGCGTTGTCATCTCCGGTTAAACTATCATTGCCGTTGGAACCGATGATGTTTTCAATATTGATAAGCACATCGCCAGTACCAGCATTGTTTACCGGTCCATTTCCTAACCCTGTGGCACTGCCATTGATCAACGTGAAATTGACACCGATTGTGTTGGCGCCTGCATAGGAAACCGTATCGACCCCGCTTCCGCCGTCTATGTATTCGACCCCTTCGCTGTAAAGGATGAAATCGTCGCCGCCGCCCATCACATAGACATCATTGGCGGAGGTTCCGATTACCGTTTCACCGCTGGAGTCACCAACAAAGTTGATAACGTCTGTGCCGCCGACGAAATCAAAATTCAGGATGGTAAAATCGCTCGCATCAAATACATCGGCTTGCCCAAACCGAAATGTCAGAACATCGCTTTGATTGCCAAACCGGATCGACGCGTCGCTCGCAAAAGCCTGGCCAAAATCATCGACTGAGAAAACGAAAATCTTGGTGCCTGAACCGTTTTCATCGGCAAAGAAAATGTCTTCGTTGTTAAGCAGAACGTAATCGGAACCGGTCAAGTCAATTGACCCGAAGCCCGAGTGTGTGAAGCGATCGAGACCAAGGCCCCCATCATAGGTGATCGTAAACCCGGGATCGTCCTGATGTTGGCTGGTCCGAAGGATAATATCGTCCATGCCGTTGTGGCCGTACACACCGACATCAAACTGAGTGGTCAGAATCTGATCATTCAAGATCGTGCCAATGATTAGGTCCGAAGTATAATCATTAGGGTTGTTTTCGTCGTCGCGTGGATCGTAAATCGCCGAAAAAATATTCACTTCTTCCCCGGCCATCGTTGAGACGCGCTCTTCCCAGGAGACGACAAATCGCCCGTCTTCGAGGCCTTCAATGTCCATTCGGAGGAAAAGGTCTGAAGGCAAATTGGTCTCGATGTTGAATTCAACACCAATCGGAACGCCTTGTGCGTCATAGCGCTGGCCGTGGATATCATTTGTATTTTCGTCATGCCAGGCGATGACGAAGCCGCCCTCAGCAAGGCGTGCTACCACGGCATCGGTCTGGTTCCCGGCTGTGGTCGTCGATACGCTGATCTCATTGGTGCGAGGCGTGCCGTCTCCGTTGAAGACGCGGGCCCGAATACCGGAATTGCCAGAGTTGTCGGTTCCATCTGTTTCCCAAACAACGACAAACCCGTTGTTCAGCGCTACGAGGTGCGGGTCCTGATTATATTCAAAACTGTTGAGATTGACTTGGACAGGCCCACCAATGGAAACACCGGAACTGTTCAGAAGCTGAAAAAAGATCGCATCATCGGTGCCATCGTTTTTGTCTCCATACATGGCGACAAAATTGCCGTTGCTTAGGGCATCAATCGCCGACCCCGATACGCCCTCATCCAATCCACCCGTTGTGGAATCAAAAATCTGGTTAAAACCAGAAAGCGAGTTTGTGGAAACGTCAAATGTGCGGACAAACACATCCGTCACGTCTCCACCGCTGAATAGCGGGTCACGCAAATCGCTATACAAGACGAGGATATCGCCGTTGGAATTTACAGCGAGATCAGGGGCGACCAATTCATCGGAATTGGAAGCGGTGGCAATCGCAGGCGAAATGCTTACTTCCTGCAGATTTGCGTCGAAGACTTGAATGAAGGCGGTTTTTACGCCGCTCGTATCTTGAGACGTAAAGACCACGGCAAAGCCACCATTGGGCAAGGCCGCCATATTGAAGTCGCCCTGCGTTCCGGTGGTGCGCGAAGGATTGAGCAAAAACTCTCCGCCAATCGCATTTCCCAGCGGATCTAAAGCCTGCGCCACAATGTCAGTGTTCGCGCCACTGGTGTTTGTGGTCACCCACGCCTGAATGATGGTTCCGTCTGCCAAATGGATGACACGGGGGAAAAACTCATCGTTGACCGCATCACCAATCCCGATGTTGACGTTGATTTGGCCAAGGTCGCGCCAAAGAAGAGGTGTTGTGGTCATGTCAGCCTTCCAATCCGCAAATTGCCCCGGGCTTACATTTACGAAAGGAGATCAACGGCACACATCCGCAAAATTGGGTACAGTGGGATAATTTTTTGCAGGAAACGGGTAGTGACCGAAAAAGAGGCGTTGAGACTCAACAAGTCCTACAAGCCGGATTTTGCGATTGCTTTGCAGAGTTCGTCGATCACTTGGCGGGGGTGGCTATAGATGAGCAATTCGCCGCCGTTCTTGGCTGTGATGACCTCGACTTCCACACCATGCTGCTGCAATGCCTTTGCCCTTTGTAGGCGCGTGTTTTTATCACTATCGCCGATCATGAGCTGCACTGGAATTTGCAATCGCTTCAGCCGATCGAGCGCGTCATAAACGGGAAATTTATGGCCTGACACGAACCCTTTATGGCCATGGTTAGAACCGAAGGCCAACCCTTTGATCAACGCGTTCTGATGATCGGGGTCATTGAGGATGGGCAAGTCACATTCCAGGTCGCCGAAAGCATGTTGCAGAAACCGTAACGGCCCGACCCGATTGTAATAAGCCATACCCGCCCGCGCGACGAAATCCAGAAATGAAGGACTGCGGTTTACAACCGAGGAGATAAACCGATGCATCAGCGGCATTTCACTTTCTGTTTCCTTTGAAGCATGCGGCAACAGTGGACTGAGGCAGAAAAAACCTTTTACCCTGTCAGGATAATGATCAGCGAAGACAAGCGCAAAGGCACCGCCGATTGTCTTGCTGCACAGAAAAATGTGTTCGAGTTTCAGATGGTCTAAAAGTTCCACCACATCATTCGCGTGTTGCTCAGGATATGGGACGCCCTCGGGGTACGGGTCGCTATTTCCATAGAACGGACGGCTGGGAACAATAATCGTGAGCCCGGCCAAGGTTGCCATCTCCACAATTTTCACGGGCCAGATGTTACCCGTGAGATCATTATGAAAATAGACAATCGGCTTCCCGTTTGCTGCACCAAATTTTGCATATTCGAGCACGCGTCCATCTTTGAGTCGAATGACGCTTAAATTTTCCGGTCTTGGATATGGCCCAAAACTGTCACTTGGCTCGACTTTTACCGGCGACGGATCCGAACCATTTCCAAACAATTGCAATACTGTGAGACCCACGGCCATTCGCATGAACTCGCTCTGATTGGCCGTGCCGGTCTTTGCGTAAAGGCTTCGGATTTGTGCGCGTACTGTGCTGATTTTACTCCCCCGCGTTTCTGCCACTTCCGTTACCGAAGCGCCCTCCACGATCAGTTTCACAATATCAGCTTCGGCCGCGGTTAAACCGAACGCTTTGGAAATTGCTGGGGTAAGGCGTTCTTGCCAAACGAATTCGGTGGTTTTCACGAGCACCAGTCTACGGCCCGAAAACCCTTCCCAGATGTTTATCAAAAGCAACACAGAAGTGCCGGAATTCAAGTTCTTGGCCCGGAGGATTACAGGCGAGTTTGACTCACTCGCATCTTTGTCCGCGAATTTCGCACTGATTTCGTTTTTGATGCTCAAGGTTTCTTTCGGGTCAAACGGCAAGCAATCAAGCGTCTTACCGTCTTCGACAGGGAACGAAAGTTTGGCAGGCCCGTTCGACGCTACCACATTGAGATTTTCATCCACCGCAAGCATGGGCTGAATTTCGCGATCAAGGCGGTCGTGTATGGAAGGGCGTGCATCAAGCGTTTTGACGGCAGCAGCATCAGCGAGCGAACCGGCTCGCTCGAAGTGGTTCATCAAGTGACTGGTGTCGAGAATGATTTCATCGAACCGTTCACCATCAAACTGATCGAGGTAATGTTGCCACACCGCTGCCAACTCGCGGTAACGCTCAGGCTCCACGGCAACCGAATAAAGCGTGTCCAGCAATTTTGCGTCAGAAATGTCGTACAAAAATCGAAAAGCCTT
>CAWUJX010000026.1:0-27843 GCA_963922635.1 uncultured Hyphomicrobiales bacterium | reverse complement strand
GCATCATTATGTCCTAAAACCCAGTTGTGAACGGTCACAAGTTCCCGCAACCAAAATGCTCCCCAACGAGCAACATGAAAGCGTTGAAACAACTAAGGAAATTGCAACCGTCAGCCCCCCCGAAGTTGAGAACGAGCCGGTGCATACCTCTATTGTTGTAATTGTAATCAAACAAGTAATTGTAATCAAACAATACCAAGCTCCCATAGATCAGGTTCGCGTTCTATCCCAACCGATGAATATCGAGCCTTCATCGATATGATCATGGACATCGGACCAAGAGAGAAGGTTCAGCCAACAGCATCACTTACGATCGCACCAAACCTTGGCGATGACCGGGCTAACCGAATTCGGGTCCAGAAGGTCATCGAGGCACTCCAACGAAAAGGCGGTAAGCGCGAAATTAAAGTTGAGGTTGCTGGAACCTATGAGAAGGGTCCTAGAGTTGGACTGCACGCTCACCTAATCGTTTTCCTTCCCAAAGACCAAGGGACTATTCTGAATGACTTGGTCGCGCTTCCTTCATTGCATATCAAGCTCTTCAAAGACCGCGCGGAAATAATGCGGGCTGTGATGTATCGCTTGAAGGAGCGGGAACGAATAAACCCCCAAGGCGATAAAATGATGCTGGAAGCGATTGAGCGGAGAATGAAACGCTGGATGGGCAAGGAACAGTTCTCGCGAATGTTACGTCTGATGGCGAGAACAAATGAGAGCTCGCCGTCCGACTACCTGACAAATCTCAGATACCAAGAAGCAAATCGGTTTATAGGCGACCGCTTCAAATTCACAGCCGCGATGCGAAAGCGTTTCAGAGCTGCGCACGTGAAATCATGTGAGCGGCAGAACCGCAATCGACTTATGAACGGCAAGTCTAAGAAACATACGCAAAATAAGCTTAATAGGCTGAAGCAAACCGCGAAGCCCTAATTCAGTGCGTTCCAGGCAAAATTCGAAAACACAGAAGGCGCATACCAAGCGCATCACAAAACAAGATTGTGTCACCGAAATCAGATCGCTTGAGCTTGGTAAAACGACGATCAACAAACTGCACTTGACCGAACGCTAAAATAATATTTGCCGCCCGTCCAACAAAGGAAGTGGTAGCCGAACAGCTATTGGCACTGCACCTTTTAAAAAAAGACTCTGCAATTATCGCTAGTTTAAAGTGGATAGTCGGTTGGGTTTACTGAGCGAATGTTATGCCTTTTGACGCAATAGGATGCTCACTTGAAAATATCTCTCGGCTTCATTACTTCTGGGTTTCGAGCAGCCGATCCAATTTTCCTGAGTTGAGCGACAAGGGTTTGTCCCTCTCCCCTTCCTTTGTTTGGGTCTGCCGGAGTGGCACTACCCCTCTGCCATGGTTCGGCCACACGTGAACGGGGATTGATTCCTAGTAACGCGGAACGGATGTTACCCACCTGGCGCTCGTCAAAATACTTCAACTTTCCTATCAATGTTCCCGAACGGACCGGAGTCCAAATTTGGACTTCGGCTATATTCGGTTGTGGCTTCCGGCCCTTACCCGTCATCCAAATGTCGTCTTAGTTCTTCGGCACTTTCTTGAATGTGGCAATTCCTGCAACGAATTCGAAAATCAGCTCGAACGTCCGATATGCGGACGAAGGAGACCTTGGTGTTGGCTGCACGAATGGCTGGTTACATCGCTGTAACGACTTTTGATTAGCGAAAAGTATGAGTGTGAAATAACCAATTCAAAAATAATTGATGTGCCAAAATGAATTCTCAAAATCCCATCGTTCTGATTCATGGCTTGTTTGGAAGCCAAAGCGATCCGAAAATTCTGAACGCCTTCTCAGGCCATCGAGTTCTAGCACCGGATATGCTTGGCTATGGGGCCCACAAAGACCATCCAATCGACAAGCTGACGCTCCTAGACCAAGCCAATCATGTCGCTACCTTTATCGCCAATAATGCACTCGGCAAAGTGCATATCGTAGGCCACTCTGTAGGCGGCGCGATAGCAACTCTCGTGGCGCTGCATCATCAAGAACATCTGTTATCTCTCACGACAGTTGAGGGTAATTTTACCCTTAAAGACGCATTCTGGTCCGAACAGCTTTCAAAAAAATCTGACGCTGAGGTTGCTGACATCATTTCGGCATACTGCCAGGATCCATCATAATGGTTCGAGAACGCTGGAGTTGAACCATCTGATTGGTCAAACCAGCTTGCACTAGACTGGCTCAACAACCAGCCGCCTTCTACCATAAAAGCGCAGGCTGCCGCAGTCGTCGCGGCGACGAAGGACGCATCATACTTAGATGGAATTCAAAGCCTAATGAAGTCAGGGTTTCCTGTAAATTTAATAGCTGGCGAGCGCGCTTCGGAGCAATGGGATGTTCCAAAATGGGCGAACCAATTTTGCAACATGCGGGTAAACATCAGTAACGTCGGACACTTGATGATGGCCGAAAACCCCACTTCTTACGCAAAGGCTGTTCTGGCCTGCGTACTTCACAGCTAATGATTTACGCTACTATTGCGGTCATTTGAACATCACGCAGCATCGGTCAGTTTGGGCTCAAAGCAGACCTTCGAGAATTTCTCACGGCTAAAACCACATTCAATGGCAGCTATGCGGACAAAGTGACGTTTTGCCAAGCTTTTGCGATTGTCAGCTTTAGTTCGAACTGAATATTAACTGGTCAATAGACGACACAAGTTTCAACAAGTCCGCCTCATAGAAACCAGCGGCATTGATGCAATTCGTTTCGAGCATCTTAAGCCCATCCTCTGTGCGGCAGATATCAACAACATACGCAGGTGCATAGCCAACATTTGCTTTCACCAATTGATTTGCGAATTCTAAAGCATCTTCATCAATCTCAAGCCGATAGATGACTCGCGAACCTTCTTTATACAGAGAGAAAGTAACAATCTCATCTCTCACTACCCACAGTCGCCATTCTTTGAGAATGTTGACAGGTTTAGTGAACATCAATTCTGTATCATGACGAAGTGACCCCTTGGGTATTTCGTGCTCTTCGAGAGCAAGTACCTTGTGAGCCAACTCAATGATTTCACGAGCAGTCTTTACTCTTCCGGGCTCTTCTTTGCTGTCTTCTACTGGGCGTAGAAACCAGTTTTTTCCATCATTGGGAAGTTTTTCGGGAACATCTCGCAGTGTCAAAAAAAGAGCGTCCGCGCCATTAAGAAGGAACGGATGCCACCGTTTTTCATGGACAAATGGCCTAATCCTGAAGACTCCAGGCTTAAGGTCGTTAGCCTGTGCGTATCGCCATAAGGTGTAGGAGCCGAACATGACTACAGCGTTCGGATCATTGATAATCGGAGCTGGTGTCAGTTCGCCGATAAATGGAACGACTTTGTGCCAGGTGTACGGAATTTCTAGCCGATCAAGTACATCGGCCATTTTCCTAGTGTCTTCAAAGTCCTGAAGTATCCATTGCATCTATACGTACTCAAATCTTACTTCTTTGTCCTAACATCAAAAGCCCTATCAAGCCCAATGCTCAACAGCAGACATTGAAGCAACATACTGTCATGTAAAGAGTGGGCTCAATCCAGGCTCACCAATGTTGCCGCCAATGAAAGTTTGGGAGTTGAGGCGGTATCATCAATACTCAACTTGGTGGCCTGATGATCCATAAAGTTGATATTTTTTCCAGCGGATGTCCTTTTATCGTGTCATAGTTCGTCATGTTGGTGAAAGCAGCTTGGCTTTCATCATATGGAGAACTAAAATGCGTTATACTTTTCTAACTTATTCCCGTCCTGAAGACTTCGCCAATGTGCCGCCAGAAGAGCTTGGGAAGCTTAAAGGCCTCTTTGGGGCTTATATTGGTTCACTGAAGGAAGCGGGCATCCTCGTCGCGACTGATTGGCTGCAGCCTGTTAGTTCCGCCACCACAGTTTCTGATGGTGGTAATCGCATTCAGGATGGACCGTTTGCTGAATCAAAGGAAACACTGAGCGGTTATATGACGATTGAAGTGCCGGATCTCGATGTGGCTATTAATTGGGCGAAAAAGTGTCCGATGGCCAAATATGGTGCGGTGGAAATTCGCCCGACAGCAATGGAAGCCTAATGACCATAGATGCGCGCATGACCGATGTTGTGCGCGCCTCCTACGGACGGTTACTTGCCATCCTGTCAAGTCGCACCGGTGACATTCTGCTTGCCGAAGATGCGCTGTCTGACGCCTTTGCAAAGGCTCTAATTCATTGGCCAAAGGACATGCCCAAGAACCCGGAAGCGTGGCTTTTGACGGTTCCTCGAAACCGTCTGATGGATATTGTTCGGCGAGACAAGCGCATCGAATTTCGGAACGAAATTCCCGAAATTGATGCTAACGCAATGTCTGAGACAGTGACACTGAGCAAAGACGAGGCGTTCTTCCCAGACGAACGCCTTAAACTCATGTTTGTTTGTGCCCATCCGGCCATTGATGCCAAAATCCACACACCACTCATGCTTCAAACGGTACTGGGTCTGGGGGTCGAAGTAATAGGCCAGGCATTTCTTATTCCACACCAGACTATGGCAAAGCGCTTGGTTCGAGCCAAGCGGAAGATCAAAGATTCTGGTGTTGCGTTTCAGCTTCCTTGTCAGCAAGACTTGCAGCCTCGCGTTTCTGCTGTTTTGGAAGCCATTTATGGTGCCTTCTCCCGCGATTGGCTTGGTGCAGGCGCGTTGGCTGAAGAGTCGCTCTACCTCGTATCGCTTCTTGCGGAGCTCATGCCGAATGATCCTGAAGTTCTAGGGCTTGGCGCCCTAATTATGTACACCCTTTCAAGGGAAGAAGCGCGCGTGCATGAAGGCGTATTCGTACCCCTTGAAGAACAAGATATATCCAAATGGGACACGGACCTTATCCTCACCGCGCGCCGCTACTTGGAGCGGGCGCAAGCACAGGGCGTTTTCGGTCGCTTTCAATTAGAGGCAGCCATTCAAGCCGTTCATGCGGATCGTGTCAGTACGGGTGAGATCAATTGGGAAGCGCTCGCTCAGCTTCATCTTGGCCTGTCCCGCATCGCGCCCACAATCGGAGCCAATGTAGGCTATGCAGCAGCGCTCGGCAAAGCCATGGGGCCAAAAGCCGGACTAGATGCACTTTGTGCAATTGATGAAAAGGTGCGGTCCTCCTTTGCGCCCGCTGAGGCGACGCGGGCTTATCTTTTGAGTGAAGTTGAGCAATGGCAAATGGCTGCCGATGCCTACGATAAAGCCATTTGTCTGACTGTTGAGCCACCACTAATCGAGTACTTGCAGGCAAAACGCGCTGCATTGGGACCAAAATTAGCTTGATACACGATGAGGGCGGGCGGCTTTCCCGCCCTCATGTTCTTTGCTTTGCAAGCGATCGAAATCCTTTTGATCACTTCACCCAATGGGGTCGAGCCATAACAAAACCTGGTTCACCGGCCAAAAGCTGACCCGCTTCAGCCATGTAAGCGGAAAACCACTTAGATTGGGAATTGGCCTGAAAGGCAGTCTGTGTGCTGTAGACCTCAGAAATGTGGACCTTATCGGGATCCTGCATATCAAGAGCAAATGTATAGCTCAGATGGTCATTGTTTTCTGCGGCCCGGCCTTTGAGATGCTTGTCCCATAGGGCCACCAAGGCATCGCGTTGTCCGGGCTGAGTTTTGATCGTCAGAAATAAGGCAACCTCACCGGAAGACTTGTCTTCGGCTATCGCGGTAGCAGAACCAAGGGCTACGAAGACAAGAAAGGTGGTGGCTTTGAGTGCAGATTTAAGCATGGGTCTTTCTCCTATGTTTATGAAGGGCAACATGCCTCTTAATCAACATGACGCTTGGACCACCGCGAAAAGGACAAACTTTCAGAATTTTGTGAAATTTTGCGCAAGGTTAACAATTGCTGCACTCAGTTCATTGTCGCCGAATCAACGCGAAAACTGCCATTCATTGTGCTGATTTTAATGACTACGATGGGCTGGAAGCGGCCGTAGGAGCGAATTGGGGCCAATTAAAAAAAGCTCAACGGCAGGTATGCGGACAAAGCTGCCGCGCCACTTGATAAATATTAATGTCGGAATGCAAATTTTGCGAGTTCAGTTGGATATGCTGGCAACCGTAACCGCGGGTCTGATGAAAATCCGAATGAAGCGTTCGAGATCCACTGCGGGTTGGCGAGAGACGTAAATCATATCATCTGCCCGCATGGGAAAGCGTTTTGTGACAAAGAAGTTGTCGGGGTCACTAAGGTCCACCTGATAAATGATAGGGTATCGCCCCTGGCTATCGCTAGCAATTTTATCACTGAAAATCAGCGAAGCCGTGTCAGCATCCAGTTGGCCGGTTTCAACGAGATGATCAACCACGTGTGGGAACTCATACCGGAATACGAAATACGCACCCGGATTGGCGCGAAGGTCATCCAGTCCCTCAGCTATTCCTGCGGCCTCGACAAGGCTGAGGTTGCTGGTACCAAACGGATGCAACCCCTTTTTCTCAACTGCACCAAAAGCGGAAAACGTGCGCGGATCGTGTAACAGATAGATCGTATCGCCGGGTATGACGAAAATATTTTCCTTTGGCGTTGCTATAATCGTAGACAACAGGACAATCCGTGTTTCGCCATCCCGCGAGACCGATACGTAAGTGTCATGTGGCGCTTCCGACGGACCGCCCGCTTCACCGATGACATCCAGAATTCTCTCTTTACCGTTCATTAGCGGCACGCGCTTTGCCTGGTTCACCGCACCATTGACTACGACGGAACGCGACCGGACTTCCGCTATATTGATAACAACATCCGGATCAACAGCCCGCCCTTTTAATTGCTCAACAATCGCCTGTCTGACCTGCTCAACACGGCGTCCGGAAGCCCTTACATAACCGACAAACGGAACAGAAATTTTCCCATTCTGCTGAACGGTAAGATCAAAACTGACGTTCTTTTTGTCATCTGTTGAAAACAATCCGCCGCCATCTGCTTCGAAAATCGTGACATTAAGGACATCATCTGGACCAATCAAGCCACTTGGCCCTGATGACCCTGTTCCAAAAGATGAACTCAACGGAAAATAAGCGTGGCGTTCCAATGCTGTAATCGAGTCTGCATTGAGCTCCACAAGCCCGTACACAAAGCCATCATTCCTTTCAGCCTTTGCGGTGACTTCTGTCTGCAGCGGGCCGTCATTCGGCAGGATACTTGTACAGGCTCCCAAGAACAGAACCACAAACAGGATTGAATATTTTCGCAAGGTTTCGAATTCTGTGAGCCAGCCTTCTGGATCATGTTTCAAATATCCGGCATCCTTGATACAGCCTGCCCGGGTTGTGATGATATCCCGTTGAATAATCTTTGCTGGATTTCCAGCAACGATTACACCTGATGGCACGTCACGCGTTACCACGCTGCCAGCCCCGACAATCGAACCGTCATGAACGGTAACGCCCGGCATAATTATGCTGCGTGCACCAATGAAGCAGCGTTTGCCGATATATGTATCAGTCCGTAAACCACGCGTCATATCGTGGGCGAAAATGACTGCATCAAACGCCACATAACTTTCAGCACCGACATGCACGCCTTTCGGATTGGTTTTGTCGAAATTTGCCTTGAGCGAAAATGTGCAGCTCGGATGCAGATCCATTTTCAGGAAGCGAACATAGACCCACCGCTTTAGTGCTATCAGACCATTCCGAATTTTTCTGAAACTATAAAGATTCACGATACCAGTTCCCTCAATTTCTGAGACTAGAAGTGGGACTTGTTCCAAGCGGAACTGCGATTGCGATTAGCAGTGCGAGCGTTGCGCTGTTGGCTACGCCTGCAAATGCGCTGGCTTCGGTCAGCCCGTTCAGGCAAACGAACGCCATCATGCTCAACACCGTGCGGTTACGGGCACGCCAGGCATCATGCAGCCGAATTAGAGAAGCCACTGCAAACAGGATGAGCCCTACAATTCCGGTCTTTACCAGGATCTGCAGGATCATATTGTGGGCATGCGGAGCGATGTGACGGATGTCGCCAGAATATTCCGGCAAGATGAATAACGTCGATCCGTACCCCCAGCCAAACCAGGGACGTTCCGCGATCAGTTGAACGACGACAGACCAAATGTAGCTTCTTCCGGTACCGGTGGTGATCTCAGAAATATCACCTGACCTGGAAAGCGCTGTTAGTATTGTCTCACTGAAAAAGAGTAAAATGGGCAATGAGCATATGCCAACAAGGACGGATACCAGGAAAAATCCCCATCGCTTCTTGGTGTAAAACCAGACGAACCAGAGTATGATGCATAGAAGCGCCATGGAGGTTCGGCTGTTCGACAACAGCAAAGCAAAACCGGCAACGACGGTGACGCCTGGAATGATGTGGCGATTTAGCGATTTAAGATCACTTGCGTATAAAACAAGCAGTAGGAGCGCTAGTGCCGCCTGACGACCTGCAGTGTTTGCATTGCCGCCGATTCCGGAAAGTCTGTTACTGATAACCTGTTGATCTCCATACCACACCTTCATCCGGCCAAACTCGGGCAGAATGAAATAGGTGGCAATCGAAATGAGACAGAACAGGGACATCGCTGAAATAACAGCAAGAATGACATGCGTTTCGTCAAAGCTGCGGAAAACAAAAAGCAGAAACAGATAGAATGAAAACAACGAAAAGGCGCCGAACATTCCATAGGTCACGTTCGGCGCATAGGTTGCAGTGAAACAAATCCATATGAAGAATACGAACCATAGAACGCGGGTGGGGTTCATCATCGATGGCAGTGTGTCGTTGATCCGAACCAGAGCCAGTGCAAGCAGCACCAACAGTGATGAGACCTTCAACAATACCTGCCAGTCAACAGACTTGTCTGAATAATCACGAACACGGAAAACCGCTTCCAGAATAAAAACAGCAAACACCAAAAGAAGCAGACTGGTGAACTGCTTGGTGTCGGTGATCTTCGAAGTAAATGAAACAACATACAGAACGGCAAATATGCCAAACGGAATTACAAGTGCGAACGGATTGGTTGAAACCAGTATCGTGAGGCTTGAAACCGCAGCCAAACCAACCATGAGACGGTGGTTTGGACTCGAAAGCCTGCCTCCAGGGCTTCTCGCCTGATCACTGAGCGTCACGGTACGCATCTACAATGTTCCCGTACGCCCCCCTGCAATTTTGATAGACCTGAATTCGGTCAAATTCATGACAAATTCTTTGTGTCGTTTGGTATTTGCGGAACCATTAGTCCTGGTGACCAGTAGTATAGTTTCAATGGCTATGCGAACTGGTTGGCCACAGTTCAGATGCGTCCCGAACAGGGCTTGGGGAACTATACAATACCAGTCTTAACCTCAATTCTGTTCGGAGTATTATAATCATGAAAAGCGAATTTTCCTCTGCCCTCGTCGCAGGCCTGGGCTATATCGGGTTGCCAACCGCTGCGATCATCGCAAGTCGCGGAATAAGTGTCACCGGTTACGACATAAATGATGACATCATTGAACAGGTGAACTCGGGTAGCGCACATATATATGAGACAGACCTCGATGGTCTTGTTCAGAAAGTGGTATTTTCAGGGAAGCTGACTGCGACGAACACGCCACGCAAGTCAGATGTATTCATCATTGCGGTGCCTACTCCGATTGGAGAAGATAACTCTCCCATCACAGATCATGTGTTTGACACTGGAAGAGCGATTGCTCCCATTCTGGAAGAAGGGGCAACAATCATCCTGGAGTCAACATCTCCCATTGGTACGACCGAACAACTGTCGGCATTGATGGCAGAGTTGCGGCCCGATCTGAAATTTCCAACCGATTTTCCGGAAGAGCCCAATGTATCCGTTGCCTATTGTCCGGAACGTGTTTTGCCGGGCAGGATACTGACTGAGGTAGTGGAAAATGATCGCTGCATTGGCGGCATCACTCCACGATGTGCGAGGAAAGCACAGAGCTTCTACAAAACCTTTGTACGGGGTCGATGCATAACAACCAATGCCAGGGCTGCGGAACTCGTAAAGCTTACCGAAAATTCCTACCGGGATACCAACATCGCCTTTGCAAATGAGCTGTCGGTCATTTGTGACAAGTTTGACGTCAATGCGTGGGAAGTCATCGAACTTGCAAACCGCCATCCGCGTGTAAACATTCTCAACCCCGGACCGGGCGTTGGAGGGCATTGTATTGCAGTGGACCCCTGGTTCATTGTGCATTCGGCACCGGAACAAGCCCGTTTGATCAGAACTGCTCGTGAAGTGAACGACGAGAAAATCGGGTTCACAATTGAACGCTGCCTGCAACTAATTGAAGGAAATGCAGATCAAAAAATTGCATTATTCGGACTAGCCTTCAAGGCCGATATTGACGATCTGCGCGAAAGCCCGGCTCTGGAAATCGCAACGAGAATTGTATCCAAATACCGCGACCGGGTTCGGGTTGTAGAGCCTTATCTTGATGATCTGCCTGAGCAACTGCGCAACCATGGTGCAAAGCTCTCCGGCCTGGATGAAGCTTTGAAGGAATGCGGAATACTGATCGTTCTTGTCGACCATGATGTCTTCAAGCTTGTCGAACCGCAGGAACGAGTGGGACACGCAATTTACGACACACGTGGCATATGGCGCGACTACAACAACCATGCGGCCTAGCCGGAGAAGTAAAGTTTTCAGGTCTGTAGTGCCGCTGGTGAAGAAGCCACCAGCACAGGCCTGAAAGCCCTACACTTCTCAATGTCTGCAAGAGCTGTCAGATAGGTCTCAACGATTGAACCGGTTCGTAGTATATCCAAGTTTCCAATCCGCTGACTTTTCGAAATCTGCGCTTTAAGTTGCGCCTCGTCTGATAGAATAGCGCGTAATTTCTGTGCCATATGATCAACCGAACAGGGATCACAAACGCCGCCAATTTCGTTTTCCGGGAATATCCCGTCAATCCCCCAATCTCTGCTAATCAGCACAGGAACGCCGGACATCAGAGCTTCGGCTGCCGCCATTCCAAAACTCTCACGCAAAGAAGGTAGCGCAAACGCCGAATAGCCGTTGATTGTCTCCTGAACCCGGTCGTGCGCAACAGCGCCCTTTAGCGTCACAACTCCATCTGCCCTGTTTCTCTTTATGCAGTTTGACAAACCGCGACGTGAAGCAACGGAACCGGAGCCGTAAATGTCGAGCACAAGATCTGGTTCATTTGCCGAGACCTTCTTTACAGCTTCGATCAGACGCTGCGCATTTTTCCGCTTCCAACTATCGAGATGAAAGATCGAAACGATGCGTTTGCGGTCGGTTGGTTCGGAGGTAAGCAAGCGGTCCTGCGGCGTGATGCAAGGCAAAAGCTTTGTTGGTTTGTCGCGTTGACCGAACAGCTTCGAAAAGTGCTCATCAGCCCATTTGGAAAATGGAAACACATATTCTGCTTCTAACCATATCTGGGAGAAGCGCCTGCGCAATCCTGGCTTGAATTTGCTGACTTTCAGATCTGTATCGCCCTGTATGCTCACTGCGAACGGAACGGCAAATTCACTTGCAAGCTTTTGCGCTGCAATACCTTCGATGGTGAGTTTGTGGGCATGAAAGAGATCAGGCGCAATATTGCGGTCACGTAAGTCACGGCAAATCCACCTAGCAACCTGTTCCATGCTGTACTTCAAGAAGAGCCCCTTTGGCGGCGCGCCATACAGCAAGGATGTAGCATCTTCACCAAATCGTATAGTGCTGATCCCACTGACCCTGCTCGACCGGTTCAAAGAATAAACAACATGCCTGTAGCCGTGACTGGCAGAGATAAGGTTCTTGATAGCATGCGTCTTGCCTGGCACAGACGGATCCGGATAGTCGGCGCTGATATGAACGATGGTGCGCATTACGCCTCTCACGTTTTCGTTACCTCTGCAGAACTCGGCATGGAGCTGCAGGGTTTTCTCAATAATGCAAATGTTGCGCTGACGGTTATCAGCCAACCGATCAAACAGCCGGTCACCGCTCCTGCCGCACCGAAATTCCAGACAAGGGGAAACGAGATTATTGCGGCTACCAGGCCTGCAACAATGCGGATTGAATAATACGCACTGGTTCTGTCTGAGGCATAAGCGAGCGACTCCATTGGCAGCAGCAGCGCCATGAGTACGTAAACTGCGCCCCATTGAAGAAGCAGATGCGCAAAGTCGGCATATTCAGGCCCATAGACAAGTTCGGAAATGTAGGCACCGGAAAGTACAACTACCATGGCAAAAAGTGCTGCAACCGTTGTGTAGATCATGCACAGACTAAACGCTTTCCTTCGTATTGAGCTGCCATCTACGAAACGCAATTCACCTACTTTACGTTTGTCGACAATATCCAGACCTCGCATCAACACTTGTGACGGTTGCAGGAGATTTCTCATTGTCACGAATGCGGCAGCCTGTATGGGAGCAGCATAGGCACCCAGGATAAAAAGCGGGACATGGTTGTAACCTGAAGAGGCGATAACTCCGACACTCCCCCAGCCGGCATACTTTTTCATCAACCGCCTCAAAAGCCGGTCGCCATGGGTCCATTCGACGCCGCCGGCGAGAACTACCATACAAAGCGCACTGACCAACGCGACAGACACAAGCACAAACAGAATCTGAAGATATCCATACGGTGCAGCAGATCCGGTGTATGCAATATACAAAACCGCAAGCACTTGAAGCGTTGCCGGTAAGACTACAAACCCTGTTCTGTTTGTCGCAATGAGGAATGCCCGGCCAAACTCTGCCTGCATGTAAACGACAATCAATGCGAGAACGGAAAAGGCAATCAGATTGACATAACCGTTCATAAGCAGCTGGGTTACGAGCGAACAAATCACGCCAACAAATGACAGCATGCATCCCGTTGCTATGAAATGTGCCCCAAGCCAGGTTTGGGCAAACTTCGTGTTTCGGATCTTCCTTGTCACATTAAGAGGAATGATAATTACATGCCGTTGCATGGCCTGCAGTATCAAAGCGACAGACAAGCCGACGCCGTAGGCTGCTACTACTTCAGCGGAGTGGAAGCGGGCTAAAACAATCGCAAGTATGAAATTTGATGCAGCAAACAGCACCTGATCAAACACGGGCAGTAATCGGGAGAGGCCTGATCGCATTAAAGGCCCCCTAATTTGCGTTCATGAGTGCGGATATAATCTTCTTTGCCGCTGTCCCATCGCCATAGAGATTTGGAGTTGTGAATCTGGGCTTTCTGGTTTCCTGCAAGTAGGCGTCTACCGAACGCACGATGGTGTCGGGATCAGTTCCCACTAGTTTTACAATTCCAGCATCGACAGCTTCCGGTCGTTCGGTAACATTTCGCATCACCAGGATCGGTTTTCCCAAGGATGATGCTTCTTCCTGAATGCCACCGGAATCCGTAAGAATGACCGATGCCTGTTTCATCAGATAAACGAATGATGCGTAATCCACCGGCTCGATCAGTCTGATTGCCGGGTCATGATTCAGGATTTGCTCTACCGGTATCTTAACATTCGGGTTTAAATGAACGGGATAGACAATCATGGTGTCGCCGCGTTCCGCAATCCGCTTCAACGCGTGACAAATGTTTCGGATACCATCGCCAAAGTTTTCGCGCCTGTGCCCGGTAACAAGAACAAGATTTGGCTTTTCACTGGTGTAAGAAAATCTTGATGCCAAATCCGAAGATAGATTCTCATCTGCATTGATGATGTCGCTCATGTCATTGAACGCATCGACAACCGTGTTGCCGGTCACAAAAATTCGGTCGCTTACAACGCCCTGTCGCTTCAGATTTTCTTTGGAAACAAGAGTCGGCGCATAACAATGATCCGCAAAGGAATCGATGACCGTCCGGTTCATTTCTTCCGGCCAAGGCTGGGCCATGTTCCAGGTTCGCAAACCCGCTTCCACATGGCCGATCCGAATGCTCTTGTTAAATGCTGCAATCGCACTGGCCGCCGCAGTGGTAGTGTCGCCGTGAACCAGAACCCAGTCAGGCTCCACCGCTTCCAGCATCTTGTCCATTTCACGTACGACATTGGAGAACAGTGTGTTGAGTTGCTGGTTCGGCTCCATCACTGCAAGATCGATATCAGGCGTGATCGCAAAAAGTTCAAATACCTGCTGCAGCATTCTTCCATGCTGACTGGTTGAACACACGATTGTATCGATATGATTGCTTGCCCTTAGACCTCGTATAACCGGAGCCATTTTGATGGCTTCAGGACGCGTGCCAACGACCGCAGTAACTCTCATTGGAAGACCCCTTACGCAAAAACCGAGAGCCCCGCAGCCATTACAATAGAGCATCATTGGCCAAGGCAAAATTGTGGCTGCCAGATGTTTTTTTGATGACTTGGAGTAAACTAATATTACAGAGTAAAATATATCCGACCAAATTTTCGGCACATTTACCGGTTTATATTTTATCGGGGTTGATCTCGCGGTACTCCATTCGCGTTTCTCACTATAGGGCTGGTCCAATCATTGCTACTCCGATCGGGGTGGTACGTTAGTGTGGTCAAATAGAGCTCTCTGGGTAGGGTCTGTATATGAGTGTTACCAGCCCCGACTATGTTTCCGACGGCTTTGACGTCCGCACTGCACTCCTCATAATCCGAAGAAATCTTGTTTTGATCATACTGTGTGTTTTGGTGGCCCTGGCCTCTGGAATGGCTTTTCTGGTTGTCACACAGGAAAAGTATACGGCAAGCGTGATGATCCTGATCGATCCACGTCAAGAACAGATCTTGGAAGCGGAGAAGGTCATTTCTGCAAACCCGGGACTCGACTCACCTGTGGTAGACAGTGAGGTCGAACTTATCCGATCAGTTTCGGTAATCAGTCGGGTCGTTTCCAAGCTCAGCCTGCATGATGATGATGAATTTGCGGGTAGGTCAGGACTGTTTTCGTTCGCAAGATCAGCGGTGGCAAATCTGATTCAAAGCAGCGATAAGGCGCAGCTGGATCACTCACCGGACCCCAGATTTCTGGAGGCAACGCGAACCATTACCGACAACCTTGATGTCAGCCGACGTGGCCTGACATACGTCATAGATATATCCTTCAGCTCAAGTGATCCCGCCAAAGCAACACAGATCGCCAATGAAATCGCGAAGGCTTATCTGGAGGATCAGCTTGACGCGAAATACGCTTCCACTACCCGCGCCACAGAATGGTTGAGCAATCGACTTGATGTCCTAAAGAGAGATGTCCAAAGGGCTGAGTCCGAGGTCGGAGAATTCAGGGCCAGAAATGACCTTCTAACGATATCAGGCGATGAAAACCCCTTTGACAGTCAGTTGGAAGCAATCAACACGCAACTTATTGCGGCACGCGCTGAAGTAGTCGAGCGGAAACTGAAGCTGGATCGCAGAAGTCCCAGCAGTGAACTTCAAAAAGACTACGAACTCGCACTATCCAGAAAACAGACGCTGGAACGTGAGTTCAAGCAACTAGCCGATGAAGCCAATGAACGGGAACGTTCAGCGATTTTGCTGCGCGAACTTGAGCGGGAAGCAGATACCAGCCGCGACCTCTATGAGAGCTTCCTGACACGATATAAGGAGGCGACCGAACAGCGAAGCCTCCAGTCGCCCGACTCCAGAATTGTCTCAGAGGCCGTCGTCCCAACATATCCGAGTTATCCGAGAAGATCATGGGTGCTCATGATCGCGCTCTTTGTCGGCGCTGGCAGTGGTGTCACTTTAAGTCTGCTGAAGGAGCATCTCGATGATAGCATTCGGACACTGGAAGACGTTGCGGATGGAACAGGTTGCGAATGCCTCTCTTTGGTGCCGGATGTAACACAATCGGAAATCGAGCACATTACATCAGGAGGGACGAGCAGCCTTACAGATGGTCGTTTCTCAGGCTTTACACAATCAGTCAGAAACATTCTGTTCAACCTCGATTTGCCATCCGTTTTCGGCAGGTCCAATTCCCAGGTTGTGTTGCTGGTCACGTCATGTGATCCAGGCGATGGAAAAACCACGCTGGCTTTGGCGATGGCAAACTATTCCGCATTGAATGGTGCAAAAACGCTACTGATTGATGTTGATATTCAATCGGCGGCAACTTCAAGGCGCTTGGGGTTTTCAAACGATGATGAGGGACTAGTACAGTTGCTCAAAGGCTCTGACCGAAACATCGCTACCTATGTCAAACAGGTTTCAAACGAACCCAATCTGTATGCGCTGCCCGCCGGGCAGATGACATTCGATGCCCAGGAGATGATTGCCTCAGAGCATATGAAAAACCTGGTTACTCACCTGAAACAGGCTTTTGAGGTGATCATAATCGATTGCCCTCCTGTCGTTGATGGTCTGGAAACCGTCATGGTTTCAAAGCTCGCAGACCGCCTGGTTTTTGTAGTGCGCTGGGGAAGTACGACCGCCAAACATGCACGCTCGATAATCGATACCATACGCCGCAAGAGTGAGATACAGGTGGGCATTGTTCTCAATCGCGTGAACTTCAAGAAGCTGCTTAGCTATACGGAATATTCAAGCCGATATTATTAGCGGATTGCAGAAGCGCTTCGGCGCTTGAAAGGGCCGGGGGGATGACTGCAACTGATAAAGATGGAGAGCCTGATGTTGGCAAAAGCCCATACCATTCCTTCCCGGACACCAATCGCCAGACTCGTACTTTCGCGGCAATGGATGCTTGATTGCCTGAAGGGTGCTGATTTTCTTGTAATCGTTCTTTGCGCCATTGCGGGCCATCTGATCTATCAGGTCCAGTTTTTTGGACAAGGTTTTGACATAGCCAGATATCTCACGATCGGACTTTTACTGGCTTCCATGAACTATCTGGTGCTGCATTTTCAGAATGCTTACAGTTTCAACGATTTGACCCACCCACATATGGGCCTGCTTCTAAAAGTACTGGTATCAATCACTCTGGTGTTTACGGGCATAATCGTTTGCTTCTACCTTTTTAAGATTGCCCATTTGTACTCCCGTGGCTGGGTTTTGATGTCGTGGTCATTCATGGTCATCCTGCTGACGATCAACCGCGCGATCTTTCGAATTATCACAAATCAGATGATGCGGCATGGGAGCCTTAGTGAGACGGTCGCGATTTTCGGGGAAGAAAGTACTGCACTATCAATTGCGGAGAAAATCTGCGGTCACAATTCTCCATTCAAGTTTGCCGGTATTTTCAGCAACGAGCCAAGCACAACTTCATCAGGCAACTTGCAGCAACTGATTCAATACGGTCAGGCCAACAAGCTTGATCATGTGGTGGTTGCGCTACCACTGGATCGTGGTGGTGAAATACAATCCAGCATACAGGCACTGCAGGTACTCCCGGTTGAACTGTCACTCTATGTTGACTTCAGTGAGACCGGCATGCGGCCGAAGAGCATCGTCAACTTTCCCAACGCGGATGTTCTTATGCTCAAACCAAAGCCGATCAAGGAATGGAATTTTGTCCTGAAGCAGGCTGAAGACTTTGTGGTCGCACTCGTCGCACTGTTCCTGTTTGCGCCGATTTTCGCACTTATTGCACTTGCAATCCGCCTTGAAGGTCCGGGACCCATTTTCTTCAGACAACGGCGCCATGGCTTTAATCATCAGACAATCAACGTCCTCAAATTTCGAACAATGAATGTCTGGGAGGATGGAGACCATATCAAGCAGGCTGAAAAGGAAGATAAACGGATTACGCGTGTAGGCAACATTCTGAGGAAGACGAGCCTGGATGAGTTACCACAAATCATCAACGTATTGCTCGGTGAGATGTCTGTGGTTGGCCCGAGACCCCATGCGCTGGCCCATAACGCACATTACTCAAAGCTGATCGGTGACTATGATACCCGCCACAAGATCAAACCCGGCATCACAGGATGGGCTCAGGTAAACGGCTATCGTGGCGAAACCCGAGAGCCGGAACTGATGAAGAAGCGGGTTGAATACGACATAGAATACATAGAGAACTGGTCGCTTTGGCTCGACTTCAAGATCTTGCTTCGTACCCTGAAATGCGGATTCATAGACAAGCGCGCCTACTAATCCGCACCGAGTTTGATTAGTTCAGGATCGGGCCTGGTTTTGCCTCGAGACCATTTCCCTAACCACAAGGGCGGCAAAAGCAAAGTTGGTTGACATATAACGACCAGTCATGCGGCGAGGTTCCTGAAGCATTCGGAAGAGCCATTCACACCCTGCTTTCTGCCACAGTCTTGGCGCCCTTCTTGTAAAGCCCGCAAGAACATCGAATGAACCACCAACACCCATCTGAAACGGTACATTGAATTCATCGCGATATTGATGGAGCATTCGTTCCTTCTTCGGCGTTGTTATGCCAATGAAGAGGCAATCAGCGTTTGCTTTGGCAATCTGTTTGACGACTTCGACCTCTTCGCTTTCGTTGAAGTAGCCGTTCCGCCAACCGGCGATATCGAGAGCCGGATGCTTCTTTTTTGTATTGTCGACAAAGTTTTGCATGACCTTCTGCCGCGCACCAAGAAAATAAGGTCGGTACCCCCGGCGCTCGCAAAGTGTCAGAACGTCACTCATCAGATCAATGCCTGCGACGCGCTCGGGCACCTCGTACCCCAACATCCTGGCACCATATACCACCCCTGCACCATCAATATTGATCAGATCGCTTTCTGTGACATAGCGGAAGATGTCCTTATCGTTCCGCATTTTGATGATTTTTGCGACGTTGACCAAGCCATGCTGCAGCCTTTCACGCTGCCGGATGGCGTTGTCAATGACACTCAGAGTTTGTTGAGCGGTGAGTAAATCAACTGGTGTCTCAAATATGGTCTTCCTGAAAGCCTGGGTCATAAAACACTCCGAAATTGAACCCCAGCAGAGAGAGCATGGCGGAGTGAAATGACAGCACTGCGGCCGAATGATGAGCAAAATCGTCGGTGGTGTAAATTTGCATTTCAGAAGGTTTCATAAATCAGATAAGAGCCAAGTAATTGCTGGCAGATGATGACTTGGGCATTGTAAATAGAGCCCAAGTTGGCCAAAAATCAGTTATCTATGAACTTGCCTCGAGTGTCAGCAATTGGCCGAAAGCACTGAACTACTAGTTACTAGTGAATGTCCACTTTGGGCTCAAAACAGTCACACTACAAGAATTCACTTGATGTCCGCTATGGGCCGAAAGCGCATTGAGCGCTCAAGCGATTTAAAATGTCGGCAACGACCGCTCCGAGCCCAAGGTTACAAAATAGGAAGTTCAGATTGGCTTAATCGCGACGCGGAATCCGAACTGATATCACCGCTACTAGAACACGCAGAAACTTAATTCCGGTTCCGGTTACAGTTACAACTCAAACGTCGCCCTAGATGCACTCACGATAACTGGGCGCGTTTATTTTCGAGGAATTTTCGACTAGAGCTGCTTTGGGCCAGTTCTATAGCAGTGTCATAGGCTCTGCGGGCTTTGTCGGTTTGGTCCATTTGGGCGAGTAAACTGGCATAGGCGGCATAGAAGGGTTGAAACTCGCTCAATTCTGATTCTAATGCTTCTATCTTGGAGAGGGCTAATTCTTTTTCGCCCAACTCCGACATTACAATTGCCCAATTCAGAGCAACGATTGGTGTGGGCTCATGAGCCCACAAAGAGCCGAACAAGAGGGATATCTGTTTCCAGTCGGGCGTGGATTCTGTCATGTGACAATCTGCAATAGCGGCTTTGATTTGGAATGGTCCATGGCGGCCTCGTGCAATGGCTTGAGACAAAAGTTCTTGCCCCTCACGAATCATACGAAAATCCCATTTCGTCCGGTTTTGATCTTGCGGCGAAAGCAAAGCACCGTCAGGGCCGATACGGGCTGAACGACGAGACTCGGTCAACAGGATGAGTGCAAGAGCGCCTTCAATCTCTGGGTCATTGGGGCATAGGCGGTCCAGAAGGCGCAGCAGGAATACTGCTTCAGTGCACAGATCACGCTCACTTTCATCCTCATTCACATATCCCGTGGTGAAGATTAGGTAGATTGTAGACAAGACTGCATCCAGCCGAGCTGGCCATATGTCCCGGTCTGGTATCTCAAAAGATATACCGGCGGAACGGAGGCTGGCTTTCGCACGCGACAATCGCTGACCCATGGCGGTGTCATTGTCCAGGAACGCAGCAGCGATTTCACGGGTCGTCAAATTGCAGACTGTGCGCAATGTAAGTGCAACTCGGGTTTTTTCCTCTAAGCTTGGGTGACAGCACGCGAAAATCAAACCCAGCCGGTCATCGGGGATTTGAGCTTCATCAATGGTTTCAATTTGGGTTGGTTTGATTAGCATTAGTTCGTCAGCCTTTTGGATTTCCCGTTTGACGGCGCGCGCTCGGTCAATCCCCTTATTTAAAGCGACCTTCATCAGCCAGCCGATCGGTGAATTCGGAAGACCAGATCGCCCCCAGTGAGACATGGCTGAAATCAGCGCCTCTTGAAGGGCATCCTCAGCAACTTCAATATCGCGAAGGCGCAAGGTCAATCCGGCAATTAAACGCCCCCGATCACGCCTAAGAACCTCTTCTATGGCTTTATTTATCGCGATCGGGGTGGTGGGTTTTGACATCAACTAGCCAGCCGGGTTGTAGTCCATCATGGCTCGAACTTCGATTGTGCCGAAGGCTGCAGAAGGGATCAACTCGGCGTATGTGATTGCAGAGTCCAAATCTGGCACATCAATCACATAGTAGCCACCAAGATATTCACGCGTTTCCGCAAAGGGGCCGTCCATTGTTTCAGTTTTACCGGCTTTCACTCGAACTGAAGTTGCAGTCTCCGGCTCTCTGAGGCTTTCACCGTCGACCAGAACACCATCGGCTTTCATCTTTTCATTGGCTGCAAAGAAACCGCCCATCATGGTCTCAAATTCTGGCGTGCCGTATTGGGGCTGTTGTTCCGGGTTGTTGTAGATCAAAAGCATGTATTTCATTGGAGTAATTCCTTCTTTAAGTGGAGATCTTAGTTTGAGTAAAGTGTGGTTTGATAATCAAAGACCGAGAATGTTCACGGCAAGGCAAATCATCAGGTTAAGTGTCGCCAGTATGTTAGAACCGTTCCCGACATAGCGCAAAACATGGCCAGCATCTTCCTTTTTGAGTCCAAATGGGTGGGTGATGCGACCAAGAAGCAGCAATGCACCGCCAATATGCAGATAAAGGTCTGGCGCATCCATGCCCTCAGCAAGGATCATCAGGATCAACAGAAAGCTGGACCATTCGGCGCAGTTTCCGTGCTGGCGCACACGCAACAGAAGGTCTTGATCGTCACCGTCTCCGATGGATTGACCCATAGCACTGCGTTTAGAGGTGACCCGCATCCACAGCACCATGTAGATGACTGCAATAGCTAAAGCGTAGATTGGTGTGACGGTAAAAGTCATTGGAGTGTTTCCTTCTAGGTTGTTTATGCCCCTAGGACGAAAGCCAGCAACGATTTTCGACATCGGGTTTGGAATTTTCTGCAAAAATATGACAGAAAAATCGTAGAGCATTGTTTTTTATGGAATTTTTTATTTCTTATTTTTTGCAAAACCCGAACACTATTCGAACGAATGGTGTATGTTTGCATTGAAAATAAACATCTGATCCTGCCTGCTTCACGAAGAACAATCGTTTCTGTTGTTATGAACAAGCAATTCTATCAGTTCAGAGCGCCCTTTCACTTGTTAGCGGCACCTATGAACGCGGTACTTTTGTAGCTTTGTCCGCATGGCAAACATTCGATTGGAATTAACGTCGATATTTACTCGAAGGTCTACTCTGAGCCCAAACCTACCAGATTAGATTTGTTCTCGCAGATGCAGAAAGGCGTACTACCATTTATTCAGCGGTGTAGGAGATAAGGTTTTGCAGTTTGAATTGGTGATTGCTTTCACACTTATCTTTCTGGTGGACTCAATTTCGCCAGGTCCTGCGTCGGCGGCGGTTGTGGCTAAGGGATCTACTACTGGTCTGCGGCACACCCTGCCGTTCATCGGGGGCTTAGTCCTCGGCGATCTCATTTTGTTTGCTCTTGCTGTCGCGGGCCTTGCGGCACTGGCAGCAGCAATGGGACCGTTATTTGCGATCATCAAATGGGTCGGTATCGCGTATCTGCTCTATCTTGCTTACAAAATGTGGACTGCAAAGCCCGTCAAGATGTCGACCGTTGCGCCACAAGGCGAGAGTTTGAAGCTGTTCGGTCTTGGGACTTTGCTTCCGCTTGGTAACCCAAAGGCTATCGGGTTTTACGTCGCCTTGCTTCCTGCGATGATGGACGTATCGGCCATCACCATAGTCGCTGCATTTCAGCTTAGCCTGATCATCATTGGAGTATGGGCGCTCGTGCTGATCGCTTATGCAGCCGCCGCTGACCGCGCCAGCCGAATGATATCAACACCACGCGCACAGCTTTGGTTGAACCGTAGTTCAGCCGGGGCAATGGTCGGTGCAGCGGGAACAATCGCTGCCAGATAGGAATGTCGGCTTCGTCCGCATAGCTGCCGTTGACTGCAAGAACCTGCTCGAAAATTACTCAACGGCAGCTGTGAGCCCATCTCAGACCTTAGATCGATATTCCTAAACTGGCGGTTCCGGCCCTTAGCGGTCGTTCGATTGAAAATCAAATTTTAGCCTGCACTTCCCGAAAGCTGACATCATTAAGCCAAATAAAAAGCCAGGTTGCAAAAAAACAACCCGGCTTTAAGCATTTTGTGGACTAAATCCTTGTTAACGGAAAGCCTGACTTTTCCAGAGTGCTAAAATGCTAACTCAAAAATACACATCTATTGAGGCATTAACAACAATATTAGTTGATGTGATAGCAAAAATGAATTCTGGCATTCTGAAAGCCAGGCCAACCGCAACTACACTCCCATAATCTCAGGCAATTTGAGACCATATTGTGTGATGTTCTTAATAACATACTTTGGTTAAATAGCAAGGGAGTGTATGGGACTTTTTAATTGGCACCACTGAAAACCTAGATCAAGATGAGATTTAGTTGCTCCCAATAGCAGACCATGGGGTCCAAACCCATGGCATCGTAAAAAGTATTGAACTTCCATGCTGTCTTGGTGGACATTCTGTTATTAGCGGCAATTTTGCTCCGGGTCCAGCGCGGTCCAAACCATTGGACCCGAAGATCGAGTTTCGTGTGGGAAGGATTAAAACATGACTTGGCGTTTGGCACTGGATATGGGCAGCAACTCCTTGGGTTGGGCGGCCCTGGATTTGGAGCAACACAATCACGGCTTCAGACCTTGTTGGTTGAAGGATAGTGGCGTCCGCATTTTTTCTGATGGGCGAAATCCAAAGGACAAGCAGTCAAATGCTGTCAAACGCCGGGAGCCGCGAAGCGTCCGCAAAAATCGCGATCGCTACAAGCGCCGCCGCCAACGACTGATGCGTCAACTCATTCAGTACGGTTTGATGCCGGAAAAACAAGCGGATCGCAAGGCGCTGGAAGGGGGTAAAGGTGTTTCGCAAGGGGACACCGATCCTTGGATTTTGCGCTTCCGGGCCATGCGACAGGATATTACGCCTCACCAGCTTGGCCGTGCCATCTTTCACCTGCATCAGCGTAGGGGTTTCAAGTCTAACCGGAAAACCGACCGGGGCGACAATGAAAGCGGCAAGGTTTATGACGCGATTGCCCGCACGAAGGAGATGTTGAAAGAAGAAGGGGTTCGCACCCTCGGCGAACTTTTTGGAAAACGGCGGGCTGAAACCTTTGTTGAAAACAGCAAGTCAAAAAAGGGCCAACGCTCGCCCCAGCCGCTGGCACGCGTGCGAAAATCAGACGATGGTGCACAGTGGCAGTACAAATATTATCCGACGCGCGAATTGATCCTCGATGAGTTTGATCAAATATGGCAAGCGCAGAAGCAGTATCATGCTGCCTTGCTCACGGATGAGGCGCGCGACGCCATTCGCGATACGCTTGAATGGCAGCACCCGTTGAAGTCACCTCCGGTCGGGAAATGCACGCTGATGCCAGAGTTTCCACGTGCGCCGAAGGCCCTGCCGTCTTCCCAGCGCGGGCGCATTCTGCAAGAAGTCAACAATCTACGGATGATGCCGGTAGGGCAATCCAGCACACCGCTTTCCGATGAGCAGCGCGGAATGATTACTGAAAGCCTGCTGAAGCCGACAAGCAAAACCGCGAAGCGTACCTTTGACCAGTTGCGCAAGATCAAGGGCGTTTCGATCTATGACAATTTCAATTTGGAGTCTGACAAGCGGAAGGACCTGCAGGGAGACGCCACGGCGGCGGCCCTGATGCAGGAAGATCGCTGGGGGGCGTCATGGTTCGAACTGGATCTGGCAACGCAGGATGAGATCGTCATGAAGCTGATTGATGAGGAGGATGAAATTGTTCTCATCAAATGGCTTTGCGACACCCATGGTTTGGGCATTGATCAGGCTGGGCGTGTTGCCGGATGCGCGTTGCCGGAAGGCTATGGTAATTTGAGTCGGGAAGCACTGGCCCGTATCCTGCCGCATCTGGAAGGGGGCATGAGCTACGCTGATGCCGCCACAAAAGAGTTTGGCGATCATCGACCTCAGGGAACGGGTGAAATTCATGACAAGGAACTTCCCTATTACGGCTACGTGCTGGAACGTTCGGTCGCGTTTGGGTCTGGTGAGCCTGAAGATAGTGACGAAAAACGCTATGGCAAAGTCGCAAACCCGACCGTGCATGTGGCGCTCAACCAGATCCGGGTTGTAGTGAACGACCTCATGAGACGGTTCGGCCCACCCGAACAGATTGTGCTCGAACTGGCGCGCGACTTGCCCCTTTCCGCCAAGGGTAAAAGCGAACTTGAAAGTACGCAACGCAAGAACCGGGAAGCGAATGAACGTCGCGCGCAGGAGCTATACAAACTTCACAATCAGCCAAACACCTATGAAAACCGTATGCGGTTGCGGCTTTACGAAGAACTCGACGCGCTTGGCAAGCGCTGTGTTTTCACCGGTGAGCACATAACCGCATCAAACCTTTTTTCAGACGATGTGGAAATTGAGCATCTTTTACCCTTTTCGCGGACCTTCGACGATGGGTTCAACAACAAGGTTTTGTGCAAGCGCAGGGCAAATCGCGACAAGGGCAACCGGACACCGTATGAAGCTTTTGGCGCTTCCCCGAATGGTTACAATTGGGAGGAAATTTCCAAACGCGCCCAGGAATTGCCCAAGGCGAAAAGTTGGCGGTTCAATCCAGACGCCATGGAACGTTTTGAGAATGAAGAGCGAAACTTCATCGACCGGCAGTTGACGGATACGCAATATGTCTCCCGCCTTGCGAAAGCCTACCTGGAATCGATTTTTGGCGGGCAAGGACATGTGGGCAGCCACAATCATGTCTGGGTGGTGACAGGTCATCTGACATCCGACCTGCGCCACACCTGGGGGCTGAACAGCGTCCTGTTGGGTGACAATCTGCCTGAAGCTGAACTGCAAAAGAAAAACCGCGATGACCACCGCCATCACGCCATTGATGCAATCGTGATTGGCTGCATAGACCGGTCCATGTTGAAGCGCGCTTCCGATGAGGCAAAGAAACGTGAAATTGAAGAGCGACGAAACCTGCTGGGCAGTGTACCTGAGCCATGGCAGGAATTTCGTACGGATGTCGAAAACTCAGTTCGTTCCATTATTGTGAGCCATAAGCCTGATCACGGCTTTCAGGATGCCATGCACAATGATACGGCCTATGGCCTGTTCAAGGGCAAAGAAGGTGAACCGGACAAGCGTGGTGCGCGCAAGGTGGTGACCCGCAAACCTGTTTCAAGCTTTGAGAAGCCGGGAGATCTGGAGAAAATACGGGACTATCCGACAAAGGTTCATTTGCTGGAAGCAACTCAGGGGCTCTCCGGAAGTGATTTCAAACAGGCTTTAGCAGAGGCTGCCGAAAATATGGTGCCACCGGTTCGCCGGGTCCGTATCGAGGAACGCATGAGCGTTATTCCTTTCAAGGATCAGGAGGGTAGGCCCTACAAGGCTTACAAGGGCGACGGGAACTATTGCTACGATATCTGGCTGGATGAAAAGGGCAAATGGACCGGTGAAGTGATCGCAACTTTCCAGGCCTACCAGCTGGCAAGAAAAGACAAGGGCTGGTGGCAGAAGCCGATTGGGCGTGACGAACAGAAATTGCTGATGCGCTTGCGGAAAGGCGACTACCTGCAATTGGACCATGATGGCAACACTTTGGTAGTGCAAATTTACAAGTTCTCCGACGGCAAAATTAATATGGCGGAACACATGGAAGCAAATGTTGATGCCCGAGTGCGTTCAGGAGAGCTTAAGTCAATTCAGAAGTCTCCCTCCTCCTTGCAAAAAGCCAATGCAAAACGGGTCACCGTCAGCCCATCCGGTACGGTAAAGGTGTATGATTAATTGAAAAGGCACGAAAATTGCATCCGCTCTACAAACCGTAGTATGGAGTGGTTTAATGCAAAACCGGATTGTGGAAATTGCTTCCAATGATGTGCATCTGAGCGTTTCGCGCGGGTTTTTGACGGTTGCCAAGGACAAAGAGAAAGTCGGTCAGGTCGCCATCGACGACATGTCTGCCCTTGTGATCCGCGGGCATGGTGCCAGCCTTTCCGTCAATATCTGTTCCCGCTTGGCACAAGCCAATGTACCCGTTGTAATTTGTGCCTCCAACCAGTCACCTGCTTCTGTGGTCTGGCCAGTATCCGGGCACTTTGCCCAAGGCATGCACATGCAAGCCCAGGCCGTTGCCAACAAACCTCTGTCCAAACGCCTTTGGGCGCAACTCATTCGACACAAAATTTTGGCCCAGGCCGATGTGTTGGACGCTGCACTGAAAAACGCTGAAGATTTGCGTGCAATGGCACGGCGTGTGAAACCGGGCGACGGTGACAATCTGGAGGCGCAAGCCGCGCGTCGATACTGGCCAAGGCTTATGGGTGAGCGGTTTCGCCGCGACCGGACGGCAGAAGGCACCAATGCGCTGCTGAATTACGGGTATACGATCTTGCGTGCGGGTGTGGCACGCTCTATTTTGGCAGCCGGTCTGCATCCGTCCCTGTCCATTCATCACACCAGCCGAGGAGATGCCCTGCGCCTGGCCGATGACCTGATGGAACCGTTTCGCCCCTGGATAGACCTGAAGGTTCTGCAGATGATGAAACAAGAAGACGGCGAACCGCCAGCGCTGGCTCCCGAAATAAAAGCCGGGCTTGCCTCGGTTTTGCAAATGGATTTGGCTGGACCGCATGGAGCAAGCCCAATGCAGGTCTGCATGGATCGTATGACCCAATCGCTTGTCCAGGTTTATCTCGGAGAAGCCCGGGAAATGACGCTTCCCGGAGCACCCATGCTGCTGGATGCAGCGGCAAATTAGTTATGGGGCAAAGGTTTACGCAGCTTAGCGGGTACAAGTTCATGTGGGTTATGGTTTTGTTTGATTTACCTGTAACGACGAAAGAAGAGCGTAGCGCCGCGACTGCGTTTCGGGACTTTCTTTTGGACAATGGTTTTGAAATGGCACAGTTTTCTGTGTATGTTCGCCACACAAACGGCAAGGAAGCGGTTGAGGCGATTATTCGAAAAGTGGAAGCGGCGGTTCCTGATGAGGGCAAGGTAGACATATTGCAATTCACCGACAAGCAATACGAGAACATTGTTTGCCTGCGCGGCGCGCGGCGCTCTGATTCACCAAAAAATCCCGAGCAATTGGTGATGTTTTGATGAAAAAGGAACGTATTTTCGACCCATTAAAGATCAAAAAGACGTTCCACTTCAGTGTCTTGAGTTACAATCAGTTGTAGCACTCTGGAAAAGTCAGGCCAACCGCAACAAAACCGCTTTGACCTCTTCTACCTCATAGGTTGTAGCACTCTGGAAAATACAAACAGCACGCGTCAGATCTGCAGTCACTGCGGAGAGGCGGGGTGACGGTCAAGTGATTTGAAAAAAAA
>CAWUJX010000025.1:0-29033 GCA_963922635.1 uncultured Hyphomicrobiales bacterium | reverse complement strand
GTATCTGCGCGCATGGGAATTGCCTTTACACCCAGGCGATCAAAGGTCCTCAGATAGGAAACAAACATCCGGTAATAAGCCGCGCGAGAGGCATCTTCATCAAGATCAAAAGAATACGCATCCTTCATTAGAAACTCACGGCCCCGCATAACTCCGAAGCGCGGGCGGACCTCGTCACGAAACTTCCATTGGATATGATAGAGGTTGAGCGGCAAGTCTTTGTAACTTTTCACATATGACCGGAAAATTTCCGTCACCATCTCTTCGTTGGTCGGCCCAAAAAGCATATCCCGCTCGTGGCGATCTTCGATCCGCAGCATTTCCTTGCCGTAATCTTCATAGCGCCCGCTCTCACGCCACAGGTCGGCTGATTGGATTGTGGGCATGAGAATTTCTATGGCACCGGCTCGGTTCTGCTCTTCACGCACAATATCCGATATTTTATTCAGCACTTTCAGCCCTAGCGGCAGCCATGAATAAATGCCCGCTGATTGCTGCCGGATCATGCCAGCCCGCAACATCAGCCGGTGCGAAACGATCTCAGCTTCTTTGGGGTTTTCCTTCAGAACAGGTAGAAAATATTTTGAAAGGCGCATTAGACGTCCAGAATCATTCAGCAATACGTATGACTGGTTAAACCCTTATTCCGCTGCATTAACAAGAACAATTGGACAACCCCAAGGCATCTCCATCTAACCTTTTTGACAGCACGTTGAGGATTTTAGGCGCGCAATTAAAGCGTGATTGGCAAAATGCTAGACCGGCTTCAATCACGCGATAATTCAGGAATAATCCGCGGAATGTCGGCAAATTCAAAGCCGACGTAAACACTACCGCTCCAATAGATCGCAAACACGATGCCCGCAACCACGGTATTCCAGAACAGTTTTTGCAATATCCGTGATTGGGTCGGTGCACCAGGATCAGTACCCTCTGCAATAACGCCATCTTCAGCTTGGGACCGATTGCCGTATGGCAGAACGATGAAAAGCGTCACCCACCAGATCACAAAGTAAATCGCGAAGCCTGTAAAAAAACTCAATGTCTTCTCCTGCTAAACCTGCTCAAGCTCAACCAATGTGCCGCAGAAGTCCTTTGGATGGAGAAAAAGGACGGGCTTTCCATGCGCGCCAATCTTTGGTTCACCATCTCCCAACACTCGAGCGCCCTCGGAAACCATCTTCTCCTTTGCAGCGAGAATATCGTCAACCTCATAGCAAATGTGATGGATACCTCCGGCGGGGCTACGTTCCAGAAATGGAGCAATCGGTGAATTTTCTCCAAGCACTTCCAACAGCTCGATCTTCGTATTTGGTAATTCCACAAAAACAACTGTGACACCATGTTCCGGCAGTGCTTGGGGTTCACTCACAGTAGCACCGAGGACATTCGCATAAACGCTCACCCCCGATGCAAGATCAGGGACCGCGATTGCCACATGGTTCAAACGACCAATCATGCGTTCTTCTCCTGTTACACCCGGGCTACAAAAACCGTTGTGATCGGTTTTTTACCCCAATGTTTACGCGCTTCACCACGAACCGCATTCCTGATGGCATCACGAACGAGTTCCTCATCCTTGCGGCGTTTTTTAGGGATGCCGGAAAGTGCCCCCACCGCAGCCTTGTGAAGGACATCGTCAAAATAGTCGCCGCTATTGATCACATCCGGAATTCCGTAAACGGAAATGTCGATGTCATCGGCAAGTTCACCGCTTCGGTCGAGAACAATCGAAACACCCACATGGCCCACATGCGCGAGGCGCCAACGTTCTTTGACACCGGTTCCCTCTTCATTGGCGATGATATGGCCGTCTTTATAAATGCGTCCAAATGGAACCTGATCCACGATTTCAGCAAGGTCCGGAGCCAGTTTCACGAGATCACCATTTCGCACTGGCACAACCTGCGGAATTCCTGATTCAGCACCGAGCCTCGCATGTGCACTCAAATGCGCTTCCTCTCCGTGTACCGGAATCAGGATTTCCGGACGGGTCCATTCATACATCTTTTGTAGCTCATGACGGCGCGGGTGGCCGGAAACATGAACAAGATGTTCCCCATCTTCGATAACCTCGATCCCCTGCTCTATCAGTTGGTTTTTCACTTCGACGATGAGCTTCTCGTTACCGGGAATGGTTCTGGATGAGAAAATCACAGTATCACCGGCATTCAGTCCGATGTAGCGATGTTCCTCACGGGCAATTTTGGCGAGTGCCGCGCGCGATTCACCCTGACTACCGGTTAAGATGATGACGAGTTCTTTCGCCGGGATCTGCTGGAATTCATCATCTTCAATAAATTCAGCAATATCATCGAACATTCCGATATCGCTTGCGACCTCAACCACGCGACGGATCGAACTGCCCACCAGCATTACTTTACGACCCACTTTTGCCGCCGCTTGAGCAATAGAGCGAATACGCCCCACATTGGATGAAAACGTTGTTATCGCAACACGTCCCGAAGCATTCTGGATCAGATCGGCAAGGCTATCGGAAACCGCACGCTCGGAAGGCGAAACCCCGTCACGCATCGCATTAGTCGAATCGCAAATAAGCGCAATGACACCCTCATCGCCCAGCCGCTTGAACGTATTCATATCCGTATTTCGACCGAGCGTTGGTTCATCATCAAGCTTCCAGTCGCCCGTATGGATTACACGGCCAATTGGGGTGTTGATCGCGAGGGCCATCGGTTCCGGGATGGAATGCGTCACATAGACAGGTTCTATATCAAAGGGACCAATTTCAAACGATCTTCCCGCTTGATAAATTTCCAGCGGCAGTGAGACCGGCTCTTCCTCATATCGCGCTTTCGCTTCCAGCATCCCGGCGGTAAACGCGGTGCAATAAACAGGCACACCCAATCGTGACCAGAGGCTTAGCAGCGCACCGTAATGATCTTCATGGGCATGGGTGATTACGATTGCGAGAAGATTATCGCCGAGGCTCTCCACGAACCGAATGTCAGGAAGCACAAGGTCGATACCAGGAAGGTTCGGCGTGGGAAAGGTGACACCGCAATCGACCATGATCCACTTACTGCTGTTTTTGTCTCCAAAACCGTATAGGGCGAGATTCATACCAATCTCACCCACCCCGCCTAGGGGTACGAATTTCAATTCCTGTTTAGACAATTACTTCCCCTGAATTGGTATCGGACACAAAAAATATATCCGCCGTCGAAATGCGTTGTCGGCCCCCGTCCGCTTGTTCGAGCAACATATAGCCCTTGTCATCTATCGAAGCAAAGCGACCTTTAAGCATTCCCCTCGTAGGAACCACCACTTCCACTTGACTACCAAGGCCGTAAACATGGCTTAGCCATGCTTTGCGAATGTCGGCAAATGCCGTTCCCCTTTGCCATTGGATTATACGATTAGCAAACGCCTCTGCCAGATGGGTAAAAAGTGCGCTTGACGCAATATTAAACCCTTCGCGCTCCAACGTTGTTGCGGGATGAAGCGTATCTGAAGGGCATGTTTTACAATTGATACCATTCCCGACCACTGCATAGGTTGCGCCATTGTGCTCTCCCCCTTCGAGGAGGATGCCGGCGCACTTGGAGCCGTTGATCATCAAATCATTGGGCCACTTCAATTGAACATTGGGAAGTTGTCGATCAGATCCTTCCACTTTCAGAATTTCTTCACACGCTCGGATCACAGCATCTCTGCATGCGAGCGAGGCAATGAAGGTAAGCTCAGCCAAATGGACTTTCGGTGCGGGATCGACCAATAGAAGAGATGCATAGAGATTGCCCGGTTCGCTGGTCCAATTGCGGCCCCGGCTTCCCTTTCCAGCGGTCTGAATATCCGAGGTGACCCATAGGTTTCCCGGCTCTCCAAGCCCTACTTTTTCGATCAGAAACGTATTGGTCGAGCCAATTTCAGGAAAGTGTATGTGCCGATAGGCGGAAGCTTTGCCGCCCAGGTCTTGCCCAATCAAAAGAATGACGACGCCGCAGTGGATGTGAGGTCGGAGAGATATCCCGCCAAGATCACATAGAATGTCACAAACAGACCACTGCCCAAAAGCACCAGTCGAAGTTCGCCTGCCATGGGTACAAAATCATCCGCAGGCTCATCAAACCACATCACCTTGATCACTCTCAGATAGTAGTAAGCACCGACAACACTGGCGAGAACACCGATGACCGCAAGCACATATAAACCCGCTTCAATTGCCGCAATGAACACGAAGTATTTGGCAAAGAACCCTGCGAGAGGTGGAATACCGGCAAGCGAGAACATCAAAAGCGTCAAAACCAGTGCCATGAGCGGGTTACGCTGCGACAAACCCGCAAGATCGGAAATCTCTTCAACCACACCATCTTTGCGTCGCATTGAAATAATGCAAGCGAAGGTTCCGATGGTCATGACCATGTAAATCAGCATGTAAAGGATCACGCCGGAAACACCAGGTTGAGTGCCCGCTGATAGACCCACAAGCGCATATCCCATATGACCGATGGATGAATAGGCCATCAGACGCTTGATATTGGTCTGACCAATGGCTGCGAACGCGCCAAGCACCATGGATGCAATGGCAATAAACGCGATGATCTGTTGCCAATCGGGCGTCACAGGCTCAAATGGACCGATGACAACCCGGATAAGCATGGCCATGGCTGCGATCTTCGGAGCAGCTGCAAAAAACGCCGTGATCGGGCTCGCAGAACCTTCGTAAACATCCGGTGTCCACATATGGAAAGGCACAGCAGAAATCTTGAATGCCATGCCCGCGAGTAGGAATACCAGGCCGAATATTAGACCTAGGGACTGACCGCTCCCCGCCATTGCCTCAGCGATGCCCGCAAAGTCTGTGTGACCGGTGAACCCATAGATGAGCGACGCGCCATATAGCAACATGCCAGAAGACAGCGCTCCGAGAACGAAATATTTCAGACCCGCTTCCGTAGAGCGAACCGAATCCCGGTTGATGGCCGCAAGGACATAAAGGGAAAGGGACTGAAGTTCGAGCCCAAGATAAAGCGCGATCAGATTGTTGGCAGAGATCATGATCATCATGCCAAGCGTGGCAGTGATCACGAGGACCGGGAATTCAAAATTGGTCACCCCTTCCCGACGCATGAAACTAACGGACATGATGAGCGCGAGACCGGACCCGATCAAAACTAGGATCTTCATGAACCATGCGAAATCATCAAGCACGAAAGCGCCGTTCATCGCCTCCCCGCGTTCATCCATGAACAGAAGCCATACGAGCGATGCAACGAGAATAGCGAGCGAAAGACCGGTCACTTGCGAATAAGAACGCTCACCGATGAAAACACCCACCATCAGCAGGAACAACGCTCCCAGGGCCAGCCAAAGCTCAGGCCCCAGCATCCAGAGGTTTTGTGTTGCAAACAGGAGTTGAAAAGTCTCTTGCATGATAGTCCTTCGCCGCCCTAGTTCGCGAGGCTCGCTTGAGCGGAAGTTTGGGCCGCCTCAAGTGCCGCCTGATAATTCTGAATTAGTGCATCAACAGACGCATTCGTCGCCTCAAACACGGGCATCGGATAGACACCAAAAAAGATCACAAGAATGGCGAGCGGGTAGATAATCGCTTTCTCGCGGCGGTCGAGATCTAGAATGGATTTGAGGCTTTCTTTATCAAGCGCACCAAAAACCACGCGGCGATACAGCCACAATGCATAGGCCGCTGAGAGGATAACGCCCGTTGTCGCAAACAGTGCCACCCATGTGTTCACTTGAAAGACGCCCATAAGCGTCAAGAACTCACCGACAAAGCCCGATGTACCGGGCAAGCCCACATTCGCCATGGTGAAAATAAGAAACACTACTGCGTAATTCGGCATACGGTTCACCAAGCCACCATAGGCCGCAATTTCCCTCGTATGCATTCGGTCGTAAACGACACCAACGCACAAGAACAACGCACCAGAGATCAGTCCATGGGACAGCATTTGATAAATTCCACCCTGAATGCCGTTTGCGTTTAGGGCAAAAATACCCATGGTCACGAAACCCATATGGGCAACTGACGAGTAAGCAATCAGCTTTTTGATATCTTCCTGCATCAAAGCAACAAGCGATGTGTAGATGATCGCAACCACGGACATCACAAAGACTAGCGTCGAGAAATCATCGCTCGCCAATGGGAACATCGGAATTGAGAAACGCAAGAAACCGTAGCCGCCCATTTTAAGCAGTACAGCAGCCAATATAACCGATCCTGCCGTCGGAGCTTCCACGTGGGCATCCGGCAACCAGGTATGAACTGGCCACATGGGCATTTTTACCGCAAAGGAGGCAAAGAAAGCAAGCCAGAGCCAAGTCTGCATTGAGGCAGGGAAAGAATGCGCCAACAAAGCCGGAATGTCTGTGGTTCCCGCCTGCCAATACATGGCCATCATGGCGAGAAGCATCAAAACGGAACCAACGAGCGTATACAGAAAGAACTTGAAGCTGGCATAAACGCGACGCTTTCCGCCCCAAATCCCAATGATGAGGAACATGGGGATCAGACCGGCTTCAAAGAAAATGTAGAACAGGATCAGATCAAGCGCGCAAAAAACGCCAATCATGAATGTCTCCAAAACAAGGAAGGCAACCATGTATTCTTTGACGTTTTTGGTGACGCTGTTCCAGCTGGCAAGAACGCAAAACGGCATCAAAAACGTAGAGAGAATGACGAAAAGCATCGAAATGCCATCGACACCCATATGGTAAGCCATGAAGCCACCAATCCATTCGTAGCGTTCAACGAATTGGAAGCCAGCCGTTGAATTGTCGAAATTCACGCAGATCAGCAGCGACATGCAAAATGTGAACAGCGTTGTGAATAGCGCCACAACTTTCACGTTACGCTCGGCGATTGGACTGTCCGTTGCGATCAGCATGATGATAAAAGCACCCACCAATGGCAGGAACGTAATCATCGAAAGAATTGGCCACTCGCCCATTAGCCTGCTCCCCCGAACATAGCCCACGTAATCAATGCCGCGATCCCGATCATCATCGCGAATGCGTAATGGTAAAGGTAACCGGATTGTAGTTTCACCACGCGCCCTGTGATGCCTTGAACACGGGCAGAGATACCGTCCGGCCCGAAGCCATCGATGAACCAGCCATCACCGCGTTTCCACAGAAACGTCCCAAGACGCATAGAAGGCTTCACGAACAGGAAGTCGTAGATTTCGTCGACATACCATTTGTTTAGCAGGAACTGATAAAGCGCCGGATGCTGACGAGCCAATTCTTTAGGCGTGTCAGGCGAACGGATGTACATGTACCATGCGAGGATAAACCCTAGCGCCATCACCACAAACGGCGACCACTTCACCCAGGTTGGAACTTTTGAATATTCTTCGAGAACCGTATTGCCGGGTGCAGCAAACAAAGCTTCGCGCCAGAATGCGTTGTACCAGGCCTCATTGTCACCAACGGATTCATGCCCCATGAACGCGCCGTAGAAAGCGATGCCTGCGAAAATAGCACCAACCGCAAGTACATAAAGCGGGAAAAGCATCACATTGGGCGATTCATGAATGTGGCTCATCACATCCGCAGAGGCGCGCGGCTTGCCGTGGAATGTCATGAAAATCAGTCGCCACGAATAGAAGCTGGTGAACAACGCTGCCAGCACGAGCAGGCTGAAGGCAAACATTGCATACTGGTTTTGCCCGACGAAAACGCTTTCGATGATCACGTCTTTTGAGAAGAAGCCAGCGGTTCCAATATAGGTTCCAGGAATACCAAGTCCGGTAAGAGCCACCGTACCAATAATCATCATCCAATAGGTCATCGGAATGTGTTTCTTCAATCCACCCATTCGGCGCATATCCTGTTCGTTGGACACCGCGTGGATCACCGATCCTGCGCCTAAGAACAACAAGGCCTTGAAAAATGCGTGCGTGAAAAGATGGAAAACTGCGGCGCTATAGGCTCCAACGCCGAGAGCCGCAAACATGTATCCAAGCTGTGAACACGTCGAGTAGGCAATAACCCGCTTGATGTCGTTTTGCACGAGGCCCACAGTCGCCGCGAAAAACGCAGTAATCGCTCCGAACAGCGTTACGATGGCGAGTGCCGTTGTCGAATATTCAAAGACCGGAGACATACGAGCGACGAGGAATACCCCAGCCGTAACCATGGTCGCCGCATGAATGAGTGCAGAAACCGGTGTTGGCCCTTCCATGGCGTCGGGCAGCCAGGTGTGCAGCAGAAATTGCGCAGACTTGCCCATCGCACCCATGAACAACAGCAGGCAGACAGCAGTAATCGCATCAGCGCCATTGAGGTTCATGCCAAACAGGCTGATCACAGTTTCCTGGTTCGTGGCGACTGCGCCGGCGTTAGCAAAAATTGTCGAAAACTCGATCGTATTGAACAGGTAGAAGACACCGAAAATGCCAAGTGCGAACCCGAAATCACCGACCCTGTTGACGATGAAGGCTTTCATTGCGGCTGCGTTTGCAGTTGGTTTTTTGAACCAAAAACCGATCAACAGATATGAAGCAAGGCCCACGCCTTCCCAGCCAAAGAACATCTGCAGCAAATTATCGGACGTGACCAGCATCAGCATGGCAAATGTGAAAAGCGACAGATACGCAAAGAAGCGAGGCCGGTGCGGATCGTGATGCATGTACCCGATTGAGTACATGTGCACGAGCGCCGACACAGTATTGACCACCACCAGCATTACGACCGTTAGTGTATCAATCCGAAAAGCCCAGCTGACGTTAAGATCGCCGGAACTCACCCATTGCAGAACCGGAACCGTAAACGCTGCCTGTTCAGAAAATCCGAATGTCAGGAATGCAACCCAAGACAGAACAGCGGAAATCACCATCAATCCAGTGGTAATGTACTCGCAACCTTTTGCGCCCAGCGAACGGGCAAACAAACCGGCAAGCAGAAAGCCAATCAGCGGAAGAAAGACAATTGCGTGATACATGTGCTTGCCCCCTAACCCTTCATCGCATTCACATCTTCAACCGCAATGGAACCTTTATTGCGGAAGAAGACAACGAGGATTGCGAGGCCAATCGCTGCTTCAGCGGCAGCAACCGTTAGAATGAACAATGCAAAAATCTGCCCGACAAGATCATTAAGGTGCTGTGAAAAAGCAACGAAGTTCAAGTTCACCGCGAGCAAAATGATCTCAATCGACATCAAGATGATCAGGATGTTTTTCCGGTTAAGGAAAATACCAAGCATCCCTATCGAAAACAGGATCGCGCTGACCGACAAATAATGTGAAACACCGATTTCCATTGTATGTATTCCCGGTAATGGCCCTAGAGACCCTGCCCCGGTTTAACCTTTCGCAACTCAATCGCAGTTTTCGGATCACGGGCCACCTGGACTGAAATATCCTGTCTGCGAACGCTTTCCTTGTGGCGAAGGGTGAGCACAATCGCCCCAACCATCGCAACCAGCAGAATCATTCCGGAAAGCTGAAAAAAGAAGATATAATCTGTGTAAAGAATATTGCCGATCGCCTCGATGTTACGCACTTCATTCACATCGGGGATTGGCGCAGTTTGTCCGCTCGTGGCACCAGGCGCCACGACCCAGCTACCAATCACAGCCAAAAGCTCGATCAGCACCACGAGGCCAACAAACGCACCCACGGGCATGTATTGCAGATAGCCATCGCGTAACTCAGCGAAATCCACGTCAAGCATCATCACGACAAACAGGAAGAGCACAGCCACTGCGCCCACATAGACGACGATCAAAAGGAGGCCAAGGAATTCAGCTCCGGTCATGATGAAAAGACCTGATGCATTCACGAACGCCAAAATCAGAAACAGAACCGAATGCACCGGATTCTTGCACGAAATCACCATGAAGGCGGAAGCAATTGCCACGCCTGAGAAGAGATAGAAGAAGAAAGCTGAAACGGCCATGAATTCACCTACCGATACGGCGCGTCAATGGAAAGATTGCGGGCAATTTCGCGCTCCCAACGATCGCCATTATCGAGAAGCTTGTCTTTGTCGTAGTAAAGCTCTTCCCGGGTTTCAGTGGCAAACTCGAAATTTGGACCTTCCACAATGGCATCGACCGGGCAAGCTTCTTGGCAGAACCCGCAATAAATGCACTTCACCATGTCAATATCATAGCGGACGGTGCGGCGGGTACCGTCATTGCCACGTGGGCCTGATTCAATGGTTATTGCCTGCGCCGGGCAAATGGCCTCACAGAGTTTACAAGCAATACAACGCTCTTCCCCATTGGGGTATCGGCGCAGCGCATGTTCCCCACGAAAACGGGCAGAAACCGGCCCTTTCTCAAATGGATAGTTGATGGTTGCTTTCGGAGAGAAGAAATACCGCAACGCCAGACCAAGGGCGCTGATGAACTCTTTCAAAAGAAGCGATTTAGCGGCTTGTGCGATTGTACTCATGCTGGAACCCATCCTGTGATTTGAAGAACCAAGGCAACTGCGAATACCATGAACAAAGAAAGTGGTAGAAATACCTTCCAGCCGAGGCGCATGAGTTGGTCATAGCGATAGCGAGGCACAACTGCACGGACCATGGCCATGGAGAAGAAGACAAGAAGCATCTTCAGGAAGAACCAGAACGGGCCTGGTATCCAATTCAGGAACCAGACATCAAATGGTGGCAACCAGCCTCCAAGGAAGAGAATTGTGATCAACGCACACATCAACTGAATGGCGACAAACTCTGCCAGGAAGAACAATAGGAAAAGAGATGAGGAATATTCCACCATGTGGCCTGCAACGAGTTCCGACTCCGCTTCCGGCAAATCGAATGGCGGACGGTTCGTTTCGGCAATTGCCGAGATGTAGAACACAATGAACATCGGGAATAGCGGCAACCAGTGCCAATCAAGGAATGAACTGGGCATACCCAGAAAGTGAGTTCCCAAGCCCGACTGTTGGGAAAGTACGATATCGTCCATTTTCAACGAGCCTACGCACAGAAGGACCGTGATGATCACGAAGCCGATAGAAACTTCGTAGGACACCATTTGTGCCGCAGACCGCAGCGACGCCAGAAATGCGTATTTCGAGTTGGAAGCCCAACCACCCATGATAATCCCGTAAACTTCCAGGGATGAAATCGCGAATACGAACAAAATACCCAGATTAAGATCGGCGATCGCCCAACCTTCTGCCACCGGAATAACTGCCCAAGCGGCAAGCGCCAGGATGGCGGACACCATTGGTGCGATAACAAATACCGTTTTGGAAGCACTTGCGGGAATAATCGGCTCTTTGAGGACTAACTTCAACAGGTCAGCAAAAGACTGAAGCAACCCCCAAGGCCCCACAACGTTTGGCCCCCGACGCAGTTGGACTGCGGCAAATATTTTTCGGTCGGCATACAGGATATAAGCCGTCAGAATGAGCAGAATCACCAAAAATAACAGGCTCTGCCCGAAGATGACGATTGCAGGCCAGAGGTATGAGAATAGTGCTTCCATTACTATTGCAACCTATTCTGCTGCCTGTTTCAAAGTGCCAGCGCGCATTGCGGAGCACTCAGCCATGACTTTTGATGCGCGGGCAATCGGGTTGGTCATGAAGTAATCCTTGATCGGCGTCGAAAGTGGTTGCGCCAGGAGCTTTCCACTCTTCGTCGCCCCCAGTGACTTCAAGAAACCACTTACATCGCTCACACCCGGTTCCGCAACCTCGTCTAAAGTCGCAAAAAGGGAGAATTCTGAATATAGCTGCGTGCGCAACGAAGCCATATTATCGAACGGGAGCGGCGCTCCCAAACGCGCAGACAAAGCGCGCAAAATCGCCCAGTCTTCCTTTGCCTCACCCGGCGCAAATGCAGCCCGGTTTGTCATCTGAACCCTACCCTCTGTATTCACGTATGTCGCAGACTTTTCAGTGTATGTAGAGGCAGGCAGGATCACATCAGCGCGGTGCGCACCGGCATCGCCATGCGTGCCGATATAGACGGTGAAGCCCTTAACCTTCTGCATATCCACTTCGTCTTGCCCCATCAGGAACAAAACATCCATTGATGAGAGCATGCTTGCCGTGTCTTTGCCCTCACCTCTCGGGACAAACCCGAGATCAAGCGCGCCCACCATGCTGGCATCCGTATGGAGGATGGAAAGGCCATTCCAGTTCGACGTAACCACGCCCACGTCTCCAGCCAGGTGAGCAACGAGCCCCATGAGCGTCTTGCTATCTGAACGGTGCAATGCGTCTTGGCCGACAATGATCATTGGCTTCTTCGCGCGCTTGAGTTTCGAAGCGAACTTGTTCTTACCGGAAACCAGATCAGTGAGCGTATCAGCTTTGTCACCCAATGCTTCATACTCGTACCGGAGATCGCCAACGTCGCCCACAACACCAATCGGGTAGTCACCCATTTTCACGCGTTTCAGAATACGGCTATTTAATACCGCAGCCTCAAACCGCGGGTTGGAACCCACAATCAAGAGCGCATCTGATTCCTCAATGCCTGCAATAGTTGCATTGAAAAGATAACTCTCCCGTCCATTAGCTGGATCAAGAACGCTACCGGGTTCGCGGCAATCCATATTGGCAGAACCCATAGACGCCAAGAGCGTTTTCATGGCGTAAAGCTCTTCAACTCCGGACATCGCTGCGGCTATCGCTCCAACCTTGTTGGGTTTGGTCCCTTTCACCGCCTTTACAATAGCCGCGAAAGCATCGTCCCAGGTGGCAGCGGCCAATTTACCGTTCTTGCGCACATAGGGGCGGTCCAGACGCTGAGACTTCAACCCATCCCAGATGAAACGTGACTTGTCCGAAATCCATTCCTCATTCACGTCCTCATGCAGACGTGGCATGATCCGCATCACTTCACGGCCGCGCGCATCTACCCGAATGTTGGAGCCAACCGCATCCATCACATCAATGGATTCTGTTTTACGCAATTCCCAAGGGCGTGCAGAGTCCTGATAAGGACGTGACGTCAAAGCGCCGACCGGGCAAAGATCAATCACATTGCCCTGCATTTCAGACGTCATTGCTGTTTCAAGATAGGTTGTGATCTCAGCATCCTCACCACGACCGGTCAGGCCAAGTTCTGAAATGCCAGCGACCTCAGTCGTGAAACGCACACAGCGCGTGCAGTGGATGCACCGCGTCATCTTAGTACGGACAAGTGGACCGATATATTTGTCTTCCACCGCGCGCTTGTTTTCAGCGAAGCGGTTTTTATCGATACCATAGGCCATCGCTTGGTCTTGCAAATCGCATTCACCACCCTGATCGCAAATCGGGCAATCAAGCGGATGATTGATCAGAAGGAATTCCATCACGCCTTCGCGCGCCTTCTTCACCATGGGAGAGCGTGTCTCGACCACAGGTGGCTCACCGTTAGGGCCGGGTCGCAGATCTTTTACGCCCAATGCACAGGACGCTTGAGGTTTTGGAGGGCCGCCTTTCACTTCCACCAGGCACATGCGGCAGTTGCCTGCGATGGAAAGTCTTTCATGGAAACAAAAACGTGGAACTTCTGCTCCGGCTTCTTCGCATGCTTGCAGAACGGTGTAATGATCGGGAACCTCGATATCGTTCCCGTCAATGATCAGTTTTACCATTTCGGCCCCTCGCCGATTTGTATGTCTTATCGTGGTTCTTTTCCGAACACCTTCACATACTCATCCCAGCCGCCTTTGGCTAGTGCTTTTGCCTGTTCAATCCAATTATCCCGTTCAATTCTGCCAGAAAATTTGAGGTAATCGTCCACCCAATCAATTTCGGCTTTTGTCCATGCGGCAATTTGTTCAAAATGAAAGACCCCCAGCCCATTCAGCGTTTCTTCCAATTTTGGACCAACGCCGGAAATCCATTTCAAATCATCCGCCACACCGTTCATCGGTTTAGTGAGTACGCCTTGAAGCGGTTGCGGCGTCACACCGTTGGAAAGCGCTGCAATTTCCGGACGCATCTCTGAAGTAACCGTCGATTTTGCAGTCGGCTTCTTCTTTTTCTTTTTCGGCGCACATTTGCAGTATTTGGCCTTGGCCAATTTCTTTTTAACAGAATGGAGCTCGCGGGATGTTTTCTTCTGAGCCGTCGCCAGTTTCGAAAGCTCTTTTTTGACGTGCTTGATCTCAGACAAAACAGCCTTCAGTGCTTTGTCTTCGGCCCCGGTTTTTGCAGTGGCATTATTTTTGGGCATGTTAGTCCCTTCCCTGTTATCGGGATGAACTTACCCAATGGGAAGCCAAGCACCAAACCCGGCTTCAACTTAAGGTAAATGCAGGAAAGGTTTCGACACTTAAAGCTCTAAGCCGAAGAGCAGGTTTAACCGCACGCTTGCGTCTGCCATAGCTTCACATGCGGCAGGTGCGACCAGCCGAATGCGAAATCAGAATCGCCATGTTTATCAAGGTGATCCAATCGCTCTTTCGCCTCTTCCAAGGTCGGGCGATGCCCCTTTTCTACCCACCACATGACAAAGTGATGGCTGCCCATGGCATCAAACCATTCCGCCTTGCGGTGATAGAATTGCTTATGGACCGTATTCCAAACGAAATGCTCAAGCGCTTCGGGAGTTTCCCATACGGTCAGGTTGGCAGCTGCGGTCCGGCCCTCATAAACAAACGGCGTTGGCATATCCATCGCATGACCGGAGTCATCTTTATGAATCCAGACAAAACCGGGCATGGTCGCGCCGAGGTCATTGATCCTGTTTAGGTTATCCATAAAGCCCGCAAAACGCGGATCGTCATTGGCAAACTTGGGAACGGCGATGTTGAGTTCGGCGAGATGCATAACGGCTTATTCCGCCGCCTCCAGCACCCGATCCGTCACTTCCCCATCTGGTGTTGAACGAGCTGTGTACGCATCAATGCGCGCCTCGATCTCGCCCCGGAAGTGCGTGATCAAACCTTGTACCGGCCAGGCCGCTGCATCGCCTAAAGCGCAAATCGTATGACCTTCCACCTGCTTGGTCACTTCCAGAAGCATGTCGATTTCTTTCTTCTGGGCACGGCCGTCTGCCATGCGCGTCAGTACGCGCCACATCCAGCCCGTGCCTTCGCGGCAAGGCGTACACTGGCCGCAGGATTCATGTTTGTAGAAATAGGCCAGTCGCGCGATTGCGCGGACAATATCCGTCTCACGGTTCATGACGATTACTGCCGCCGTACCAAGACCGGATTTCAAAGCCTGCAGGCTGTCAAAATCCATTTTACAGTCGATGATTTGGTCGGAAGGTACACAACGCACGGACGAGCCACCCGGGATCACCGCCAGCAAATTATCCCATCCACCTAAAATGCCGCCGCAATGGCGCTCGATCATTTCACGGAACGGGATCGACATTTCTTCTTCAAATGTACAAGGGCGCTCCACATGTCCGGAGACGCAGAAAAGCTTCGTCCCTGCATTCCGCTCTTCGCCAAACGAAGCAAACCAGTCCGCACCACGGCGCAGGATGGTCGGTACCACAGCCACGGATTCGACATTGTTCACGGTCGTTGGGCAGCCATAAAGTCCCACATTTGCCGGAAATGGCGGTTTCAACCGGGGCTGGCCCTTTTTGCCTTCAAGGGACTCCAGAAGCGCGGTCTCCTCACCGCAGATATATGCGCCCGCACCATGGTGAACATAGATGTCGTAATCCCAGCCATGCTTGTTGTTTTTGCCGAGCAAGTTCGCTTCGTAACACTCGTCGATTGCAGCCTGAAGAGCCTCGCGTTCGCGGATATATTCACCACGGACGTAGATGTAGCAGGCATTAGCGTTCATCGCGAAACCCGCAATGAGGCACCCTTCGATCAGCGTATGCGGATCGTGACGCATGATGTCACGGTCTTTGCAGGTCCCCGGCTCCGACTCATCTGCATTGATCACAAGATAGGACGGGCGTCCGTCAGAACGCTCTGGCTTCGGCATGAACGACCACTTCAATCCGGTCGGGAAACCTGCGCCGCCACGACCGCGCAAACCGGATGCCTTGACTTGATCAATGATCCAATCCGCACCTTTATCGATGAATTTTTTCGTTCCAGACCAATGGCCACGCTTCATCGCACCTTTCAGCGACTTGTCGTGAAAGCCATAGATGTTGGTAAAAATCCGGTCTTTATCTTGAAGTGCCATTCTTGCCTACTCGTTGAGTTATCTTGGTTTTTTGCCGAAGACCTTGATGTATTCAGCCTCACCGCCTTTGGCGAGTGCTTTTGCCTGCTTGATCCAGTCGTCGCGGTCGATCCGTCCTTTGAATGACAATTCATCATCCACAATCGCAACATCCGCTTTTTTCCATTTGGCAATCTGTTCAAAATGCCAGAAACCCAAACCGTTCAGTGTTTTTTCAAGCTTAGGTCCAACACCTGAAATCAGTTTGAGATCGTCCGCTTTGCCTTTCGGCTTTTTCAATCGCTCAGGGCCAGCCTTGGCAGCTGGTTTCTTGGCAGCAGCCTTGCTTGATTTTGATTTCGAAGCCGTTGATTTCGCCGAACTTGACTTGGATTTTGTGGAAGCACTCTTGGCAGCAGACTTCTTGGCGGCAGGTTTTGCCGCCGGCGCTGGCGCCGATGATGATGTGGCTGAACTGGAAACAAAATTCGCAGGTGTGGACACAGGAGCCGCGCCCTCCAGTTCTTCGGAAGTCCAGTAATCGCGATCGGTGGAGCCCATTTTTGCGGCGGCGCCAGCGGCTGTTCCAGCTGCAGCTACAGTTTTGGCAGTCGTGCTCACTTCTTCGCCACAAAATCCCTCGTACAGGAACCAAGCGGTAGCAAAAAATGTGAAAAACGAAATCACCAACAATGGCAAAAACGGCACCAGCTCCTGGAGGAAATACCATGCTCCAGCACCCGCAGCCGCACCAATTATTAGACAAACCAATCTACACATACTCAAAATCTCCCAATTCCATTACAACATCACCGATCATAATCGGACCGGCTCGCCAAGTTACTTCGCCAACGCTTTAGCCTGTTTAATCCAGCTATCGCGTTCGATTCTTCCTTTGAATGACAATTCATTATCAACGATTGCCACATCTGCTTTGGTCCAACTCGCAATCTGAGAGAAATGCCAAAAGCCAAGAGAGTTTAGCGTTTTTTCCAATTTGGGTCCAACACCGCTGATCAGTTTCAAATCATCCGCCGTGCCTTCTGGTTTTTTGAGCCTCACCGGGCCCTTGGATTTCGCCGCGGACGCAGCCTTTCCGTTCGATTGTGCAGCCGAACTCTTCGCCGGTTTGGCGGCCGGTTTTTTCACGGATGTGGATGACGCACCCCCGTTTCGTTTTACGTTCGGGTTTTCAAGCAAAGTGACCGCGCCACCCATTGGCGCAGAAAAATGCCGATCAATTTGCGGGCCAGGCTCAATGTCCCCACCCTTGCCCGATTCAAAAGCGTCAATGATTTCTTCAAGACGCTCTGGCGTTAAATCCTCGTAAGTGTCCTTGAAAATCATAACCATTGGCGCGTTGACGCAAGCGCCTTGGCATTCGACCTCTTCCCATGACAACGTGCCATCGTCGTTGGTTTCAAACTGCCGCTGATTGATTTTGCGCTTGCACACTTCCATCAGTTCTTCAGAACCCCGAAGCATACAAGGGGTTGTGCCACAAACCTGAATATGCGCCTTCGTTCCAACGGGTTTCAGCATGAACTGCGTATAGAAAGTCGCAACTTCCAGAACCCGGATGTATGGCATCTCAAGCATCTCTGCCACATGTTCAATGGAAGCCTTGGTCACCCATCCGTCTTGCTCTTGGGCAATCATCAACAATGGAATGACCGCAGAAGCCTCGCGGCCTTTCGGGTACTTCTTGATCCACTTCTTTGCGTCCGCTGCATTGGCGCGGTTAAAAGCGAAACTTTCAGGTTGAATGGTATCGTCAGCGAGACGGCGAACGGACATTTACGTTCCCTCCGTTTGAGGCGTAATAAAACAAGTGGATGATCCCTCCAAAAGAGGTGAAGTACCCATTAGCGTATAGGTTCCGCCATCGAGCACCATTCCTTTTACGATTGGGATCGACGGCGCTGTAACGCGGTTGCATTGCTGAATGCCGGCAACTGCTTCAGAAACAAACTTGGTCGTAATTTTGCGTCCGCGGAGTTTTTCAGGCTCTTCCATACCGCCCAGGGTGGGTGGCGCAAAAAACCGTCCGAACAGCAAGCGGTTCTCAATCATGTGATCGCAGCGTGCGCGATTATCGATGGCACACATGGCTTTTTGTGTTGCCACACGCTCAGTAGCTTTTTCTTCAGCCGTGGGTGCGTAAGGACCCACGTCAGTTGACGAACAAGAAGCTGAAACGATTGCAATACAAGCCATGGCGAGCGATTTCTTCACCGGTCGACTTCCCCGAAAACAATATCCAGCGAACCGAGAATTGCTGAAACATCTGCCAGCAGATGTCCCCGACACATGTAATCCATCGCCTGAAGGTGTGCATAACCCGGTGCCCGCAGCTTACAGCGATACGGCTTGTTGGAGCCGTCAGATACAAGGTAAACGCCGAACTCGCCCTTTGGAGCTTCAACGGCGCAATACACTTCACCGGCAGGCACATGATAGCCTTCCGTATAAAGTTTGAAGTGATGGATCAGCGCTTCCATGGACCGTTTCATTTCACCGCGTTTTGGTGGGGCGATTTTACCGTCTGTTGTGGCAACAGGCCCTTTACCATCGGGAACGCGCAGCTTCTCGATACATTGCTTCATGATCGAGACGGACTGGCGCATCTCTTCCATACGGATCAGGTAGCGATCATAATTATCGCAGTTTTTCCCCACTGGAATGTCGAAATCAAATTCGGAATAGCATTCGTAAGGCTGATTTTTCCTCAAATCCCAAGTGGCACCGGAGCCACGCACCATGACGCCGGAGAAACCCCATGCCCAAGCATCTTCCAGAGAGATGATGCCGATATCCACGTTACGCTGTTTGAAAATACGATTTGCGGTCAAAAGGCGATCAATATCATCAACGGCTTTGAGGAACGGATCACACCAGGCTTCGATGTCGTCAATCAGATCGTCTGGCAGGTCTTGGTGGACGCCGCCCGGACGAAAGTAAGCCGCATGCATGCGGGCACCGCAGGCGCGTTCGTAAAACACCATCAATTTCTCGCGCTCTTCAAAGCCCCAGAGCGGCGGCGTGAGAGCGCCCACGTCCATCGCTTGAGTAGTGACATTGAGAAGGTGTGAGAGAATACGACCGATTTCTGAATAGAGCACTCGGATGAGCTGAGCGCGCCGTGGCACCTCGATGCCAGAAAGCTTTTCAACTGCGAGCGCGAACGCGTGCTCCTGGTTCATCGGTGCAACGTAGTCGAGGCGGTCAAAATACGGCACAGCCTGCAGATAGGTCTTATGTTCGATCAATTTTTCAGTGCCGCGGTGCAACAGGCCGATATGCGGATCAACACGCGCAACGACTTCGCCATCCAGCTCCAGCACCAGACGCAGAACGCCGTGTGCCGCAGGATGCTGCGGGCCGAAGTTAATATTGAAATTTCTGACGTTATGTTCACCCATTATGAATCTGCCTTTTCATCGCCAGGGAGGATATACTCAGTCCCTTCCCACGGGCTTTCATAATCAAAATCGCGAAATTCTTGCCGGAGTTCCACGGGCTCGTAAACAACCCGCTTGGCTTCATCATCGTATCGAACTTCAACATAGCCGGTGAGCGGAAAGTCCTTGCGAAGAGGATGGCCATCGAAGCCATAATCCGTAAGGATACGGCGCAAGTCGGGATGGCCAGTGAACAAAATGCCGTACATGTCGTAGGCTTCACGCTCAAACCAATCCGCGCCGGGATACACAGGTGTTACGCTCTGCACCGGCGTTTCGTCGTCCGTCCGAAGCTTTATCCGAACGCGCTCGTTCAGTTTTGGGCTCATGAGGTGGTAAACGACCTCAAAACGCTCCTGATCACCCGGGTAGTCAACGCCGCAAATATCAACCATCGCAATGAATTGGGTACGGCTGTCGTCATGCAAAAATCGTAAAACGGACAGCACCGCTTCACGCTTAATGTTTACTGTGAGCTCTCCAAACGAACGATCAATTTGATCCACATGTCCCGCCATTTCTGACGAGAGAAGATCGGATACCATATCCAGAGGGTGAGTAGTTTCGGCCAATTTTTCCGTAGTAGACGCTTCGCTCATAAGATGACCTTACCGCTCAATAGTGCCAGTTCGGCGGATTTTCTTTTGCAACAACATGACGCCATAGAGCAGTGCCTCTGCAGTGGGAGGACAGCCCGGCACATAAATATCTACCGGCACAACCCGGTCACATCCCCGGACCACTGAATATGAATAGTGATAATATCCGCCGCCGTTTGCGCATGAACCCATGGAAATTACGTATCGAGGCTCGGGCATCTGATCGTAGACCTTGCGGAGTGCGGGTGCCATTTTGTTTGTGAGCGTACCCGCCACGATCATCACATCCGATTGCCGTGGGGAAGCGCGGGGTGCGAAGCCGAAGCGCTCCGCATCATAACGCGGCATGGACATCTGCATCATCTCAACCGCACAGCAAGCGAGACCGAACGTCATCCACATCAGCGAACCAGTCCGCGCCCAAGTGATCAAATCGTCCGTGGAGGTTACAATGAAGCCTTTATCGGCAAGTTCATTGTTGATCTCTCCGAAAAATTGATCATCTGCACCCACCGGTTTCCCGGTGGACGGATCCAAGATGCCTTTTGGCTGTGGTGCGATTAGGGTTGTGTTGCTCATGCGGGGTTCCGTCTTATTTCAAATGCTTTGGAGATTTGCTCAATCCCACTCCAGCGCACCTTTTTTCCACTCATAAATGAAACCGATGGTTAAAACGCCAAGGAAAGTCATCATCGAGAAAAACCCGAACCAGCCAAGGTTTCCGAAACTTACAGCCCACGGAAACAGGAATGCCACTTCCAAGTCAAAGATGATGAACAGGATGGCGACGATGTAAAAACGGACGTCAAACTTCATTCGAGAGTCGTCGAAGGCGTTAAAACCGCATTCGTAGGCTGACAGCTTCTCTGCATCTGGTGCGCGATAAGCAACGACGAAAGGCGCAAAAGCTAGTGCGCCACAAATGACAATGCAAAGGCCCATGAAAATTATCACAGGCAGATATTCCTGAAGAACCAGTTCCATCGCGGGCTCCCAAACCTCTGTTCGACGTTGAAACTACCATATAATTCCAGCGTTCACCATGGACGAGGTACCGCACCCATTAGCGTTTCGCAAGGGTAACAATTGCCTCATTCAACCAAGTATCTACAACCGTAAACTTTTTACAACGATACAGCCAAAGTTGCTTGACTTCGAACACCCGAAACCGTAATTCATGCGCCTGTTCGGAAATCTTTTTCGACACGCGGGTGTAGCTCAGTTGGTTAGAGTGCCGGCCTGTCACGCCGGAGGTCGCGGGTTCGAGTCCCGTCACTCGCGCCACTTTTACATTCCAGATGTAGAAGTGGTGGCATTAGGGCCTGAGATACAGGCTCTGACTAGGATGAAAGTGCGCGGAAGCGCAAAGATTTCATCTTACAGGTTAAGGGTGATTAGCTCAGCTGGGAGAGCAACTCGTTTACACCGAGTAGGTCGGCGGTTCGATCCCGTCATCACCCACCATCTATAAATTTACTCATTTAAACTTTGAATGTTGGCATTTCGGATTGGTCATCAACCAAGCGACTTGGCATGCTTTTTGCTTCCTCGTTCTTTGTGTGACTATAATCACGGGATGAGGGATCTGCGTATGGCAGGTTGCAGGTAGAGTTAAGTAGATTTTGGAACAGTGTCATGTTTATGAAATACCTCACAGGATTTGCCCTTCTGGGTACTTTAGCAATTCCTACGCAATCATTTGCCCAGACGATTGGAACCACCACACGGGCTGATTCGACTGTCTTCGCTTCCAATCGTATCTTGCGCACAGGCAATCCGATTGCGGCCAACCAACGCATACGGGTGAATGCAACGGGTCTTGGGCATTTCAAGTTTAACGATGGTACAAAAATGGTCATCGGCCCAGGCGCAAGAATGGTCTTGGATGAGACGATCTACAATCCCAACGGGTCAAGTTTCAAAAAGTTTGCGATTGATTCGACGCGCGGAGCATTACGATTTATCAGCGGATCAAGCGCGTCGTCTGCTTACGAAATCGAAACTCCCACGGGAACGCTAGGTATCCGCGGCACAGCTTTTGATCTCCAACATTTTCGAGGCCGCACCTATATCATGCTGGTAAACGGTATGGTGACCTTCTGCAGCCGAACTGGCAATTGCGAGACGATACGCAAGAAATGCGACTACGTTGTCGCCCAACCGAGCGGACGCGTGAGTACGCCGGTGCAACCTAAAAATGGAAACTTCAGCAGAGTAGATATGGAACGTTATTTCCCGTTCATGTTTGACCAGAGCCAAATCGAACCCGAATTCCGCCTCGGTGTCAACGCCTGTGCTGGTGGCAATTCAGCTGCAGCAGGGAATGGCCCGGATAGCGGAGCTGGAGACGGCGAAGGTTTCGGCGGTTTAGGCGGTGATATCAGCGGTCGAGGCGGTGGCGGGGAACTGTTCTAGTCGGATTTCAAACAAGCCATTGTGATAAAGTGAAGCCGATCTTCTTTCGAAGATCGGCTTTATTGATATCGGGATTTCACTTTCGAAATTTCCCACTGGCCGCCGCAGGACGCGCCCCATCAATAATAAAGCGATACTGCGTGCTTTGCCTCTGCGAAGAACAGCCAACGTTCAACAAACAATCCTGCCAACAGGGAGATAAACGCCAGCGCCAGAAGATGGTTTGGCGCTTCCGCGACAATAACAATCAAACAGATCATCAAAGGAACCGCTGCACCGAAAATGAGCGAAAGCGTACGTAACTTGGACGCATGTTTACGGCCAATCTGATGCACCATCTCTTTGGTCAAATAATTTTCGCCACTATGAGGTTTCTCCAAAAGACGCACCTTACCGATGAAGCCAAGCCCCGTGGCGGTTTCCGTAGAAGAGCCCCTTGCTGCTAACGTATCGTTCGCCAATTTGTTCCACCACATTAGCTTGGCAATCCATGCCACACCCAATGCCACGACACCGGTAATCGCCACCGACAATCCAGCGACAGAAGTCCAATATCCGAAACTTGCTGCCAGTAATATCCCACAGGCCGCAGCGAATAATAGGTAACACAATGGTGTCAGCGCATTGTTCCATGAGGGCACAGTCTTCAATTGCGCATAAATCATCGCGGTTGCAAAAACGGTAAGGACTGCACCAACCGACATCGAATAGCCAAGGGCCGCAATCCGTGTCTCAAAGAATATCCAATTCAGGGCGTACAAACCAAACAGCACCAATGTGATTACAGCCAATACGCCTTCCCGGGAGAGCCATGAGGAGCGCCATTGACTAAATGCACGCCACGCGCGTTCTGGGTGTCCTAAATGAAATGTTGAAGAGATCAGTCCGGCGACCGCAAGCCCGCCTGCTATAAAGGAAGCAAGGAATGCACCCAAACCTCCTTCGGGCAGCGGCACACCGAGACCGATCAATGCAAGAAAACCAAATCCGGCTCCAGATGTAACCGTAAAAAATATAACTGAAATAGCCGGATGCATTATAGCTTCTCCAGTGTGTTATCGAGCCAACCCAAGAAACCTTTAGCGTCAAGTTTTTTAGCGGCAGGTTTTGAAGGCGGTGTTGCAGCGGTCGTTTTTGGACGCGGTGGCAAGTATTTGTTTACCGGCTTTGTCCCCTGCTCGGGCATCAGATCAATTCCGCCGCGCTCTGCCACAAGTTTCGAAACATCGGAATTAGGATCACCGAGATCACCAAAATGCCTCGCCTCTGCCGGACAGGTTCTGACACAGGCTGGAACCTGATCTTCCGCAGGCAAATTATCGTTATAGATCCGGTCAACACAGAGCGTACATTTTTTCATGACGTTCTCAACCGGATCCATTTCGCGGGCACCGTATGGACATGCCCAGGCACACAGACCACAGCCGATGCACATATCTTCATCAACCAGAACGATCCCGTCTTCGCCACGTTTATAGCTTGCTCCAGTCGGGCAAACGGTAACGCATGGGGCATCATCACAATGCAAACAGGATTTCGGGAAATGCACGATCTGCGCCGGCGCGTCTTCTGGCGTGACTTCAAAGGTGTGAATCCGGTTCAGCCAAGAACCAACCGGATCGGCCCCATATGCATCAAGATCGGATAATGGTGCCCCGTAGCCGCCTGTGTTCCATTCTTTACAATTTACCACACAAGCATGGCACCCGACGCAGGTATCGAGGTCGATCACTAGACCAAGCTTTTTGCCGCTTACTTCTGTTGGAAGAGATGTCACTGGGTCCACTCCTTGCCATATTCAATGTTCACCGGGGCAGACTTCGAATGTTTCTGCTCAGGGAATTGCGGCTCGCTGGGACCGGTTTGATCTCCCGCCTTTTTGATATTGACCCGCAAATCAAACCACGCCGCCTGCCCGGTAATCGGATCAGAATTGGACCAACGCATCCCGTCACCTTTGGGGGGCAGCAATTCATGAATGAGATGGTTCAACAAGAAGCCTTTTTTAGCCTCCGGTGCATCGGGATCAAGGTTCCAAGCACCTGAACGTTTTCCAATCGCATTCCACGTCCACATGGTCTTAACGTTCACAGCATCCATTCGCTTGACGGGGACTTTGATTGCTCCGTGATGGGACGATATTTCTGCCCAGTCGCCGTCTTCAAGACCGTGCTCATCACAAATACTGCCCGGCACAAAAAGCGGATTAGTGCCGTGAATTTGCCTCAGCCAAGCGTTTTGCGACCCCCAGGAATGGTACATCGCGGCCGGTCGTTGTGTCAGCGCATGGTATGGAAAATCAGCTTGTTCGATCCCCTCGCCTTCAAATGGTGCATACCAAGTGGGAAGCGGATCGAAACACTGCTTGATCCGCTCTTTGTGAGTATCAGGCGGTGTCGGCTCCATTTTGCCGTCAGCGCATAACTGAAACTTCGCAAGCGCCTCGTGGTAAAGGTTAAAGACATTTTCCACTGGACCGTCTTGTAGGCCCATTTCCTCTGCCCAATCCTGCCAGTGCTTGTTTGCATGCTTGAAGTAACGCGCATTGTCCGGCACATGGCTTTCAAAAAACCCACCATTTTCAATATACGCTTCAATTTGGTTTGGGTTTGGCGCACCGCGTCCGTGGCTATCACCATTGCCGCGCCATCCGGCCAACGGTCCAACACCCGGCTTGCGCTCGTGGTTTGCCATGTAGTCGGCATAGTCTTTGAACTTTGGTGACCCGTCTTCATTCGTCATTCCTGGCAAACCCAGACGGGCACCAAGATCAATCAGGACGGACTGAAACCCGCGCACATCACGCCCCTCGCCTTGCGTCTCCGGGTCAACCACGGGCCAGCGGATGGAATCTGCCATCACATCCGGTTCGCAAATCGGGCGATCCAGAAGTGAGATACAATCATGACGCTCAAGATAGGTCGTATCCGGCAAAACCAGATCCGCATAAGCTACCATTTCGGAGTTGTATGCATCCGAGTAGATGATTTTCGGGATGACATATTCCCCATTTTCATCCTTGTCGGACAGCATGTCCATCACACCACGAGAGTTCATGGATGAGTTCCACGACATATTCGCCATGTACATGAAGAGAACATCCACGTGATAGGGATCACCCGCATGAGCATTGGATATCACCATATGCATCATGCCATGTGCTGAGAGCGGTGCATCCCAAGAGTAAGCGCGGTCAATGCGCTGGGGTGTAACACCATCAGCTTCCAGCAGAAGGTCTTCAGGCCCTCTCGGCATGCCCAAGGGCGGCCCCGCTAGCGGCTTGCCGGCAACTGCATCACCGTGAGGTTTCGGCTGTGCATGAACAGGACGCGGATAAGGTGGCTTGAACCGGAACCCGCCCGGACAATCAATCGAGCCCAACAAAATCTGCAACAAGTGCAGCGCGCGGCAGGTCTGGAAGCCATTCGAGTGCGCAGAAATGCCCCGCATTGCATGGAACGAAACCGGACGCCCGATCATTTTGTCGTGCTTCTCACCCTTCATATCAATCCAGGGCTCATCGACGACTATTTCTTTTTCAAAGGCGGCTTCTGCCAAATCCTGAGCAATACGCTCAATCTGAGATGCAGGCACGCCCGTACGCTCAGTCACGTTCTCCGGCGAAAACTGATCGTCCATGTATTTTTCGGCAAGCAGTTGGAACACAGGCCGCGCAACTTTGCCCCGCGTAAATTTGCATTCACCCTGAAGCGCGGGCTTCACGCCCTTTTTGGAATGCTTGACCGGCTTTCCAGACTTCCGATCCATGACCAAAATATCCCCAGCCTTGTCGCGAGCGAAAAGACCATGGTCAGCGCCACCGGGATTATCAATGACGAGATAAGCAGCGTTCGTGTATCGCAGCAAATAATCGAGATCGACCTTGCCCATTTTGAGCAATTCGTGAATGAGCGACAGGATGAAAAGCCCATCTGTGCCGGGCGTAATGCCCACCCATTCATCAGCAATAGCATTGTAGCCTGTACGAACCGGGTTCACGCCGATAATTTTCTTCCCCCGGCGTTTTACTTCCGCAAGCCCAAGTTTAATGGGGTTTGAATCATGATCTTCCGCCACTCCGAAAATCATGAACAATTCGGTTTTTGACCAGTCAGGTGATCCAAATTCCCAGAAAGCGCCACCGAATGTGTAAATCCCACCTGCGGCCATGTTCACAGAACAAAACCCACCATGAGCGGCAAAATTCGGCGTGCCGTACTGCTGTGCCCACCATCCGGTCATTGACTGACTTTGGTCACGACCCGTGAAGAAAGCGAGTTTGCGCGGATCCTCTTTCCGGGGCTTTTCCAGCCATTTAGTGGCAAGCGATAGGGCTTCTTCCCACTCAATTTCCTTGAATTCGCCTTTGCCACGCTCTCCAACGCGCAGCATTGGCTTATTGAGACGAGCAGGCGAATAATGCTGCATGATCCCCGCTGAACCCTTGGCACACAAAACGCCCCTATTCACCGGGTGGTCGCGGTTTCCTTCGATATAACGGACCTTTGGTTGCCCATCTTCGCCTTTGCGTAGATGAACGTTAATCCCGCAACGGCATGCGCACATGTAACAGGTCGTTTTGCGAATCTCGTCCGATACGTGTGGAGAGGTGTTCAAGTCACGATCGTGAATGCCCATAAATCAGCCCTTTTGAAGAAAGTATTCGCAACATACTAAAGTAGTGTAACGGAAATTGGCCCCAACTAGCAAAACATTTGGTACCAGAAGTCCCAATAAACGATCAATGCGACGCAATCTTTTCGGTTTCTTCACAGATGATCTGCGAAATCTGATTGCAGTCTTCCAAATCGAACGTTAGCGGCACGCGCATGTCACACGTCCGGGACAGAACCTCTTTTGTCCTCGGCAAATCCGGCACGTCAGAAAGATATTGCCAGGAATCGTACCTGCTGGTGAAAGCGTCGGGTTCTTTCGCACCGAACCATTTCAGTTCCACACCCCTCGCCGCGCATTTGTTTACCAGTTCTGGGATTTGGTTCACATCGCATCCGATTGGTTGAAACTGGATTGATGACCCCACATACGCCTCGTGCTGAGCACGTTCAGGCAGACGCAAATGATGCGATTGCCTTAGGCCCGCTTCAAGGACTTGGTAGCGTTCGTTCCAGCGCCGAATACTATTTTCCAAGTCTCTCAGTTGGAAACGCAAAAGAGACGCTCGAAGATTATCCAGCCGCGCCGATAAGTTGGGTGTCTCAAGTCTGATCTCTCGAAATATTTCCTCTCGCGGAGCGCATCCGTGCCGGCCGTACAGCATGTATGAGCCGGAATGAACAATTGCCCGAGCAGCAATCTCGTCGTCATCGGTGGTCAAAAAGCCACCCTCACCCGAGTTCATATGCTTGTAAGTTTGATTGGAAAAGCATCCAACGGCACCGAAATTACCGGACATTTTTCCTTTCCATTTGGCACCCATTGTATGTGCGCAATCTTCAATTAGCGTAACGCCGAATTCTTCGCAGATGCTTGTGACCGCATCCATATCGGCGATGTGGCCACGCATATGCGATAGCAACATGAACTTCGCACCACTTGTCTCAGCTTTCGCCTGCAAGTCTTCGATATTGGTGTGCCAATTGTCATCGATCTCTACAAAAACCGGAACAGCACCCACCGCGTGCATCGCGCCCGGAACCGGCGCCAAAGTGTATGCGTTTGCCAGCACCTTATCACCAGGCTTCACGCCGACTGAACGCATGGCAATTTGCATGGCCTGACCGCCTGAGGTTACGGCCACACAATATTTGGCATCTTGAAATGCCGCGTATTCTTCTTCTAGCAAAGCTGCCTCTGCCACTTCATCCTGCAGTGTATTGTAGCGGTGCAAACGCCCACCTTGCATAATCTCGACTGCCCGCTCGATTGCCTCGTTGGAAAGCGGTTCCTGTTGCGTGAACGGTTTTGAAAAAATGATTTCCCTCATTTCTCTGTCTCACAAAAAAGCCGGGGCAAATATCCAACCCCGGCTGAAAGTCTCTATGGTACCGGAATTAGCCTCGCCCCTTCCAGGGGATCAAGCGTTTTTCGATCATGCGCATTAGCACTTCAATGCCAAAACCGATAATGCCGATGATCACAATACCCACGATGACGATGTCAGTAAGCTGAAACTTTGACGCGGCAATAATCATCTTACCGATGCCTTTTTCAGCGGCAACCAACTCAGCGGCCACAACAGTACCCCAACACACGCCCATCGCAACGCGCGCGCCGGTAAAGATATCAGGCAACGAGTTGGGTATGATCACCCTTGAAAGGACCTGCGTTTTACTGGCGCCTAAAGAATAAGCTGCGTGAACCTTTGAGATATTCACTCCGGAAACTCCAGACCGCGCAGCAATGGTCATAATCCACAGTGCTGCAAGAAACAGCAAAGATACTTTACCCTGTTCGCCAATCCCGAACCAGATAATGACAAGCGGGATCAATGCGAGGGGCGGCACCGGACGCATAAATTCAACAATTGGATCGAACCAGCCGCGAAGCCAGCCTGTCAGGCCCATGGCATAG
>CAWUJX010000024.1:0-31101 GCA_963922635.1 uncultured Hyphomicrobiales bacterium | reverse complement strand
GAGCGATTTAAACGCAGGTATGAAGCCGTTTGCCTATGAACTTGCAAAGAATGGTATTGAAGTCTTGTTTGCTCATTGCAGCGATCTGACACTTCCTATGCCGGCGGTTTCTCACGCAGGATTTAGACCGCAAGAAATACGACAGTTTCATCATGCATTAGAAATCTCACATGCAATTTTCGGTTTGGAATTGTCTATTCGCGGATCACAAACTAAACGCATCCTTTTTGAAGCAGAGATTTTGGCAAAGGCCAGCATGAAGCTCAGCAAAGAAATCACAAGGCCATTTCTTTCTGCTACACTTCCCTGTTCCCCATACATGCCTAGGCAGCAGAAAGCACACTCGACCCATGCGTTACCCGATGCATTGTTTGCGGTGGAAACAAACGACAATGGTAAGCTTCTTTATCGGTTTTACGCGTTAGAAGTGGAATTGAAGAGCCCTCTCATACGCAGAACACCTGAAAAGACCAGTACGCTGAAAAAGCTTCTCGCCTACAAACAGATTCTGAATAACGACACCGCCCTCAAAGAGCTCTCACTTCCCAATCTCAATGTGATATTTGCAACCGACACCCAGCCTAAACTTGAAGCAATTGAGGAATTATCAGCGCAGGTATGGTCAGATGAAGAACGCAATCGTCTGCTGATAAAGCCAATTGATGATGACAAGGGCTCACTTATGGAAATCAGCCAGAAATGGCGAGAGCATTTCCAGCCGTGACTTCTTGTGATGAGCCAGCAGAAATTTAGCTTCGTGCTTTTTGTAGGCTTGCCATTTCTTCCTACCCTTCTTTGTCCATCGTGCAATCGGGTTGAGCTTACGATAGGCAGTCAATGCCCGTTTGGCATTGGCTTTTGCTCTTGCGCGATCTTTTGAGGCGCGGGCAATCGATGGTTTGTAACCACGCTGGATGACATCAGCGATCAGATTCGCAGCTTCATCTCGCCAAGTCCCAGGTTTATAAGGTTTCAGTTTTTGGAAGGATTGCTTACCCAATTGTTTTTCAAGCGTTCTTGGTAAAGTACCGGACCACAGAAATTGGAGCGTTGTCCAAGCCTTGTGAGGTTCACCTGATTTGAGAATTTGTCCGGTTACCAACATCTTCGTATTAAACCAGGAATGATCAATAGACGTTCTGAAACGATCGTAGATCGTCGGACTTTGGGTCTCAATGACATCCAGCATCGCGTGAGCGAGTGCCAGCCTATAGGTGCGCTTGAAACGGTTTCGCCCGGAGCCCTTCTTATCGGGAGCCAGTGTCACCTCATATGATTTTCCTTTGCGTCTCCAGCCAGACTTGTTGCCTTCCATCAATCGAATGTTGGCAAACAGACTGGGATCAAAGCCAAGTTGGTCAATGTGTCCCCAGATGCGCGAATACTCTCCCTTCATCGCACTAATTGATACGCCGGACCGTTTGATGGGGTCACGTGCTCCATTCGCATTCAACCGCCTAATTGATGGCCAGAACGGATTGCTGCTCTTTGACCAATCGATAGGTAATTGACCTGGTTCAGGTACTTCCGGAATTTCGTCAATTTCGACAGTGTCAGATTGCCTCGGTTTTACCGGTTGCTGTTTCGCTTGCGCATTCAGAAATGGATTTGATGAAACCGCGCTATCGGTGGCTGGACCAACATACTTGCACTGCGTGCGGATCTTGCCGCCTTCGCGATAGGTGCGTTGGCGATAATGATACAGTCGGCCACCAATATTTTTTTTAACGAGATACCATTGCATGAAGAGCATTTTACTGCGCAACACATAGTGTTAGCCATTCTCAAAATATCAGCACATCCGCGAACATAGCGACCGTCAAGAAAGCCAGATTGTTGAAATTGCTAATTCAGCAATCGAATCAGGATCGGCGCCTATTCTTGAATTTGTAGTGCAACGAATAAGTGAGTGTATTGCCCCACCCCTCTTTTTTCACATCCAGATATCCACGCTTTACAAGCTCATTCACGTGAACAGAGAAAGCGGGTCGCGATATACCTCGAGCTTCTGCCATCTCTGATTGACTAGGAGCGCCTGTGCCCTGATCGGCAATCAATGCGTAGGTTAAAATTGCGCCATCGCTGAGCTCTTTATCTTCAAGAAGAGCGACTGGAACGGGTATAAAACCTCCAATGGAGAAATCATCTGCGTCCTGTCGATCGATGGCAGCTGTATCTCCACCTCTAACTGGATTGATTACCTGACCACCTTTAGCCACCCGGCAGAGAATTTCATAAGTGTTGGCTCGAGCAGAGCCGTTTTGGATAATATTTATATATCCGTTGTCAGAGAGACTTTTCAGGTTTCGTCGCATTTGTCTGACTGTCTTGCCACGCATATCACCAAGGCTTGCCTGAGTTGGATAACAACTCGGTTCTTGCCATGCAAAGGACAGCAAAAGCAGATGAACGACTTTATCGCCATCAGTAATGCTCCTTGAATATAAAATCACCCGTGGCATCTGCACATATCCACGTAGCGTGATGTCATCGGCATCCTTCAGTTTCGACGGATAGCCTGAAATCAAGTTTTTCAATTGTTCCATAAATGTCCGGTTAAGACATTTCAGTCACGCCGTGCTGATGTAAAAATCTGTCCCTGAGTTTGGGAATGCTTGAAACGTCCGTGTAAAGAAATGTCACTCAGATTATACCAAGGGATGTAAAGATTTGTCCTTCGGAGTGTGTGGACAACTGAGATTAGAAGGTGGGGATATCTCACGAAGGTGTCATCGAAATGTCCCAAGGTTGGGACGAATGGATGACACTCCTCCTTATTATTATATTCATCTAATAATTATGCGGTTGGCCATGACCGGGAGGGCAACCCACAGGCTGTAAAGATTTGTCCTCTTGAATGGCCATGGAAAGGGATTTTGAACAAGTTCGATAAATGCAAAAAATTTTCCTGTAAAGAAATGTCCGCACTGATAGGCCCTGATGGAACTATGAGAGTTCAACGAATTGCTGGTATGCGGACAAAGCGATTGCAAAGTAACGGTTAGTCGCCGATACCAAAAACTAGAGAAAACAAATTTGAGACGTTTAATGGGTAGCTGTCCTAAAAAACGATAACAGACATTCGCACTAAATCAGTATTTGTAAACTTGCTTCGAGCCTGTGGTTGAACAGTCTCTGTTTTGTTGTTCGGCAAACCGAGTCAATCTGATCGCATACCTCTTATTTGGTACATCACACTAGAACGTGCCGCAGTATCATGGAACTTCCCTTAACTTTTGCCCTTATGGAATATTTGTCGTTATCCAGAAATATAACGCAATCACTGTTTTAAGTTACCGTAAATTGTCAGAATATGGTTTCTTCCAAAAGTCTCATTTTTTGAACATTCTGTGTATTCCGTCAGAAGGAACCACAAATGTCGAATCAAGAATTTGCCAATCAGCTAGACGATAAATTATCGCTTTTGCCAATGCACAAGCGCATTTCATTAATCGCAGAAGTTTTTTCAAAGCCAATTTTTACCACTAGCCTTGGCATGGAAGATCAGGTTTTAACTTGGGCCATCGCCACCCACGGCAAATCAATAAACATATCGACATTGCAAACTGGAAGGCTCTTTCCTGAAACGCTCGAACTAATTCAGATTACGAATCAAAGATACAGCATTGCGATCACCGAGTTCATGCCAGATGAAAGTGCGGTTTTTGAATATAAGGAACATCATGGAAACAATGGATTTTATAACAGCATTGAAGCACGTAAAAAATGCTGCGAAATCCGAAAAGTCATTCCCCTTGGTAAAGCATTGGAGGGCGCGGATGCCTGGGTAACAGGGTTAAGACGAGAACAGTCCAACAACCGAAATCTTGTACCAATGGCGCAGTGGGATGATGAGCGTCAATTGGTGAAGCTTAACCCGATTGCAGATTGGACAAAGCAAGATTTAGAAACTGCGGTTGCTGCACATGAAATACCGATCAACCCACTGCACAAACGCAATTACCCATCAATTGGCTGTGAACCTTGCACACGTGCGATCAAGCCCGGCGAGCCGGAACGGGCGGGCCGGTGGTGGTGGGAACAAGACGATAAACAAGAATGCGGACTTCATGTATCGGCAATAGAGACAGAAAAAATAGGGATCAGTAAGCAAACAAATGGATAACACACCAAAGCCGTTTAACCAGAAGCTTGATTACAACCTTCAAGCGCTGGAAAATGAAGCCATACATATTTTCAGGGAAGTCGCGGCAGAGTTTGAACGCCCGGTTATGCTTTACTCTGTGGGCAAAGACTCGTCCGTTCTATTACATCTTGCCCGTAAGGCGTTTTATCCTGGTCCTGTTCCATTTCCCCTCTTGCATATTGATACAGGGTGGAAATTCTCGCAGATGATTTCATTCCGCGATGAGGTTATTGACCAATACAGTCTGGATCTTATTACTTATACGAACCCACGTGGTGATGTAGAAAACATAACGCCCTTTAACAATAGCGCCTACACCGACATCATGAAAACTGAGGCGCTTAGAGCGGCACTTGATGCAGGGCAATATGATGCAGCTTTTGGTGGTGCCCGCAGAGATGAAGAAGCATCACGCGCTAAAGAACGCGTCTATTCTTTCAGGTCAAAAGACCATACATGGGATCCGCGAAGACAACGTCCCGAACTTTGGTCTATCTATAATGGTATGATCCAAAATGGTGAGAGCATCCGTGCTTTCCCCCTTTCAAATTGGACCGAGTTGGACATTTGGCGCTATATACAGATTGAAAATATTCCAGTTGTCCCGCTTTATTTTGCAAAACCACGCCCAATTGTACGTCGCGATGGCATGATAATTTTGGCTGAAGATGCGCGTATTGAATTGCAGCCTAATGAACAAGTTGAAACTGCCAATGTCAGGTTTAGAACACTTGGTTGTTTCCCATTAACAGCTGCCATCAGATCTGAGGCTACATCTTTGGATGAGATTATTGCTGAGTTACAAAGCGCAACCGTCTCCGAGCGCAATGGCAGAATGATCGACCATGACCAGTCTGGTTCTATGGAAAAGAAAAAACGTGAAGGGTATTTTTAATGTCCAGTGTCTTACAAAACACAGTATCGTATAATTCAGATGCTTCCTTTGCAAACAAACGCCCACTCAGGTTCATTACATGTGGCAATGTTGATGATGGTAAATCGACACTTATTGGCCGCTTACTTTGGGATACGAAGGTAGTTACGGATGATCAGATCAGTTCGATTACCAAAGCCTCAGAAGGTACCAATGGTGGACTTGTCCTTCCAGATTTTTCACTGCTCCTAGACGGTCTGCAAGCAGAACGTGAGCAAGGCATAACCATTGACGTGGCCTATCGATATTTCTCGACTGAAAAACGCTCGTTCATTGTGGCTGACACACCTGGGCATGAGCAATATACCGGTAACATGGCAACAGGCGCCTCAACCGCAGACCTTTCTGTAATTTTGGTTGACGCAAGAACAGGTATTCAAGAGCAAACCAGACGTCATATCATGATTACCACATTGATGGGCATCAAGAAATTGGTGCTTGTTATCAACAAAATGGATCTGGCTGATTATGACCAGAAGCTATTCACTAAAATCTCTGAAGAGTTTCAGGAATTGGCTGCCTTACTTGATGTTGAAAGCGCTACAATTATTCCAGCATCTGCAAAGAAAGGCGAAAACGTAACGACCACTGCACTAACAACGATGCCTTGGTATAATGGCCCAACACTACTTTCGATTCTTGAAAACACCGAATGCGAAAATGAAATGGAGGATGGGTTCCGTCTTTCAGTTCAAAGGGTTTCAAGACCATCGGAAGACTTTCGCGGCTTTCAGGGTACAATATCGGGCGGCACAGTTTCAACGGGTGAAAAAATAACAGTGCTTCCAAGCGGTGAACAAGGTGTTGTTGAGCGCATCGTTGCTTTTGATGGGGACCGTGAAACCGCATCTAAAGGCGATGCCGTCACTTTGGTTTTAGACCGAAAGATCGACATTTCCCGAGGACACATGATCACCTCCTCAACCCAGTTGCCGCATATGGGAAATAATTTTACCGCAAAATTGGTCACGCTCACGGTTGATGGAGTAGCCTCTGGCAAACGCTACTGGCTTAAGTCAGGTGGCCGCCGACAACGCGTTACTGTTACGCCTCGAAGCGTTGTTAATTTAAAAACGCAGGAATGGACGAAGGTTGATGAAATATCCAAAAACACCATTACACAAGTCAAATTAACTTTTGAGGAAACTGCTATTTTTGATCTCTACGATGCAAACAGAGCAACGGGTGCTTTTATCCTGATTGACCCCGATACCCATAACACGGTGGCGGGTGGCATGATCACTGAGCATCAACAAAGTGGAGTTACTGAAGACAAGCAACAGCCAGAAAACCTGGTTACGCTGTCGCTGCCTGAAGACCTCATCAAAGAGCTGCTAAAATCTGATCTGCTATCCAACCGGCTGAGTGATGTTCAGGTTTTTAAGTCAACATTAATTCCTGCAAATGACCTTATAGATAAGTCAAAATAATCTTATGGCGGCACAACCTCGGGACGGAGATGAAAAGGTATGGCGTTCTGTTGCAAAAGCAATTTCATGGCGGATCATAGGAACGCTTGATACATTCATTCTTTCCGTTCTCGCTATAAAATTTCTTGGGCCTGTGTTCGGTATGGCGACTGATAGCAATGCTCAAGATATCGCAACCACAGCTGGATATATTGCAGCGGCGGAAACCATTACAAAAGTCATCATTTATACTATCCATGAACGGATATGGGTGAAGCTGGGTTGGGGAGTGGTTTTAGTCGATCGTCAACGCGTAGAAACCTACCGTCGCTCTGCATTTAAAATGAGTACTTGGCGTATTATAGCGTCACTCGACACATTGCTACTTGTCTGGATCTTTACGGGCAATATTCTGACGGCAATTTCAATCGGTACATTTGAAATATTGACCAAATTGGCATTGTACTTAATTCATGAGCGTATCTGGCAAAAATTACAAATTGGTATTGTACACTAATGATCATGATTAATTAGTGAAATGACTGCTTTCGGGAAATCAGAAAGTTAATTCCAGTTGATTTCAAGCTGCAACTAAGTGTGTAAATCATATCAACACAGTTTAATCCAATGTCCAAATTGGGCTCGGAGCTGTCGTTAGAGGGTCCCAAAATTGATGTAGTTTTATCCCCATAACTTTTCCGCAAGCTCGATCTCCTCTTTTCCAACAATTTGATAGTAAATTGCCGTTGTCCGAATATCGGAATGGCCCATCCACTTTTGACAAAGTGTGATCGGAATTGCGTTGTATGCGCACCACATTGCGAACGAATGTCTGAGACCCTTTGGTGTTGCATGGATGCCGACAATGTCGGCAGTTTTCATGGTTTCAGTTACCCGCCGCCATCCGGTTGTGCGATCATGTTGAAACACCGAGTGCTCGTTCTGTATTGTGTATATTGATTTCAGAATCGTAATCAGTTCGGGCGGCACTGGAATTTCCCGTACCTGATGCTTGTCTCGCTTCTTGAGGCTTCGAATAGCAATGATGCCCTCATTCCATTGAATGTCAGTCCATTTGATGTTTATCGCCTCTGATATCCTGCATCCTGTATAGAAAAGGACAAGGCATAGTAGTCTGGTTTTTTCAGGTTTTTGAAGGGCGGCTTTTCTGTACATCTTCCGTTCAGATCGATTGATATACAGTCTTTGATTGCGGGTGGAATACAACCGCATTTCAGAATTGTAGGTAGGCATGGAAGGAAGGTCAGCCTTTCTCCCATCCTCCATGCAACCGTATTGGCAATTGTGTTGCAGGGGTTGAAAGTTATTGAAAACATTAAGTTTTCAACGGCTGATTGTTAGAATCTTAGCATACGAATTTGCCTTCGCAAGCTAATATTCCCTTTAGAATCAAGGGCTGCAACACAATTGCCAATAGTGTTGCAACGGATCTTGCTTGAATGATGCCTGCATATTGCATCATCAGCAAGGCCGGAACCCAAAAGGTTCTATGAGCAATGAATAACTCCATATTCAAACTGCGGTCGGCAGTTTTATCAATTCCAATATTTCTGTTTTCCATTTCTGCGCTAGCGGATGAAATCAAAAGCAAAGATGATCTCGAAGCCTATCTGCGCGAGCAATTGCCAGCCAATCATCTGGTCACTGCTGAATACGAAATTGGTCAGCAGATCGGAACGACTGTTCGCCGTGGAAGTTGCAAAACAAGGGATACGGTCAAAACCCTGCCGGCGCCCTTTTACATTCTGCTCAAAGAGAAACTGGCGAAAGTGAAAATCGTGAAGGATGACCCATGGGCATCCGCGTTCGATTACTCATGTTTATACGAGATCACGAGCTTTGCGGAAACACTGCATCATCGATGGAATCAAATGGACATCGAAGTTCGATCAATGGAAGACTTCGTGGACAAGGTTACAATACCGCTCGCACGTCAAGACTTCCTTGGAATTGAGGACGTTAATATAGGAGGATATGACAGTGGATCCGGACTGACATGCGATATTGTGTTCACGCCCTGGTTCAAGAATTACAAGCCGACGATGTTCTCCGCATTCTATCAGGATGATCTGAAAGCGAACCCGCAATACAGGAATATCTTTTCGTCGGAATACAAGACGCGGTTCTGGTGCTTGAATAAAAAATACGACGGAACCTATACGTGGGAACGATCATCGCGGCTGTGACCTGGTTCTACTGATCTATTCATCCAATTTTCCTTTGGTTTGAGCCCCACCCATTTGCGACATGGTGTGGGGTTTCTTTTTTAATGAATTGAATAATGAATGAATTGGTTATTACATAAATGGAATTGATTTAGGTGGGTTTGAATGATGAATAGTTTCAGATTTTTTCTATCAATATATTTGGCTTTTTTCTCAGCACTGATTCCAGTTACTGCGAATGCATATGACGAATATGAACCGGGACCGGAGGAATTTGGAGAGCCGTTCATTTGTCGTGTGCAATCCGGCGGCGTTTTTCAGAACTTCACAGTGCTGGATCAGGAGCCGTGCACAAGACTCGAATTGGTATGCAGAGAAGTAAATGGAGAGCAATCATGTCCTGTTTCTTTTCAGTGGCCATCAGGCTCCAAAACTATTGTTGAATATTCAGACAAGTATCACACGCAACCGATCCGGATTAATGGTCATCGAGCATTTTCACCGAATGCAATCGCGGATCATTCTTGTGTTCTGAATACCAAAAGCGACAATCTCTTCTGCATCTTTCATCCGGATGATCCGCAAGTTGCAGAGGCCAAGACAGGCACGGCAGTAAATAATGCTGGAGAGGCAGTGGCTGCAGGGAAGTTCTCCGGAATTGAAGCGCTCGTGGAAAAGCGATGGCATGAGTTCTACGAGGACAACATCGTGGTTCAATCGATCGAAATGATCGAAAAAGAAGAAACCAGTGTATTTGGGATCAAGGTTTTGGAGGCAACCTTCAAGAGCGTCGTTCACATCAAAGAACCATTTCGTGGCGTTTGTGTAAGTGCAAAGGGATGCCTTAGAATCATGGGCATCAACAATGATGGAATGCGAACAGTTCCGGCGGGTCGGTACGAAGATATCTCACGGCTTAGTTTCGAGAAGGGTGAAAACTTCTGGGTTCTCAATCGGGATTAATCGATCTCTGCAGGTGTGGACATCTCCCCTGTGGATGAGTTCTCTGCTGATATAATCAGAAGATGAACGACACACACATTTCATTCGTCGCGACCAGTGGCGACGGTTCGCGTCAACCCGCGACCATGCATGACATGACGCGACAGGACGAGGCATCTGAACCCAGCAGAGACGCTGTAGCTTTTGAAGGTGCTGGGCAAGAACAACAACCCTCTCTACCTCAAAACGGACCTAACGAAACGACGCGACACAACGTGACAAATCGCGAACCGTCGGGTCATGCCGCGTCAGGTCAGGACGATACGCGCGTTGTCGAGACAGGTCGCGACAGTACACAACATGACGGTAGTGTTAGTGAAGCGGAAGCGACCACAGCTTCCGCTGCTGGAATTGCTTCCGCCGAAACTCATCAATCGGATGCGTCGGAAAGCGATGGTGGAGATAAACCGCGAGCCTTTGCGGATTGGGTCGATATTGAAACGACCTGCGACATTCTCCGTGAGGAAGGGGTAACTCGGACGATCCGAACCATTCAACGAATGTGCAAACGCGGTGATCTTGAGGCGCGATTGGTGCCAACTGAAAACGGAACGCGATATTTGGTTGAACGGGGATCCATTCATGAATTCGTGGAACGGCACAACCAGATAATGCCAAGTGGACCAGGACGGGAGGAGATGGAGGGCAATATACCTGTTGGACATTCTACTCAATCGACAAATACGCAGCCTCAACTCAATGACAATCATGATCGATCGCATATGCAGGAAATCATTGGGATCAAAGATGATCAGATAACCTTTCTCAAATCCCAGCTCGATATTGCAAACAAGCAAATCGAAATGAAAGACGAGCAGATCAACACGATGCTGGAACGAGACCATGAAACCAATGTGTTGATCCAAAACCTGCAAAGCCTGATGGCACTGCCGGAAGCAGGCAAATGATCAATGAATAGCGATCCCTTGGATATGTCAGAGCGGAATTTGGATTGACCCGTTGACTCCCAGAAACACCGAGTACGGTGGTTTTTCATTGATCCGGATGGAACAAACTTTGCAAAAAACCGTCACGAGACGATGACGGTTTTTCAGGTGACCGGTTGAAAGTGAGTGCGCCAGATATGGGACATTCTGGCGACAATTGTGCCCATAATCCCGTTCGGGAACCGTCGCAGTTGGAAACGCGACCAAAATCTCCCCGTTGCCCATCAAAAATGGACTGGCCCGGCAAAGCGCGCCACCTCGAAGAGATTTTGGTCGCCTTTCTGATCTGCCCACTGGCTTTCTTTGATTTTTTTATCTTCATGCGCTTGTCGGGGCAGACGGCGACGGTTCCCGAACGGGATTATGGGCAACGGGTAAACCAGACTGGCCGCGCCAAGAGTCTTCGCGCATGCTGTGGACGATTCTGTGAAACAGAATCGGCATGCGCGTAGACATTGGCAAAGCGGCCAGACCTTTGAACGGCGGCAAATTTCAGGGTCTGGCGTTTTGTTCTTTGTTGTCGTTGCTCTCTTTTTCTTGGGTTTCTGCTTGCGTGCGCGTTGGTCAGAATGTTGAAACATAAAAAACCCCTCCTTCGAAAAGGAGGGGAAATGGCATTTCCGGGTGTTGGATCAGGATTGTGGGCGTGACTGATCAGTCACGGCTCCTGACCGGATCACATAGGAATGGCCGAACGAACCAAACGGGTTCAGGGTTGAGTGTTGTTCTTCGTTTTGTTGGTTTTGGTTCGAGGTTCTGATTTCCATTGGAGATTGCAATTGATCTCTAAGATCGAGCAGAACCCTTTCATCAACTGAATCCGGCTTGATGCCGTCTTCAAGATCAATCACCTTCACAAAGAAGTCTCTTGAAAGAACTGTCATCAGATGGTCTGACGCTTTCCTCCCTTGTTTATCGCCATCCAGCATCAAAACCAGATTGGAGAAGCGATGACGCTTCAAAAGACCAATCTGCGCTTCAGACATCGTGTGGCCCATCAGGGCGACAACGGGAATGGTGAGAGAAGAAAGGCGGAGCGAGGACCAGAACCCCTCAACAATGACCAATGTGCCATTGTCAGGCGTTGCTGAACGGGTACGGCTTTCAAGAACGCAGTGGAGGTTATAAAGCTCCAGCTGCTTTCGAAAATCCTTCGGCAGTTTGTAGCGATCCTGATCGCGACCCTTGCCATCAACAAACACGCCCCGATCATCAATGTCATCACTAGCCCAGCGGCCAGAATAAGCGACAAGTTCTCCATCAACATTATGGATCGGAAAACACACGCGGCCAGCCATTAAAGCATTGCTTCGCGTTTCATAACCAATGCCGAGTTCGCTGGCATCATCTAGCGAAAGACCAATCGCAGCCAATCGCTCAACCAACCACGGATGCGTCAGATCAAGCTTCAACGGAAAGGCTGGAACGCCCAACACACGATTTGGCTCCAGATCAAGAGTCTTGTCGCTTTTCTCCTTTGTTGGTTTCTCTTTTGCCGTTTCCGATTTCGGTTTCTTCTTTGTCTTGGGTTTCTTGACCTTGGCTTTCACTGGTTTGGTTTGTGGCGTCTCTTCTTCCGTTTCCTGTTTCTGCGCGTCAGCCCGTTGGGACTGACGGGACCTTCGTTCCGGCGTCGGGTTATCGCCCATTATGGCAACCGCTTTCTCCAGTATTTTCCGAAAGTCCTTCTTCGGATCAAAGCCTTCCATCCCGCCTATGAAATCCAATAGATTGCCCTGTTCACCACAGGCAAAGCAGTTGAAGATTTTTTTCGGTTCATTGATCGAACAGGACGGACGATCATCATCATGAAACGGACAATGAATGCGGTAGCTGTCGCCAGAACCGGTTTCAATCCCATAATGATCAAGAACGTCCTTCATGCTGAGTGCAGCAAAGACCGCGTCTCTGCTGATCCATTCTTTCCGAGCTCGACTATTTTGTTTGTTTGAATCAGGCATTGCTGCCTCCTTTCGTAAAATGAGGCACAGCTAATCTTGTTCAAACGAAGCGATCCGCTCCGAAAGAAACATCCAGAGCATTGCCATTTGATTGTTTTGAAAGATCAGAAAGCGGAAACTTTTGTCAGTTCGAAAATAAACCAACCTTCCGCTATCATCCTGTAAATTATACCGAATTTTGACTTTTCGTCAAAAATTCGCTACCCTATAAGTCGGCCCGGCGACCAGCCGGGTCTGAGCCGGAAGGCCCGCAAACAATCTGAGAGAAGTGATTGGGATACGCGAGATTGGCAGATCGCCAAACTCAAACGCATTTTCAAATCTCAATAAAACAATCTCTGGTATAATGGGCATATTCCAAAACAGCGCATCCTCTACCTGAGTCGTAACCGCAGGATAATTCCACTCTGACACGCGTTCCACAGCACCGTCAGACATGGATAGCTAATCTTGCGATCAAAACGGCCAAAGGGCGGAGCATAACCAAACCCCGCTTCAGGATGGGATGTGCCAGTTTTCGCGTATGCCTGAACGAAACCGAGACAATGCAAATCCAAAATCAACCGAGCGAACTACGCTCGGCTCTATTCCCCTGGCAAAGGGGCTGGATCACGACTTTCATATCTCGCCTGAAGACCTCAACGAGCATTTCTACATCATCGGAAGATCAGGAACGGGTAAAACCAACCTGCTGACAGAACTTGCAATCGCAGACATGGAACTCGGCAAGGGTCTTTGTTTCATAGACCCAATCGGAACTGCAGCAGAATATTTGCTCTCTCACACCCCGACACAACGTGCCTCGACCAGTCGCGACACGTCACGAAACGGCGACACACCCAAATGTCGCGGCAAAACGCGATCGAACCGGTCAAAGCGCGAAGCACCATGTCAGAATGTAACGGGTGAGGGAGAAAGGGAGAAGAAAGGCGAAGGTCGAGACAAGGACGTGATCTATATCGATTGCGCCGATACCGAATTCCCGATCGGGATCAATCCGCTTTACAACATTGCGCCGGAAGACCGACCGCGAGCGGTCTCTGACATCCTGCAAATGTTTGCAAGCATCTGGCATGACACCGGCTGGGGACCGCGAATGGAATCGATCTTCCGGGCAGCGCTCCACACCCTCATCGAAAACCCCCATTGCATGAGACCAAGTCTCTTGTCCGTATTTCGATTGCTGCTCGACGAAGATTTCCGCAAACGCGCAAAAACCGACATCACAAACCGGCAACTATTGGATTGGTGGGACTTCCGGTTCGACCGCTATGACCTTCATGAGCGAACGAGACGGGAATGGGTGGAACCGGTTCTGAACAAGATCGACGCACTATCGCTCGATCCGCTTATTCGCAACATTATCGGTCAGCCAAGATGCAGTCTCGATTTCGAAGAGATCATCCGACGAAAACAAATCCTGATCGTCAATCTCAATCAAAACCAAATCGGCCTCGATAATGCGGCCTTTATCGGAATGCTGATCATCTCGCGGATCAGGCAAGCGGCAGCGAAAGTCGGAAACCGCAATCAACCGTTCACCCTGTCAATCGATGAAGCGCATTCCTTTCCAACGATGGAACTCACCAAGATCATCACACAAGGACGCCATTCAGGATTGTTTGCGCGCATTGCTCATCAACACCTTGATCAGTTTGACCCCAAAATCTCGAGCCTCTTACGAAATGGATGCGGATCACTCGCAGTCTTTGCGGTGGGGAACAAGGACGCGGAAGCAATCGTCGATGATCTTGAACCACAGCACCGGGAACGAAGTCTGGATATCATTCGCAACCTTGGAAATGGGGAAGCGCTGTTGAGACTGACCAAAGATGGCAAACCCCAGGCACCGGCATCATCGCCAATTGCAATTAGAATGCGGGAGCCAGGGCAATCAAACCCTTCATCTGCACGCAACTTCACCCGGGAACGGTTTGGAACGGAACGGCTTAGAGCAGAATTCCAAATCCTTGCAAGCAATGGTGATCTTACCCATGAAGAGAAAATTCTCTGGCAATCACGATTTGCAGAGGTCAGCAAAGCCAGAACGAAAATCAATCACCACAACCGCGCAGCACGGTTGAAACGTAAGGCTGAAGAAGTAAGTGATCCAGATGATCTCAAAGTATTGGGCGATCTGATTTTCATTGCACGCGCATAATTTTGAACTTTATGAAACGCCAGAAACGCGATCCAGCATCGATCAACCCACGATTTGCAAAACCCGAATTAAACAAGCGAATAAACTTCACTCAACGAACTTTGGATCGTCTTTTCTATGGATGGCGATTTGGCCTCCTCGATGAAACCCACCTGGAAAAACTTCTCTCCGGATATCCGCGCAAAACACACCGCGAGCTGGAGCTAACGCGAGCTGGATTGATCTATCACCCGGACGTTCAAATACCGCTCAGAGCCGTTTGTACTGGTATTGACTGGATTACAGCACTCACCACCAAGGGCGCGGATGTCCTCGCATCAAAAGGATACCGGATCGACCCGACCTTGCACCGCGAACGTTACCGGCGACACCGGAGCTTTAATGCGATCCTGCATGATCTCAACCGATCCGATTTTCTGGTGGAATTGGAAGCAGCAGTTCGCGCAGTGGGGAAGCAATCAGGCCTTACGATGCGCCATCAGGATGAGCTCTTCGGCAAACCCTATACAGAGACAATTTCTTTTCCGTCCCTTGCAGTCTGGAAACGAGAACACCGACCGATCACAATCGAGCCGGACGGGTATTTCTCGATTGTCTTGCCGAACCTGCCATCAGACCGGGCCGAGAAATTTTTTGCGCTGGAAGTGGATCAGGACACTGAAAGCAATATCCGCTGGGCGAATTTCTGGGATCAGAAATCCATTCTCAAAACCATGATCGCATATGGCGAAGCACATAAACGCGGGATCATTGAAGAAAAACTTGGCTTGCCAAATTTAAGAACGATCTTTGTCACAACAACCGAACGGCACATCGCAAACATCCTGAAAGACGCAGGCCAGCATTACATCGCACAGGGCTATCCGGCGAATGCATGCCTCTTTGTCTCCCGCGAGAAGCTCGAGACCTTCGATCCATTATCCGTTGAATATATGAACGCGGCTGGACTACCGGTCGTGATCAGTGAATGGATGTAATGGGTAAGCTGGCCTTCTTGATCCGACTCGGACAAAATTAAGTTTTTTTTGGTATAATTTCTTCGCTCTATGAACTGGAACCACATCATCATCGATGGCGATAAACGCAACCTGAAACACCTCAGGCCGTTTACGTTTGCGTTCGAGATCGCCGGAGAAGGAGACAAGCCAGATCTTGTCTACGAGATCGATGTTGTGTTCAGTCTGCATTGCTTCACACGAGCACCGCAGAAAGAAGATGACACTGTGCTTCACCTGGAAGGAGAGCGTCGAATATTCTGTGAAACAAGATACGGTCATTCATTCAGATTGCCGGAGATCATTCAAAGCCTTGATCAACGTCATGTTCGACAATCAGGGCGAGGCAATTATTTTACTGTCGAGTTCATCGATGAAGCAGGAGAGCGATTGGATTACGAAGTTTATTTCCGTCTTACAAAACCTGGAAAAAGGAAGAACCTACGTCTCTTTGTGGAAAGCGCATATATCCGAACGAAGACAGATCAATTCCGCAACAGAAAGAAGAAAATCCGGTTCAAGGTGCTCGTCAATGCGGTCAAGCATGGTCGCCAAATCAGAATATAAAAAACCCCGGCTAAACCGGGGCTTTTACACAAGACGTCTTGGATATGACCACCGGTCGGTGGAAACCTCAATGAATGAGGTGCGATAAGCTCACGAGTTTACACCCGCCTTGCTGGAATGCTTATGAACATAAGATAGCAGATTTTGCCAAATTTGCAAGATTTTCGGTAATTTGTGCGTTAACCAAATGGAAGCCGTGCCGCGACAACAAAAGTGCCTTTGGGACGACTTCCGAGTTTTGGTGGAGGGAGCCCCGCAGTGTCGAAACAACTTTTGGCACCTATCCTCCGGTGAATAAATAATATCACAATTCGATTGAGAACGTAAGCTCAAAGCCAAAAGGTAAATCAAAAACCCCGCAAGTGAAACTTGCGAGGCTGGTTTTTAAAAGAGCTGCATTTGCGATTTGTCCGGATCAGGAATTGAATAAATCTCCGGCGCCATCGCGATGGTTTCACGCCCCTGAAACAGGGGAGGTTCAGTGACGTGATTGACCACATGCCAACCGCCCCAGATTTTTAGTCCAGCACCTTTGTAGGAAACATACAAGCGCTCAGGGCCACCAGAACCACCAAAGATGCCAAGACTTGAAGCTAGCGCATCTTCGAGCTCTTTGTCTGTCATACCGCTTGCAAACTTGTCTCCATGAAAATGAACAAGACCCTTCGTAGCAATCCGGAAGACTTCTTCACAGTCTTTCTGGGAAAGTACCTTCTGCGCTGCTTCAATATTCATGAGCAAGCATCATGGTCAGAACACGAATGGTGTTTTCCAGATCGCTCGGGTCTTCCGATCCGTGCAACATGTCAGGAGCGTAATAATCGATCTTCCAGAACACGCGTTGTCCCAGAAAATCAAAAGCCCCGAAATCATGCTCACCATAGGGATCATTGGTTTCATCAAACGCTTCAAATGTGCGAACGACTTCAAACATGGAAGCAAGATGCTTGCCCGGTTCAGCCGGATCATCGGTTAATTCCTGAATACCCTGGGTCATGACAACGCGACCGGGAACATGCGATGGGGCAGGCAAACCTCCCCGAAACTGATCATTCTGTTCGCGGATTTTTGCAACGTGTTTCTCTCTGTCTTCCATTGAAATCTCTCCTTGAAATTCATCGTTTCAGCGGCACACGCATTGTCCCTACTAGGGGTGCAATCACATGCGCCGGCAGAACGACGAACGGAAGAGAAGTCGGTGGGGGAGAGAGCAGAATTTCCAGCAAGCAAAAAGGAATGCGCCGTCAGTGACGCTGACGCATTCCGTTGGGCTTGAAAGATCACATCATGAATTCGGGTTCCAAATGAGCGCAAACTCATTTTCGTTTTCAGAACCTGCCGCGCGGCCAAGATTGGCATAGATCGTACGATCGCCAAATTCTGGGGCAGCCAATGAGACGGACACATAGTCGTTTCCGCTGGCTTGGCCTTTCTTGTTCCACGCAGCACCAACTTCGACATCACCGGCAAGAACCAGATAATCAGGTTGGTGATCTTTGGTTTTCTCGTTTGCAACGAATTCAATGTTTTTGCGGATCGACAACGTCGCCAGATATCCACGAAATGAGCCGTCAGGCTGTTTGGTCACGCGTCCAATGGAAGGCATGAGCATGTCTCCTTGAAAAGTTTCAACAATGTTTGGAAAAGATCAGACGGGAACACCCGACCGATTGTTAAATTATATCAAAGATTTGGCAGTCTCGCAAATTTGTTGAATGGTTTCAGATGGTTGGGAGGTGTGTCGCAGAATATCTGGATCGCGACATACTCCCTCTCAGTTCATTGCCTATGATAAACTAAGATGGAAAATTTTCTGATCTCAATCTGTTTCCATCGCCTCTTTTCAGGTTAAATAATACATTGCAATCTTGGTTCCCAACTCCGACCCCTATCAATATTATTTCCCCGCCAACAATCGCTAATAATGAAGGCACCTCATGTAGCCAGAAATAGGCAGTTAAGATCGCAAATGGTGGTTCTAAGTATATCGCCCCACTTGTTGCAACAGGATTGCCAGTTTCTAACGCCTTAGAGAAAAGCCAATACGCCAAGACACCTGAAAAGACGGCAAGAAAAAGAGCTGCAGTCACGGAAGCGTTTGTAGCTTTTGGAATTTGTTGGATTGCATCTACTCCCCAGAAAATTGAAAATACCAATGTGCTGGACCAAGTCGCTATGGCAAGAAACTGAAGAGAGTCGACCATATAATCAGGGTTTTCAGCTAAGAGTTTCGAATTGAAAAATGCGTATGTCGCCAGAGAAACACTTGCGAGTGTTATGGACAACAATCCTAAAATATTGATGCGGATGCCGCTCTGTAGAAGTATCAACAGTAACCCTGTTGCGCCAATCGCAATACCAATGAGGGTGTTTTTTCTTATGGTGGACTGTCCAAAATACAATGAAATCAAAGCCACAAAAACCGGGCTAGAAGCAACTATGAATGCTGCATCAGCGCTTGTTGAAAACTTAAGCCCAAAGCTAATGCAGATTTGAGAAAAGCCGATTCCAATAAAGCCAATCAATGCTATCCTTCTCAATATGTGTGGTGGGGGCAAAGGTGTTTTGCTTAACAGCATTAGCAGCCCAACGAGCAAAGACGAGATTACGAACCTAACACACGCCAATGCACCCGGTGAAAAACTTTCCAAAGCAATGCTAGCTGCCGGGAAGGATGTTCCCCATATGCCCGCTGCTGCTACGGCTGCTAAAGTTGATAGTGACGATTTAAGTAACATTTCTATATCGCTATATTTTGGGGCGAATGACGGGTTTCGAACCCGCGACCTCCAGGGCCACAACCTGGTGCTCTAACCAACTGAGCTACATCCGCCATTTTGTGCATCCAATATTGGGGCGAGTGACGGGTTTCGAACCCGCGACCTCCAGAGCCACAACCTGGCGCTCTAACCAACTGAGCTACACCCGCCATCAATCCCGTTATGGGCTTGAGAAAAAGTCCACAAGATCAATGATTTTCATTTCAACTTGCGTTCCCTGATCCAAGTCCTTCACTTGCACAATCTTCCTTTCTGCTTCATCTGTTCCCATTATGATGGCGTATCGGTATCCTTTTCGCGTCGCATATTTCAGCTGCTGACCTAGTCCTTTTTCTTCAAAGTAGACCTCAGTCGGCACACCTGAACGACGCAAATTTCTTGCAATCTGGATGTATTCCAGCATCAAGCTAGGATTCTGCTGGGTGATGAGAACATGGGACTTGAAGACTTTTTCAGTACTGAGGATATCTGCTTCAATCAAACGCGAAACTAGTCGCGACACGCCAATTGATATTCCTACGCCCGGAAATGAGCTTTCTGTAAAATGACTTGTAAGATCATCGTATCGTCCGCCTGAACAAATGCTTCCAAGAGAAGGATGATCCAGAAGGATAGTTTCGTATACCGTTCCAGTATAGTAGTCCAACCCACGAGCAACCGACAAATCAGCTTTCAGGTTCTCTTTGGGTACCCCGAATGCGAGTGTAGCCTTGATCACATTACAAAGTTCATCAATGCCCTCTTCGATCTGATTGTTCAAACGATACTGATCTAAAGATTTTGCGGGATCGAGAATATCAATTGCGAGATGAATAAAGTCCCAAATTCCCTCAGCGACTTCCGACGTGCAGCCAACTTCGCCGCACAGTTTTGCTAGGGCGTCAGCTTTACCACAATCCGCTTTATCAATAATTGAAAGAGCAAGTTTTTGTTTGGATTCATGGAAGCCCAAGCTTTCAAAAAAACCTGAAAGGATCTTCCGATTATTGATGCGTATCACGAATGGTCCAATTCCAAGCTCTGTGAAAATATCATTGATAATCGCAGGGGGTTCTGCATCGGTGGTAACGCTTAGTTTCCCTCGACCAATAATATCTATGTCAGCTTGGTAAAATTCTCGAAACCGCCCGGATCCAGCTCGCTCCCCACGATATACTCGTGCAATATGCTGTCTCCGAAACGGAAAAGTCAGATCATTTTGATGTTGCGAAACATATCTCGCTAAAGGAACGGTCAAGTCAAACCGGATGCCTAGTTCATTGGCAGAGCCATCATCTGAACTCGAAAGGCGCGTCAAACCATATATCTCTTTATTGATGGCGCCACCACCTTTAGCAGTGAGTACATCTTTACGCTCAACTAGTGGCGTATCGATTGTCATAGCTCCAGCACGTGAATAGTGCTTGGCGATGATTTCAACTACGTTGTCAAAAACGGCGTAGTACTCTGGCTTATAATCAGGAAATCCGCTTATCGGTGCGACAGATACATTTTTTGCTGCAATATTCATTTTACTTTCCTTAATCTCTAGCTGGCTGCTTTCAGCTCGTCGTTGAGCAGGTCATGCAGGTGCATTTTCTCTTCCAGAAGTTCAGCGGCGATATGACCTGAACGCACTACCTCTGATGGTAAACACCAAGCCCTCACATCAGGATCAGCTGGCAAAACAGGCGCTATATCCCCCATTCCACCGCTGGCCATGATAGGAACGATAAACTTTGGTGATTGCTTATACTTCTTGCGCCGCTCGTTCATTTTCAGCAGATGGGCGACTTCAACCAAAGTTCCTGCGCGCCCTCCGAAAACGACAGCGCTGTCTAAGGTTTTGCAGAAGTATGCAGATTCATCTCCCCAATCACTTCTGAATTTTGCGGCTTCCTCCGGTGAGGAGCATTCAAAGTCACCCCTAATGTCCACACAAACACGAAGATCAAGGACATCTGTACCAAGCGCTTTGTCAGCCCCGGTTTCAGGGAATATTCCGATTGTCCTGAAACCAAGTGACTTCGCAATTTTGCTGGCAGTCCCGGGTACACCAAATTTGGTACCACCCGTCAGAATGCCTAATTTACCGGTATATGGTCGCAGTCGTTCAAGGGTTTCCTGAATTACCGATTCCTCGAAAATTTTCGCAGCATTCTCCATTGCCAGTTTCACGTCACTGCCAAATCCTGGTGGCGCGGAGATTGCTCCGCCAGAAAACGCTATTACTCTGGTAATGCCGTGATCTTTCAAGAAGATCGGAATGTCTTTGGGTTGATTAATCATGGCAGTGATCTCCTGTAAGATGCGGTTTTTCAAAATCTTTAAAAAAAACTTTGCGCTTCACTCCACCGTCACTTGGATGGACATCAACAAGTTCACGATAGCCATTCACTGAGTAAAATTTGATCAACCGTTCGGAAGCGAAATGAGTCCACAATGAAATTTGTTTTCGACCTGAACTGATAATCATTTGCTCCATATTGACCAGAATGAATCGGCCAATTTGTCTGCCCTGATACTTGGGGTCGACCCACAACTCATTAATGTAAATTGAGTTGGCACATTCTTCTGGAAGCAACTTGAATTTGTCTTCAAATTCTGTAAGCGGTGCATAAGCCCCGCCGCCAACGACAATACCATTGAACATGCATTCAACGTATGTGTGTTCTTCGTTGGAAGCTTGTGCACTCCATTTCAACAGTGTTTCGTCAGGGTCATGACGCTCACGCCATTCGCCACCTCCGAAAGCAGAACAATATGTTTTGGAAAGTGCCAAGGTTAACTGATCAGATTCAACTGCACGTAATCCAAATTGGCCTTTTTCAAATGCGGCCGTAACACTGTCAAATTCATTAGTGATGATATTCATCGATTTCTCTCCACTCGAGTTGGGCAGAAATCCAAACGAACAAAATTAACCGTTTAGGCGATGTACACTTGACTCATATATTCGAGTAGCGTACATCGCCCACGCGATCCGTTCGGAATCTGCACTTTCTAGACAAATGTAAAGATACCGATTCCCACCCCAAATGGAAGTGGAGGATCGCACTTCTATTTTCGAGAAGTGTTTGAAAAATCTCTGAATAAATAACTGTTACAACATTTATAATAGTTGTTTTTGTTGTCGAAGGGCTCTAACTTTCAGCTGTTTGACTTTGGGGGTTGTGAACTTGGTAAGCAAATTCGCGAAAGAGACGTTTTATCGACCGAAGGCGGAAGAAGCGTTAGCGGCGAACAATTATTTCTTTGCACTTTTCGCAAACTCCTTACGAGTCGTTTCTTTCTTACATGGACAAGGTTTTGGCGCAGATCAAAAGCTATCGTGGTTTTTGGACATCGAGCCTTTTCGATGGTCTGAGGCAATGGCACATCATTTTTCGGTATCCCCCGGGAAAGGCGGAAAGAAAGGGACCTCAACCCAATTTAGATCGACCTCTAGTGATGAGATGATCAACTGCTTGCTGGAAATTCAGGAACATTTTTTAGTGGGTGATGATCTTGCTTCTTGTTATAGCTATGGTCGTGAAGACGATGACAATAAACGTCTGGCTGCTCAATTTATTGAATGCTTTTCAGCCATAAGAAGCATACTTGATGCACGCTATGATCACAGTAAAGCAAAACTTGACGGACAACATGGCCAGATATTCTCCAATGTTGGAGCTCTGCTGTTCCCAGGTAAAAAACATGATGAAGGTAAGCCAAAGAGGCAGGCCGCGATCGATGGAATCATCCAAAATTTGTTATTGTCATTCGATATTGTACACAACTTGGAAATTGCAGATCAGTTCAAGAACAACCTATTTAGGTTAATCAAAAGGCTATCAGGTCCTGTTACAGCTCAATCACTTTATGCAGACACAGTTTTTGGCCCTTACTATATTATCCGTAAAAGCCGTGCCGGTATAACGAGTGATCCCAGCGACAGTGAGTTGATTGTACGAGACTTGTTATGGTTGCGGCCAACAACAACATTGCCTGATAACGAAGGCATAAGTGCTCCAATCCTTAGTCAGCCAAGCGATGCTCTTGGGTATTATGTTAGTGCGTTGGATGAGCAAGTTTATGAGGTAACACATGTAAGCAAAAGGGGAGAATATATTCTTATCGATGCGATTGCATTTCTCGACAACAATGAAACTAAATCCCTATGCCTCTACACTCCGAAGATGCCTGTGTTTGGAACGGACAAGTTAGCTTATGGATCAATAATTGGAACACTCCGAGATAGTGAACGAACAGGCGCTTGGTCCACTCTGATAATTAGACCAGAAATTTCGGAAGAGGAGTGTTTACGCTTCCACTACGTGTTTTCCTTTTTTTCTGATGCGCTGAATAGTGAACGTGTTCAAGATCGAGAAAAAGATTACGATGAAAATATAAAAGAACTCTACTGGGTATACGCTTTGAAGAATATTTGTGGGGTACTTTTTTCAAAATTTTGGCTATCTGATGCCGAAAGCGAATGTCCAAAGTCAGCGGCGAATTTTGATATTGGGCAACACGATCTCAGAGCATCACGAGATTCGTTCAATGAATGTTTTCATTATGATGGGATGCATGCTGACACACTCTTGTCTTATGCGATTTCCCTAGTAGATAGGCATGAGCGTTCCGGAGAATTGGATGCTTTAAGTCGCGAAATTTTGACAAGCATTGTTGTCGATGTTTTGAGAATTGCGGAACACACCGCTATCACCCCAATGAAACTTCCTTCCGTAGATATTGGCTTGGATATATCAGAGCGGGCAGTTTCAAGGTTTGGGGGATTCATTACGAGTGCAACTGGGGCATCAATTTCAATTCCTTATTCAGTTCATTACCAAGCGTACGGTCATAACAAAGACCACTGACAAATATTTGCGCTACTAATTGAAACAACGTAGGGTTTGCAATCTACATCTGCAGCATTGATAATTTATCCGCATACGCCTGCATCATCTCTCTTCTGCCATCCAGATACTCCGCTTTATTGTAACTGGCCCTAACGCGGTTCTGCTGAACATGTGCGAGTTGGCGCTCGATCCAATCAGCGTTCCACCCCATTTCATTGAGCAAGGTGCTGGCAGTAGTTCTAAAACCATGATGGACATGGCGATCACTTGAGTATCCTATCGATCTAAGTGCTTTTCCGAAGGTGGCATCAGACATTAGTCGTGTTGGATCACGCGGGGCCGGGAAAACCAGCTCCGCGCCGAGATCGATATCCTTGACTTCATTCAGAACCTGAATTGCCTGCTTCGGCAAAGGCACGATGTGTTCGCGTTTCATCTTCATGCGTTCTGCAGGAATTTCCCAGAGCTTCTCTTTCCAATCGATTTCATCCCAGCGCATGCCTCGCAGTTCAGAATTGCGCGGAAACAGATAGGCTGACAGAAGCAATGCGGACCCAACCCAAAAGTAGCGTTCGCGATAAGCGTGTATGTCCTTCATCAACTGCCCTACTTCTTTTGGATCGGTAAGGCCTGCGAATTCTCCCCTCTTTCTGGGAACCATGGCATCGATGGTCATGGCTGCCGGATCATGTTTGACCAGTCCCCTTGCTGCAGCGTAACGGAACACCTGCGAAAACCGTGATCGTATCTCGTGGGCGTTTTCGACCTGACCAGCATCGGCAATCGGGTTGACCACATCGAGCACATCCTCAGCCGTAATATCCGTAACCTCCCTATCCCCCAGCGCATCTATGGTAACCTGGATTTGTCGCTGAAGTTTCTGGAGTGTCCGATGCGCGGCCCCGCTTCTTTGGCGAAGCATTAGATAATCCTGGGCGATATCCCTCCATAACGGATCGACCTTTTCGAGCTTGGCCTTCTCTTCTTTCTGGACAGCTGTAGGGTCTATTCCCTCTTTGGCGCTGCGCTTGTATTCGGCAGCTTTTAACCTTGCATCTGCTAGACGCATATCGGGATACTCGCCGATGAAGTACGTTCGCTGCTTTCCATCAAGACGACAAGCCAGCCGAAAGAACTTCCCGCCTGTCGGCATCACCTCCAGATAAAGGCCGTTCGCATCCGATTTTCGGTAGCGTTTCCCTTCTGGTTTAAAACCTCGAATTTGAGCGTCTGTGAGTGCCATTCTCTCGCTGTACAACAAAATTCCGAGAATTTGAGAAATTGTACAACACTTGTACAACACTTGTACAACAAATGGACGGAATTTTATGGTTTTCCATGTTCTGCAATGAGAAGCATCATAGCATAAAAACCCTTGTTTTGTAAGGGTTTTAGGTGATTTATGAGAATGTATGAGAAGATAAAATGGAGCGGGCGATGAGATTCGAACTCACGACCCTCACCTTGGCAAGGTGATGCTCTACCCCTGAGCTACGCCCGCTTACGCGACTAGCGCTCCGAGAAGGGTGTATGACGCAAGCCGATTTGAATTGCAACCGCTTTGTTGCCTCGTGGTTTATAAGCGGGCAAATTTTTCGTCACTTATTGAAAAAACTTTGCTCTCCCCATAAGCAGTGGGCAAACTTCCGGGGATTGCCATGCCTGCATCACGAAATGATCTGTTCGAACTGCTCGATAATCTGGGTATTAAAACAACAACTTATGATCATGAAGCGGTGTTCACCGTCGAAGAATCCTCCAAGATCAAGCAGGATATACCCGGTGGGCACACCAAAAACCTGTTCCTCAAGGATAAAAAAGGAAATTTCTTTCTCATTGTGGCCGAGGGCGTCGCCTCAATCCGGCTCAATCAGGTGCATGGTCTGATCGGTGCATCGGGCCGCGTATCTTTTGGGAAACCGGAAGCGCTCATGGAATTGTTGGGCGTGAAGCCCGGCTCCGTTACTGCGTTTAGCGCGATGAACGATGTGGATGGTAAAGTGAAAGTCATCATCGATGAGCCTTTGCTGCGCCATGATTTGATCAATTGCCATCCATTGACGAATGAGGCGACAACTACCATCTCGAGGGAAGACCTGCTTCGTTTCCTGGAGCATATCGATCATTCACCATTGATCATCACGGTTTCCGAAATTGGAGAAGACACATGAGTAACGATGAATTTGGCTATGGCGGCGGCTATTCAGCCAATGTGAATGCAGGTGTTAGTGCCAATGTTTCTTTTGGTGGTGATAATGGCTTGTCAAAACCGGCCGCTGAGCCTGTCAAGGATATCTCGACCAATGAGTTCATGACCGAGGTCGTACAGGAATCCAGTCAACGCCCTGTGCTGGTGGACTTTTGGGCGCCCTGGTGCGGGCCCTGCAAGCAATTGGCGCCTGCGCTTGAAGCAGCGGTTGCCGCCACAAACGGTCGCGTCAAACTGGTGAAAATGGACATTGACCAGCACCCGGAAATTCCCGGCCAAATGGGCATTCAATCAATTCCCGCTGTGGTCGCGTTCGTAAACGGACGCCCGGCAGACATGATGATGGGTGCAAAGCCTGAAGGCGAAATCCGGGAGTTCATTGCAAAGGTCGCGGGGCCGAGTGACCAGGAAACACAAATTGAAGCGCTGTTGGACCATGCTGACACTCTGGTGGCGGAAGGTGCAATCGGCGAGGCTGGAAACATATTTGCTCAAGTACTGAGCGTTGATCCAAAGAACATTCGCGCCATCGCTGCTGTGGGCCACCTTTATGTGGAACAGGGCAATTTGGAAGGTGCACGTGCGCTGACCAGCCAATTGGAAGAGGCGGAACTTTCCGCCCCTGAAATGGTTTCATTGTTGTCCGCGATTGATTTGGCAGAGCAGGCCGCAAGCGTTGGTGACCATGAACCGCTGTTGCAAGCTGTTGAAGCCGATCCCAACGATTTCCAAAGTCGCCTTGATCTCGCACTTGCGCTTAATGTGAGTGGCAAACGGGAAGAGGCCGCTGATCAATTGTTGGAGATTATCAAACGCAAGCCCGGGTGGAACGATGACGCTGCGAAAAGCCAGCTTTTGCAGTTCTTCGAGGCTTGGGGTTTGACCGATGAGACAACAATCGCAGCCCGCCGGAAGTTGTCATCCTTGTTATTTTCTTGATTTGGCTCATTTTTTTGTAACGGTGTCCAAAAAACTCGACAAAATATCGCAGGGCATTGAGTTTTAAGCCCTGAGGCACATGTTTTGTGTACGAATTTGTTAAACGCGTCAGGACACACACGTGATCAAGGCAGGCAACGTTACCTACGCCCAGCGCGGCGATTTCCCGGAAACGGTTCCCGTGTTTCCGTTGACTGGTGCACTTCTGTTGCCGGGTGGGCACATGCCCCTCAACATCTTTGAGCCGCGATATCTGCAGATGATTTCAGATGCGATGCAAACGCACCGGCTTATTGGCATGGTTCAACCCAATCTCAAGCTGGCTGACAAAGACAACGACCCTTCCAAATTGTCGACAGTCGGTTGTTTGGGGCGTATCACGGCGTGCCAGGAAACCGGCGATGGGCGCTTGCTCGTTAGCCTTTCCGGCATTTGCAGGTTCAAGCTTCTGGAAGAAGTTGAAAGCGACAAACTGTATCGCATGGTGAAGTTTGAACCGTTTGAACAGGATTTGGGCGACAACCCAGGCAATAATGAGGTTGACCGCGAGGCAGTTCTGACAGCATTCCGCAATTATCTCGAATTCAACGGAATGGATGCCGATTGGCAAACTGTGGAAGACACAGACAATGATACGCTGATTACTGCACTGTGCATGATCAGCCCCTTCCAGCCCGCAGAGAAACAGGCGTTGTTGGAAGCGCCGGATTTGAAAACCCGTGCCGAAACGCTTGTGGCGATTTCAGAATTTTATCTGGCTCGCAATAGTACTGATGAAGAGGTACCTTCACTGCAATAATTCTTGCAGTTGGAAACTACTCAGGCGCAACAATGCCAAGTGCAATCACTCTATCACCGCAAATGCTTGAAATGCTGGTTTGTCCTTTGACTAAAACTCCGCTGGAGTATGACGAGGAAAACCAGGAACTTATCTCGAAACTGGCAAAGCTGGCATTTCCCATTCGCGATGGCATTCCGGTTCTGATCGCGTCAGAAGCCCGCGAATTAGATGAGAGTGCGGAAGAAACCGAATAGGTTTAAGCTCAAATGGCTTCGCCGCGCAGCAATTTAGGCGCGCTCGAATTTTTGCCTGATGCCTGGTTGATGAAGAACTTTTTCATCATTGGCAAACGATCCACGATCCCCAGCCCGAAATCACGTACACCTCGCACAAGATCGTTGTCATTCGAGAACAAACGATTGAGCACATCGGTGGTGACACCCATCAGAACCGTGTCGAAGCGCCTCCAGACCTGATAACGCTCCAGAACATCGTAGGTTCCAAAATCCTGTCCGAGGCGGTCGGCATCGATGATGGTTTCAGCCAGTGCTGCCGCATCCTTAAAGCCCAGATTAAGGCCTTGGCCCGCAATCGGGTGAATGCCATGGGCCGCATCGCCGGCCAATACAAAGCGGTTCTTCACGAATTCCCTTGCAAGGGTGAGGCCCAACGGAAATGCCTGCACTTTGCTTGCAATCGAGATTTTACCGAGCTTGTGGCCGAAGCGCTGCTCCAGTTCCATTTCGAATACGAGTTCGTCCTGTGCCAAAAGCGCGTCCGCATCGCGGGAACTCTCAGTCCAAACAAGCGATGAGCGATTGCCTTTCAGGGGAAGGATTGCAAAGGGGCCTGCGGGCAGAAAATGTTCTTCGGCCCGGCCGTTATGCGGGCGTTCGTGCTCGACGGTGCAGACGATTCCCTTTTGGTCATAGGGCCAGCGTACTGTTTTGATGCCTGCCAAATCCCGAAGGCGTGACCGGACACCGTCGCAGGCGACCAGCAATTTGGCTTTGGTTTCCGCGCCTGACGCAAATGACACGCGAACGCCGGCTTCGCCTTCTTCAAAATCGGTCACGCTTTCCTTGGCAAGCCGGACCACGCCAAGGGAATTGCATTTCTTGCGAAGCGCTTTCACCATCTCCCGGTTCTCAACCATATGGGCGAAGGGTTTGTCTTCAGGCGCGTCATTTGCAAATGTCAAAAAGACCGGGCGTGTGATGTCAGACACTTTGCTGTCGGTGACGATCATGTCTGAAATGGGTTGTGCCGTCTTTTCCAGACCTTCCCAAAGTCTTAATTGATCGAGCATCCGCGATGCATCGGCGGCGATTGCGGATGCACGTTCGTCTTTTTCGATTACTTCTTCCGGGGCTGGATCCACAATGACGATGCTGATGTGTGGGGCGGCATCCTTGATGGCGGCGGCGCAAGACAATCCCACATATCCGCCACCCGCGATCACGATATCGCATGTTTCGGGAATTTGGCTTTGCTTCGTTGTCGCCATAACGTGCCTCCATTTCTTCTGTCTTAACAGAATTGGAAATCGCTATGCAAAACTTCAACGGACCATGTTGTCTCAGGGTTAAAAACCGTTAGGGTCGACGCGTTTAATTTATTTGGAAATACCCATGTCAAAAGCAGTCGAAACCCTGATCAATACGCTTAATCTCGAAAAGATTGAGCAAAACCTCTATCGCGGAGAAAGTCCGGATGTGGGTTGGCAACGGGTTTTTGGCGGCCAAGTGATCGGGCAAGCGCTTGTGGCAGCCCAGCGTACGGTCGATGAGACCCGGATTGTGCATTCGCTACACGGTTATTTCATGCGCCCCGGTGACCCTTCAATTCCGATCGTCTACAACGTGGACCGCATTCGCGATGGCCGTAGTTTCACAACTCGCCGCGTGGTGGCCATCCAACATGGCAAGGCGATTTTTTCCATGTCGGCCTCATTTCAAATTCCGGAGGATGGCCTTGAGCATTATCTCGACATGCCTGACGTGCCGAAACCCGATTCCCTACCCAGTGAAAAACAGCTGGCTGACCAGTTCATTGATCATGCGCCGGAGGGCGTTCGCAAATATTGGCAACGGGAACGCCCCATAGAATTACGCCCAATTAATCTGGAACATTACATTTCAGATAAAAAGCTGGAACCGAGACAGGACATCTGGTTCCGTGCCACCGGACCTTTGCCCGATAATGTGGCGGTTCAGCAATCGGTGCTTGCTTATGCATCCGACATGACGCTTTTGGATACGTCTCTTTTTGCCCATGGTCGTGCGGTTTTTGATCCTTCCTTGCAAGTGGCAAGTCTTGATCATTCCATGTGGTTTCATCGCAAGGTCAATATGGAAGAATGGCATTTGTATAGTCAGGACAGTCCGAACAGTTCTGGTGCCCGAGGTCTGACGCGGGGAAGCATTTATTCGATGGATGGCAAGTTGGTGGCATCGGTTGCCCAAGAGGGTCTGATCCGCGAGCGCAGCAAAGACTTTGGCAAAACGAAGGTTGCGGGCGGCTAAAGGCGCGACGCGCGATGCAACTGGCATTTACTGCGGCGGACAAAATGACGGCTGTTTTGTTTCCATTTGTCGCGCGCAATGCGGTTCTTGTTATCCGTAAATCTTCTCGATTTCCGCCTATGGTTAACAGGCGATTAACCTTCAGCTTTTAGGCTTGGCCGTAACTATGGCCGGACCGTGTTTGAGTATCGGCCATTTAGGAGTAGCCGATGCAGATCACAGAGTTTGAAACACGCCATTCTGACCCGACAGTGAGGGAGGGCTTGGGCAATCAGTTTTCGGTCCTGATAGGTTTGTTCCTGCTGGCTTTGGTTGGTTTTGCATTTGCGAGCCTTTCAAGCTGGTCAGTTCTCGATCCCAGTTTTTCAAACGCCAATGGCCGTGAAGTCACCAATATGGTCGGTTTTCCCGGTGCCGTATTTGCCGATCTTTCCATGCAGTTTCTGGGGCTTGGATCGGCATTGGCGCTCGTGCCGCCAGCGATTTGGGGTTGGTCAAAGCTGTTGCAGCGGCCAATCAATGGTCTTCGCGTGCGGCTTTTGATGTGGCCCTTGGGTGTTTTGCTGGCGTGTGGCTTTTTCTCATGCTTTGCGATCCCGCAATCTTGGCCGCTTCCTTTGGGGCTAGGGGGCGTTATAGGCGATATGGTTCTGCGCCTACCCGCATTTCTTTTGGGAGAGGTGTCAGGCTTTATCGCGGTCATTTTGGGCCTTGTATTGGGTGCGGCGTAGCTTT
>CAWUJX010000023.1:0-31284 GCA_963922635.1 uncultured Hyphomicrobiales bacterium | reverse complement strand
TTGACGAGCCATAAAAGACTACCTCCGCGCAACTCTCATATATCCACCATATGCGATCTAATTGTGTCAATTCACATTAGGTTCGCAGTGTTAAGGAAAGCACACTTGCTAACGGGAGTTGATAACGGCTAACCGCCCCGCAAACGCCGCAAGAGTCGTTGAGATGCATAGCCATCTTGCTCCATGCCCACACGCTGCTGATAGCTTCTGATGGCACCTCTGGAGCCTGATCCTATCTTCCCATCGATCTCGCCATCGTACAGCCCAACGTTCTTCAAACGTATTTGCAATTCTTTGCGCTCTTCCTCGTTGAGCGGGATATAACCACGCGGCCAGTCCACAACAAACGGGCCAAAGCCACGCAGGCGATCCGCGAGATGCCCCACTGCCAAAGCATATTTGTCGGCGTTGTTATAACGCTTCAGGACAAAGAAGTTCCTCAACATGAGAAACGCCGGCCCGTTGGCTCCTGCCAAAATCTTGATTTCAGCTTTTTCACTTGGGCGCGGAAAAGGTTTACCATTCACACGGCGCACGCCAAGCCGTTCCCATTCGGCCAGAGTTCTTGCGCTTGTATTCGCATTCACACGATTTGAAAGACGCACTTCATAGCCCCAGGTTTTCCCTGTCCGCCATCCATTCTTTTTCAAAAGGTTTGCAGCTGAAGCCAACGCATCGGGAACAGATTCCCAAATGTTACGTTTCCCATCGCCATCAATGTCCTGAGCCCACGTCAGATAGCTTGTGGGTATGAATTGTGTATGGCCCATCGCTCCGGCCCACGAACCATAAAGGTTTTCTGCCGCCACATCGCCGTTCTGAACTATTTTAAGTGCTGCCACCAATTGGGAGCGGGCAAATTTTCTACGGCGCTTGTCCTGATACGCTAATGTGGCCAGTGATCGAGCGACATTTCTTAGAGCACCCTCGCGAACCAATGCCGCGCCGTATGAAGTTTCCATCGACCAGATGGCGAGCAATACGTGGCGGTCCACACCGTATTTGCGCTCGATCCGGTCAAGCCAGGGTTTATACTTGGCCTTCATTTCAAGGCCTTTCTCCACCGCCGAGTCCGTCACCCGATTATCCATGTAATCCCAGACTTTGGATTTGAATTCAGGCTGGAAGTTTGCGGATTTGATCACAGCAGGGTCTGGGCTAGTAACACCTTTGAAAACAGCATTGTACGTTTGGCGGGTAATCCCGCTTTTTGCTGCAACGCTATAAAAGTCGCGTATCCATTTCTGAAATCCCGGGTCGGCTGACGCACTTTGCGTACTCAAAGCCACAAAGCCGACCATCAAAGCCAGAGACAAGCCTCGTTTTATTTCGGCATTCAAAGTGTTGAAGAATTTCATTTCCACCCTCGCCATTATGGAATGTCCTACGAATCAACCGCTGTAGACAATATAGACGAGGGTATGGTGGCGAATAAATGGACCATTTCGAGGCAATCGATCACAACCTCGAAAGCGTTTTACTACTGATCAAAAGTAAAACTCAGTCACGCGCTCTCTTTCAAGGACGACAACCGCTTTTCCCAATCAAGCGCTGTGGAAACTATGAGGTCGATGTCGTCGTGCTTCGGCGCCCAATTCAATCGGCTCATAAGGCGGTACGAGTTTGCCGTAAGGGCAGGAATATCGCCAGCGCGACGCTCCGACTTAATTACGCGGAAATCATTACCGGAGGCCCGTTTCACCGCATCAATCACTTCCAACACCGAATAGCCGCGGCTGTATCCGCAATTGGCAGTGAATTTTCTTCCACCCTCGCGCAAAAACGTGAGAGCAACGTAATGGGCATTCACCAGATCGTTCACATGGATAAAGTCGCGAATACAGCTGCCATCCGGCGTATCGTAATCCGTTCCAAACACTTTCATGGATCGCCGCTTACCCGCAGCAGCCTCACAAGCCACCTTTATCAAATGCGTTGCGCCAGCCGTAGACTGGCCTGTACGCCCTTTAATATCGCAGCCCGCCACATTGAAATATCGCAAGATCACATAGGAAAGATCGTGTGCGGTCGCCGTGTCGCGGATCATCAATTCTGTCATCAGTTTTGATGTCCCGTAGGGCGACATCGGATTCAGAATTGCGTTTTCGGCGATCGGCCCTTCCGTCAGAGGATTACCATAGACTGCAGCGGTGGATGAAAAAATAAAGCGCTTCACGCCGCAATTGACCGCCGCGGCGATCAGGTTGCGGGAGTTTCCGGTATTGTTGTGATAATATTTGAGAGGGTCTTCAACGGATTCAGGTACGACAACTGATCCTGCGAAATGAACGACCACGTCAATCTCGTGATCTGTCATGACCTTTTCCATGGCCACTTGATCGCCCACATCCGCCTTCACAAACGGAACATTGTCAGGGACCGACCACTCAAACCCGGTGACAAGATTATCGACCACCACAACGCTCTCGCCGTGATCCAACAATTCCCAGACCATGTGGGAACCGATATACCCTGCTCCGCCGGTAACCAGTACCGTCATCATAACCACCTGTATTCCACCACCAATAAAAGGTACCATAGCGAAAGTGATTTAGGATCACGCTAAACGTTAGACTCAACTTGTAGTAATCAGGGTTACCAGTTGTTAATGATGATAGAGGCGGAGTTGATTCGAGCGGTGAGCAGGCGGTCGAAAGCATTTACGGAGTTATTATGCCTTCCATAAAACCAGTCAAAAAAGCCGTTTTTCCAGTCGCCGGGCTCGGCACACGGTTCCTTCCAGCAACCAAATCCGTACCGAAGGAAATGCTCACCGTCCTCGACAAACCCGTGATCCAATATGCCGTTGATGAGGCTAAAGCCGCGGGCATTGAACACTTCGTCTTCGTTACCGGTCGCAACAAGGCCGTTATCGAAGATCATTTCGATCTTGCGTATGAATTGCAGGACACGCTCGAAAAACGCAACAAAACCGAAGCATTGGAGACGCTTGCCAAATATCAGCCGGAAGCAGGCCGCACCAGTTTCACGCGGCAGCAAGCGCCTCTGGGTCTCGGACATGCGGTTTGGTGCGCTCGGGATATCATTGGAGATGAACCATTCGCACTCTTGCTTCCCGACATGGTGATGAAAGATCAGAAGGGATGTATTTCAAGCCTTATCGATCTTTATAATCAAACCGGCGGCAACATCGTGGCAACCGAAGAAGTCGACTGGGAAGAGACCTATAAATACGGTGTGATCATCAAAGGGGAAAACGCCGCAAACGGATTTGAAATCAAAGGCATGGTGGAAAAACCACCGGTGGGAACAGCCCCGTCCAATCTTTTCATGAACGGTCGATATATTTTGCAGCCTGAAATCTTTCAGGTGCTGGAAGAACAGGAACCAGGTGCCGGCAATGAAATCCAACTGACCGATGCCATGCTGACACTGGGTGAAAAGCAGCCCTTTTACGGGTACGCATTTCAAGGCGAAACCTATGATTGCGGGTCAAAAGCTGGCTTTATTGAAGCCAATATTGCGTTCGCACTAGAGGACGAAAATGTCGGACCGGAAATCCGCAAGACATTGTCGAAACTGCTCTAACGCTGTAAGCGCACACCCAGCCGCCCGCTTAGTTCATCAAAGTCTGATCCCGGACTGCCAGAAGTGAACGAGCTATATTCAAGGTCACTGGTCAACGCCATGAAACGGTTGACCCAATATTCAGTTCCTATCCCAATCCCCAAAGTCGTATTCTGATCGTCATTGGTTTCCACTTGATAATCAACAAAACCGTTTAGCGACCATCGGTTGGAAATTTGCCGCTCTGCATCAAGCCGCGCGTTATAAATGATCGAGCCGCTATCACCGGGGGTGATCGATGAATTGGACTGGGTTCCTAAAGTCAGGTTGATAAGCGTATCACGTTCTGGAGACCAGGAAAGCTGACCATCAATGGTGAAGCCCGAAAGGTCTTGAAGTGCCGCATCTTCAAAAACCTCGTTCACCACACCGAGCGCAATTTGACCGGTTAGTTTTTCGCCTAGATCAACCTCCAGGCCGCCCCGCAGTCGCATAATATCACTGTCACGCCGATTGCCGTTTCGATCGATCGCTTGATCAAATTCGCGCAGAGCGTACTGCCCTTCGATAAAGGGTGTGAAAGCGGGAGAGATTTCATACCCCACGCGCAGCGCAAGCCCGTATTCGGTGTTGTTGAGGTCTTCCTGGCTTACCGTCAGCCCACCACCCACTTCAGCATCGGCAAATACGTTCCGGTCAATCGAGCCACGCAAGGTGAGTTGCAGCTTCCGGTCTGTTCGCTGCAGCTCAACACTACCGCCAAAATTATCAATCTGTGGCGTATCCACAGAACCCGGAGCAATCGTGCTGCTAGTAAAATCCTGTGTCTGGATCGTATAAAAGCCGGATGTCGTTAGCGTGTACCCATCCAGCAAATCAAGTCGCAGGGACGTCGTCGCGTTCAACAACGGTCTTTCGATTTCGTCACTGTCCAATGGCTTGAAGTAACTCCCGGTAATTGCACCCTGCAATTGGTGCCGTGACCAGTTGGACGTGAGATCGAGAAACACATCCGTTTGCGAGAATGCACCACCATTTCCATTTACAACCTGAGAAACATTGCTTGAGTAGCCAATCGACTGCTCCAGTGAAGCATTGCCCTCAAAGGTCCCAATTCTAAAACCCGTTGGTGCAAAAGGCTCATCCTCGAAAACGGCAGCAGTGCCATCCTGAACGGCTTCAGCCGCGATGTTTTGCTGAGGTAGCTGATCGGCACTTTGCGGGTTGAACACAACGGGCGCCGATGATGCAGGCAGTGCCCTTTGTTGAACACGCGGTGAAAGGGGGAGCGGCGAGGGAGCGGTTTGAACCGGCTCGCTCCTGTTTAATTGCGCACGCTGACCATCGCTGGTGTTGAGGTCTAGTCCGTCTGTGGTCCTTGCGCCAGAACCCGCAATCGTGCCACGCAATTCATTGAACCCGTCAGGGCCTGATTGAGCGCTTTGTGCGAGAGCAAGCGGTTGCGCCACGCCAAGCGAAAATCCGCACACAAGAAATGCGGTGAAAACACGCGGTCGTTTGGACTTTTCCGGACTTGTCATCTATGGTCTGAGCGGTTTGCAAAACTTGCCAAACCGTAAACATTTGTAGTTAACGAATGGTTTCGTTTTCAACGCAGCCAATCGCGGAAAGACCTCAAATCATGCCAGAATTCGACTTCGCCGCTTCTGCCATTCGCACAATCGGAACGGAGATAAACGGGCTTAATACACTGGCCCAAGCAATCGAGGGTGAGCTCGGTCAAAAGATCGGGGAAGCGTGCGAGATTATCCGGGGAATTGCAGGGCGTGTGATCGTTACTGGCGTTGGGAAAAGCGGGCATGTGGGCGGGAAACTTGCCGCCACCCTTGCTTCCACTGGAACCCCCGCCTTCTTTGTGCATCCATCAGAGGCAAATCACGGTGATCTCGGCATGATCGCGCGCGACGATGTGGTGGTCGCACTTTCCTGGTCAGGCGAAACGCAGGAACTCAAAGGTGTGCTTGCCTATTCGAGCCGCTTTCAAATTCCACTCATCGCAATCACCCGTAATTCTCAGTCGGCACTAGGGCTTGAAGCGACCGTATGCCTTGAACTCCCGCGCAGCAAAGAAGCCTGCCCCAACGGTTTGGCCCCCACCACATCCACCACCATGCAAATGGCTGTGGGGGATGCATTGGCTGTGGCGTTGTTGGAAAGCCGTGGGTTTTCCGCCGATGATTTCGGGATCTACCATCCGGGCGGCTCGTTGGGCGCAAACCTGTCCCGCATATCCGATATCATGCACAAGGATGATCGAATTCCTTTGGTTCGTGAGAAGACCAGCATGGAAGATGCGATCATGGTTCTGTCGGAGAAACGGTTCGGCTGCGTTGGGATCATCGACGATCGCGGAAGTTTGATTGGTGTCTTCACCGATGGCGATCTTGCCAGAAACCTGGATAAGAATTTTCAAAGTCTGGTGGTCGATGACCTGATGACCCGCGAACCAAAGACAATCTCAAAAGACGCCCTTGTCACCAGCGCCATGGCGACACTGGAAGAGTTCAACATCAGCGCACTTCTGGTTACCAATGGTTCGGATAACAAACCCGTCGGGATTATCCATTTACATGACTTGCTGCGGATTGGTGCAGCCTAAAAAAAGTCTCGTCTAATACAGAACCCGCAACGCGTTAATCAAGTTCAACCATCAGTGTGCCACCATTGGCGCCCACAATCCTGACAATAGAACCCGCTTTCGCGTCTTCACCCTTCACCCGCCACGTGGTGTCGCCGATTTTCACACGGCCTTTCCCGTTGGAAATCGCGTCATTGAGCACCGCTGTCTGACCGATCAACTGCGCACCGCGGTCATTGAGGTCTTCCACTTCGCTTTCATCCCAATTTTGCTCGCGCATAACCCGCCTTCCCACAAAGGCCGTTGCCAAAGATAAAAACAAGAATACCAGCACTTGAGCCTGCCACGGCCAGATTGGATTGTTCAATCCATGGAACAGCGTGATTGCACCAACTATGAGCGCTGCAAGCCCGGGCCATAGGAGGAATGAACTCGGCAATAGGATCTCAATCCCGAGTAAAACAAGGCCCGCAACAACCCAAATCCATGGACCTAGCAATTCTACCAATGTTGCAATCATCGTTTTTGTTCCTCCGATTGGTTATCGAATAACCGGTGTTCCAGTTGGTGGAACAGTTGGCGTAGGACGAGGCGGCGTTGATTTCGGCGGTGTCGGGCTATTACCGTCCGACGGGCCATTGTTGAAGACATCCTTGGCAATTTCTCCAATACCACCCAAAGAACCAATCAATGAAGACGCTTCCAAAGGCAGCATGATCACCTTCTGGTTTGGTGCGGTAGCGATCTTTGCCAAAGCCTCAGTATATTTCTGGGCAACAAAGTAATTGATCGCTTGTGTATCGCCGCTGGCAATTGCTTCCGAAACCATACGAGTGGCCTCAGCCTCCGCTTGTGCGAGACGCTCTCGGGCTTCGGCTTCGCGGAACGCTGCTTCCCGCTCACCTTCGGCTTGCAGGATCTGGGCCTGCTTCTCGCCTTCTGCTTTCAAAATCTCTGCTTCACGGAAGCCGGATGCTTCAGTTACGTTCGCTCGCTTTTCTCGCTCTGCTTTCATCTGACGGTCCATGGCATCCACGAGGTCCTGTGGCGGGCGGATGTCCTTAATCTCGATACGGGTGATTTTAATTCCCCATGGCGACACAGCCTCATCAACCACACGCAACAGCCGATCGTTAATCTCGTCACGTTTGGCAAGCAGTTCGTCTAAATCCATCGAACCCATGACGGTCCGGATATTGGTCATGGTCAGGTTCAAAAGAGCACGCTCCAAATCACGCACTTCATACGCCGCACGCGGCGCATCAAGCACCTGAAAGAACGCCACACCATCCGCACTGATGGTGGCGTTATCTTTGGTGATCACCTGTTGAGTCGGCACATCGAGAACCTGTTCCATCATGTTCATTTTCGCGCCGATGCGATCAATAAAGGGAACGATGATGTTGAGGCCCGATTTCAAAGTACGGGTAAAGCGGCCAAACCGTTCCACGGTATAGTTGTAGCCCTGCGGCACCTGTTTAATGCCTGCAAACAACACCAAAATGACGACCAGCGCCAACACACCCAAAGCAGTTTCGAAACCAAAAAGCATGAAAAATCCCTCCCTATGCCGCATATTCGCGTTTAGAAAAACGACGCTACTGTTTCATAAGATATGGGAATTTCATTGATAGTTTACAAATGAAACCGGAGAGCCCCTGTTAAATTTGGGTAAACGAGGAGGAGTTGAAATAGCGCTCCTCAGGTCACCAAATAATCGCGAAACGCATGAAACACGCGTTTATATTGATCGACTTTTAGGGATATGGCGCACTGTAACGCCTCGGCAGGTTGAAGCCATTGCCACTCATAAAACTCTTGGGGCTCATCCGTGTGAGATGCGGATATATCTATTTCGCTGTCATCACCGAGCAAGCGAAAGGCAACCCACTTTTGTTTCTGGCCCCGAAAACCATCAAGCTTGTGTCCGGTCGACCTGTACTGATCGGGAAAATCATAGGCCCACCATTCGTCAGTCTTGGCAAGTATCTGAACGGAACTCACTCCCGTCTCTTCCCACAGCTCTCGGGTTGCCGCTTCAACAATGTCTTCGGTTTCCTCGATACCACCTTGAGGCATTTGCCAATCGTATCCGGGTTGAACACGTTCGGGCCCGGCATTCGCAGTGCGACCGAGCCAAACGAGGCCTGATTGATTTACGAGGCAAATACCAACATTGGGACGATAGGGCTTACCCTCACGCCAATCCTGCAAGCTTACATCCAGCCGGATAGTTCGCGGCGAACTAGCGTTTCAATCACGGTCATGCCTTCTTCACTGTCGTTAAGACAAGCAATGTGATTGAAATTTTCACCACCATGTTCGTGGAAAATCTCTTCGCCTTCACCGGCAATTTCTTCCAACGTCTCGAGACAATCGGAACTGAAACCAGGGTTGAAGACTGCGATGTCTTTCAAACCTTCGTCGCCCAGCGCCTCAATCGTCTTGTCGGTGTAAGGTTGCAACCATTCTTCCGGTCCAAATCGAGACTGGAATGTGGTGATCAAGTAATCCTCGTCCATGCCGAGCTTTTCGCGAAGCAATCTCGTCGTCTTGTGACAATGACAGTGGTACGGATCGCCCTTCTTAAAATAACTTTGCGGAATACCGTGATAAGAGGCGACAATCTTTTCAGGCTTACGCGGCATCGCTTCAATGGCGTTCTCTATCGAGGTGGCAAGCGCCTCGATATAGACTGGCTCGTCATGATATGGCGGAACGGTCCGGACCGCAGGCATCCAACGCATTTTCATCAAATGCTCGAAGACCTTATCGTTCACAGTTGCTGTGGTCGCCGCAGAATACTGAGGGTAGAGCGGAAAGATCAGCAAGCGATCACAACCCTGCTCTTTCAGGTAGTCCAAGCGTGACGCAATTGAAGGATTGCCATATCGCATGGCCCAATCCACAACCACATTGTCATGGCTTTTCATTGCTTCAGCAAGAATATCAGCCTGCGAACGCGTGTAAGTCCGCAGAGGAGATTCATCGAGTTCCTCATTCCAGATTGTCTTGTATGCAGCGCCGGATTTTGCCGGGCGAACATTCAACACTATGCCGTACAAAATTGGATACCAAAGCAGTTTGGGCCACTCAATCACACGGGAGTCCGATAGAAACTCACGCAGATATTTGTACATGTTCTTCTTATCGTGACCGTCGGGCGTACCAAGGTTTACCAGTAATACACCGACCTTGCCGATCTTAACTTCCGGGTGTTCGGGGGGTAGAGGGCCAACACCGGGTCTAGTCTCATTTTTCATAAGCATAAGAATAACCGCGCATTTATGAATATTCTTGTGAGTTAGAGCAATTAACCCAAAACACAAGGCGACAAAGCGCCCAGTGCTAGAATTTTCAGAGTTCGAACATGAACAACCATGCGTATCCGATGATCAAAGCAGGTATGCCGCTGTAAAGCGTTGCAAGGACCGCGGCTTTCGGCGCCAGCGCAAGGGCCGGGAACAATGCATCACCATCGTTTGATATCGCATTGGCGAGCAAAGCTGACATTGGAACTGCACCTGTCAGGAACAACGACGTGACCACGACTTGTGGTCCACAGCCCGGAATAAAACCGATTAACAGCGCCATCAGTGGAAGTATGTAGATCACGCCACTCAGTAATACGCCCACATCGAGGCCAAATTTCACAGCCGCTATCTCGTAGGCGAGAAATGCCATAATTACCCACGCGGTGACAAAATTGGTATCCTTCACCACACGCGTAATCAAATTGTCATTCGGAAGCGTATCAGCACCGATACCCCGGCTGTCAGGACGCTTTGAAATAGACCATAACGCAACGCAGAACATTGCTGCGAGGAAACCAATCCACACACCGACATTTTCGCCGATCATCAGGAATGGTGTATTTTCGCCCGCCTCGAAGTTGAAGGCCATTGTGGCTGCAGGGATGAGGCTGAATACGGCCAAACCGAGCCAGAAACGTGAAAATGGAACAGGGTCAGGATTGGTTCCCGCAAGGCGCTCATCGATCGCTTGGATTTTGTCTTTGTCAACAGCAAGAAAATTACGCCCATGAATACGATCGGCAATCCAACCGGTGACTGTCCCGGCCACAAGACTTATCGCCATGATCAACAGGAAGGCTTCGAAGTCTCGGGCCATCAGCAAAAACGCTGCATCACCCATGGTAGCCACCAAAACCGAAATCAACGCACCGAACGTTGCATGCCCCTTGGTGAATTGCGTCACAACGATAATTGCGCCACCGCACCCGGGCAAAGCGCCTAATGCACTTGCAATGATCGGTTGCCATCGCACGTTTTTCCGCATGACTTCACCAAGATCGAATCCAAAGGCTTTTTCAAACCAGAAAACCATCGCGAGTGTCATTGCCACAAAGACAGTGACAGCGAAGTAGGCCTCAGCGAGCGCTGCCATGACCATTTCGCGCATTTCTGCGTCCCACGCAAAAAGCGCTAAAATTCCGAAAAATAATGTCAGTCTCCAGCGGTTAGCAACAAAGCGGCCATTGGAGCCAAACCACGGAATAGGCTGCTGATTTACGGATACTACGGACATACTACACCTGCGGAGATCAAACTGTTTAGAATGATAATGAGAACTATTCTCAATAACTAGGGAGAAGCGGTGTTTTCGTCAAGTATCGAAACGAATGCTTTCTTAGCCAATGGCTGCAAAAAACAGCACAAAGCCAATCAAAAAAATGAGAAAGGCGGCAGAAACCTCAATGATTGTGTTCAGAGCGCCGATTTGGCCCTGCACGCCCGCAATCTTCAGCGCAAGGTTTTTCGCTGAAACGGCCAATACCGCAAGTATGGAAACGGCTATGCCGGTTCCCAGTGACATGGCAAGAGTCGATGCGACACCGGCTACATAAAGACCATTTGCGAAACAGAATACCAGAACAATCAACGCCCCGGTGCATGGCCGCAATCCCACAGCAAGAATTGCGCCCCATGCTTCTTTCAAACCGAACTTACCCTCCAGCATTTGAGGGTCCGGCGCATGGGAATGCCCGCAATCTGAACATACAGCGCCGTGTGCGTGATCATGATGACTGTGATCGTGATGGTGGTCGCTATAATGATGCGTATGCGCGTGGGTATGTTCGTGAACATGATTAGCCGCATGGGCATGGGCGTAGGCCAGTTCCGGAATGCGTTCGCCGACACTAGAGTGCTTGTGGGCATGCTCGTAGTGATGATCATGACCATGTGCATGCGAATGGGCCACCTTTCGCTTGAACAATTTACGCCAAATCAGCCAAAGACCGATGGCCATCACTCCGATATAACTCGCAATCTCCAGCCCATAGGCAAGATCACCCGTCTTGATGCCGGAGCCGCGCAAAGCGATCAGAAAAAACGAAATCGCTGCAATGGCCGTAAGCCCTTGCAGAAATGAAGCCATCAAAGACAACATCACGCCACGGCGCATCGCAACTTCGTTAGCCACCATATATGACGAGATCACCACTTTGCCGTGGCCAGGACCAATGGCGTGGAACACGCCATACAAAAAACTAAATGCCACAAGTGACCACGCGTAAGTGCTGTCATTGCGCATATTCACCAGAAGCCCACGTATCTCTTGCTGAAACTCCGCCTGGGTATCACGCACCCATCTGAAAAAGCCCTCGAGGAAACCACCCGTTGGCAAGGTTTGTTCGTTCCGGCCGATGCCAAGTGAACTCTGGGCCAATGCTTCCGCATCAACAAACAGCATCGCCAAAACAGCTAAGAACAAGAACGAGAAAACCCAGCGCATCATTTGCAATCAATAATCGCCCAGGAATAAAATTCGTCACCAAGATTTGCCGTATTGGCCGGGTCATCGAAAAATGCTTCGGTCAGGCTCATCCAGTTGTCGTTATAAAGTGAATCAAAATCCGGATGCTCCACTTTCGTTTCACAACCAGTGGAATTGCCTTCTATGGCAACGTTTGGCTTGTCATAATCAAAAGCCACATAAAAGCTTGTGTCACTCGTTGAAACACGCAACGGACCATCGGAAAAATCGTACGGCTTTGAAGGCTCCACTGCCAAGAGCATGATCAGTTTGCCATCTTCGAAATAGGCCTTGATCTCATCGGGCTCATAAAACTCAAACGGCTTACCGTTCACACGAAGTGCCGTGTAAAAATCATATTCAGCGATGGATTCTTTTACGATTGCCATCACCTTTGCGAGTTCGTCGTCGCTGAGTTTACCGTCGGCATCTTCATCAAAATCGATTGTGATTGTGGCACTAAACAATTCATCAAAACGCCAGACTTGGCGCAATTCAGTGAACCTGCCTTCTTTGTCGCGAACCACATCGATATTCGCTTCGACAAACACATGGGGATGGGCGACGGCCGCTGATCCTGCAAACGGCGTTACCGCTAGCGCGGCAGCACAAATAGCTAAAGCCTTTTTTGCGAATCGAATCATGTCTTAGCCTAAGCCCTTGCCAAAGCAATTTCACCAGTAAGACGAGAGCCACAGTGAAATGGCGAATTTACGGCAGGTACTTGCATCATTTTTCACCAGCCCGGCATCGGCTCTGTTGCTTGAACCAATCCGCAAGAAAATCCACAAACACACGCACTTTACCAGGCACATGTCGACGATGCGGATAGACAGCGTAAATGCCGCCACCGGATGGTATTTGATCTTCCATCAGGCTTATCAGTTCACCGGAACGCAATTCCCGCTCCACTGAAAATTCCGGTGCCATGGTAATGCCCAGACTGGCAAGGGCAGCCCGCCTTGCCACTTCCGGACTATTGACCTCAATGGCGCCGCGCACCGGGACGCTATACTCCTCGCCATTCTCATCAAGAAAACTCCAGTTTGCCCGCCGCTTCATGTTTGTATCCACGATGCACGGCACATCCCCCAAATCGTGCGGCGTTTGAGGTCGACCATTATCCTCGATGAATTTTGGCGTCGCGCAAAGCACATGGCGAAAATCCGCCAGCTTCTTTGCGATGAGTGATGAATCCGTGAGCCTTGAAACCCGGATCGCCACATCAAACCCGTCCTCAACCATATCAACCATGGCATCGTCCAAGTCGATGTCGAGTGTGATGTCAGGATAAGTCGTGGCAAATTCAACGATTGGTAGACCGATCTCAAGGTCTGTCAATGAACGGGGCGCGGAAACCTTCAAGCGCCCTTTCTGGCCTGAACCCGCTTCCCGGACCGTATCCTGAAGATCATTGACCTTTTGCAGTATTTCTTGAGCAGATTTGTTGAAGACGTCTCCGGCCTCTGTGAGCGAAAATTGCCGTGTGGTTCGATTGAGCAGCAAAATACCCAGCTCATCCTCAAGTTCCCGCACATATTTCGACATTAATGCTTTTGAGCGCCCCACTTTACGCGCGGCGGCAGAAAAACCTTGTTGCTCAACAACATCAACGAAGGCCTGCATTCGGGTTAACGTGTCCATGGCAACATCTCTGATCTTTTTCCACCGGATGATATAAGTGTGAGCGCCAAGTTTTTCATCATTTAAGATGAGAAAGGTCAAACGCGTGAATATCATCAATCAACGCACTCAAACCCGTCACTGCCTGATCAATCAGCTTTTCACCCTTTTCAGCAGTGGCGGCGCTCGCATTTCCCGTGACCCCTTGGCCATTCAAATCCTGTATTTTCCAGCCAAACGCATGCGGCCCGTATGCCCTTAAATGTGAATTTGTTTGAGCAAGTTGATCTTGGAATGAATGGAAGTTCTCAGCTTTGTCCATGGATACACGATCGGGGGCAAGGGCCAACATTGCGGACGTTTCAATATCACCACCATGTATCCCGAAGGCTTTCTCATGTTCGCTTACAATTTCGCCCGGTCCAATAAAGCGGGTCCAAGACGTGGCCACACACAGCATGTCAAAACGTACGCGCAACTCTGTCGCGACAATTGTCATAAGCGGCGAGTTGCCACCATGGGCATTCAACAGCATCAGTTTCCGGATACCGCGATTTGCAAGCGCCTCCCCCACTCCAATCCATCGTTCAATGGCCTCATCGTATGACAGTGTTTTGCTGCCATCGAAATCCATGTGCTCAATCGAATATCCCACCTCCTCCGTGGGCAAAATGGTCAGAGGCACGTTACGATTGACCCGCGCTGCCAATCGCTGTGCGATACCGCAAGCCAAAATCGTATCGGTTTCAAAAGGCAAGTGTGGACCATGTTGCTCATGGGCACCGAGCGGAAGCACTACAATCCAACTGGAAACATCTTGCCCTGAAAACGCATTCGCAGGGATACGGGTATAATCACGATCCGGACTCAAAGCTCTCTCCGAATGTCCTCAAGCCGTTCGATTTGCTGTCCGTCTCCATCGAAATTCTTCGGCGAGAGCCAGCGCTTCATCGCTTCGCCGGCCTTTGGCCACTCGTAGTCTAGAAGCGAGTACCAAGCCGTATCGCGGTTTTCCCCCTTAACCACAGAAAGCTGTCGATGCACGCCTTCCGGTGTCATACCATACCGCAATGCAGCGTCCTTTGAGGGCTCATTTCGATTGTTGCATTTCCATTCAAACCGCCGGTAGCCCAACTCATCGAAAAGATAGGTGGCGAATAAATAAAATGCTTCGGTTGTCGCGGGCGTTTTCTGGATCAGCGGCCCCCAGTGAATGTGGCCGATTTCTGCTACCCCGTTTTCCGGGTTCATTCGCATCATGGTTTGGCGACCGGCTACTTTTCCAGTGGTGAGATCAATCACCGCGAAATACATCGGGTCTTCGCTTTTCTCAGCCATTTCCAACCATGGCTCAAACGATGCACGATCTTGTGGAGTTTCTTCAGGCAACCATCTGAAGCGCCCGTCAGCATCGCCTTCGGTTGCCGCTTCGAAAAGACCATCGCCGTGTTTATCGGCATCAAGCGGTTCAAGACGCACAAAACGACCTTCGAAGACCTTGCGCTCAGGCCTTTCACATCCCTTCCAGTCTGTGAGATCACGCATGGCTTTTCAAACTCTCCAAATCATGGTCTGTAGCGGCAGTGAATCAGGTTTCAGGGAAACACGCAATGCTGAAAACAGTCTCGAATTTCGATCGTATTGGCGAGGAAAATGCATTTGCAGTGTTGGCACGCGCCACAGCGCTCGCAAACGAAGGTAAAGACATAATCAATCTGGGGATTGGCCAGCCGGATTTTGCCACGCCTGAACATATTGTTGAGGCGGCAATCAAAGCATTAAAGGACGGACACCATGGCTATACACCCGCCACCGGAACGGTCGAATGCCGTGAAGCGGTTGCAAGACGCATCCATACACTGACCGAGCAAAATATCTCGCCGGACAACATCATGATCATGCCGGGTGGCAAGGTCACGATGTATGCCGCAATCCTGATGTTCGGTGAGCCGGGTGCGGAGATTTTATATCCTGATCCAGGCTTCCCCATTTATCGCTCGATGATTGAATATACAGGCGCTAACCCGGTCCCAATTCCCATCCGTGAAGAAAATGCTTTTGCCTCTAGCGCAGAAGAAACGCTTGCGCTGGTCAATAAGAAAACCCGCCTGATCATCATCAATTCTCCCGCGAATCCTTGCGGTGGTGTGACGCCAAAGTCAGAAATCGACAAGCTTGTAAAAGGCCTTGAAGAATGGCCTCAAGTCGCGGTCATGTCAGACGAGATTTATGATGTGATGACCTATGACGGGGAAACCCATCAATCATTGCTTTGCTATCCCGAAATCCGGGACCGCCTAATCGTCTTGAACGGCTGGTCCAAAACATGGGCAATGACAGGCTGGCGCATGGGCTGGTCTGTGTGGCCAGACCAACTCTATGACAAAGTAAGAAAGCTCGCAGTAAACGCGTGGTCCTGTGTGAACGCTCCAAGCCAAATGGCTGGGATTGCTGCGATTGACGGACCACAAGATGCCGTCCACGAAATGATGGCGGCTTTTGATCGGCGGCGCCACTTGGTAATCGATAAGATGAATGGGATCGACGGGATCAGCTGCACTGTTCCAAACGGCGCGTTTTATGCATTTCCAAACATTTCAAAAACCGGATGGAAAGCTAAGGAGCTTGCATCGGCATTGCTAGAAGAAGCCGGCGTTGCAACTATTGGCGGACCGGACTTTGGCATTTTGGGAGAAGGTTATATTCGATTAAGCTATGCAAACTCTGAGGAAAATATTGAACGCGCCATAGACCGGATTGAAACTTTTCTCTCCCGGTAAACCGCGCAAAAACCTGAAATGACGCTAAAGCCGACGCGCCAGCATCTCTGACGCGAGTATTGCAATGAAAGAAATTCCAATACCAAACCCGACCAATATAACGGCCGTTTGATCACCGGTGGGAGATTGTAGAAACGAATAGATTGCCAGTGCCAGTGTTTGGGTTTCTCCAGGGATATTCGAAACAAAGGTAATCGTTGCGCCGAACTCACCCAAGGCTTTGGCAAAGCCTAAAACGCCACCAGCCAGAATTCCGGGCAGTGCAAGTGGAAGGCTTACAGACAAAAAAGCGGAAACGCGATTTGCACCGAGCGTTTTTGCACTTTCCAGAAGATGCGGATCCTGGCTCTCAAAGGCCAGTCGGATCGGTCGCATCACGAGGGGGAAAGCCATAATCCCCGCCGCAAGTGCAGCTCCCCACCAGTTGAACGCAAACGAAATCCCCGCGCTATTTAGCATACCCCCAAGCCAGGCATTCGGGCTGAATACAACGAGAAGAAGGTAACCCGTTATGACAGGCGGCATGACTAAGGGTAGATGGGACAGTGCATTCAACAAATGCCAACCGGGAAACCGCTTGCGGGCCAGGATGTAGGCAACAGCCACGGCGAGCGGTACCGTAAACACCATCGCAACGATGGACACGCGCACCGACAATGCAACGATTTGCCAAAGCTCAGGCGGAAGAGCAGAATTGAAATCAACCATCGTCAGTTCGTAGCGGAAACGGGCAGAAAGCCAAAGCGTTCAAAAACCTGCTGGGCCGGTTCCGTGCCCAAAAACTTCACAAAGGATGCACCTTGTTCGCTCCGGTTGAGTGCTGCCGCCACATAGTGGATCGGCGTATGGGATGCATCGGGAAACACGTAATGCGCATGAAGCTCACTGAGCAATGTAAGGTCTGACTGATACACAATTCCTGACAAAAGATCGCCCCGCCTGATCGACGCAAGCGCTACTCTCACATTCTCACTATAGACGGCTTGTTTACGAGCATCGTTCCAGATTCCCAGATGTTCCAATGCCTCCCGGGCATAAATGCCGGCAGGAACGCTGATCGGGTCCGCCATTGCGAAACGCCCCCTTAGAAGAATATTGAAACTATCCTTGGTTTTAGCAGCTGAAGCGATAACCAGACGATTTCCCGCAACAACCGCACGGGTCTCTGGTCTGAGCTTCTTTCTTATTTCCAACCAGTCAGCCCAAGCCTCATTTGCAGACACAAACGCATCGGCATTTGCACCAGCATCGATTTGGCGCGCCAGTGTGGATGTGGCAGCAAATGAAAACACCACACGGCATGTGCACTGCGCCTCATAAAGCTTTCCGATTTCGGTCATCGCATCACGCTGGCTGGCAGCAGCAAAAACCAACACCCGCTCAGAGGCGAACGAAGGCGCAGCGAAAGCGAGCAACCCTGAACAAAGCAACAAGCAGGACACAAAAGACCGAAACATTGTTCAACCATACGCCAAGGCCTGATGCGTTCAAGCCGTTTACGCGCCCAGCTTCGAATTTTAGCGAATAATAGTCCTTGGCACTTATCCGCGCGGCAATTTCCGCCGCATCATCTCGAGTGATTTGCGGCCAAAAATACCGTCAACCTTTAAACGGTTTTCGCGTTGGAACGCTTTCAACATGCGTTCAGTTGCCGGACCGAAATCGCCATCTAACACGAGATAAAAACCCAGGGACCGAAGGTTGGCTTGCAACTCGCGAACGTCTTGCCCTTTACTGCCCAGCCGCACAAGCGCCATGGAATTCCGAGCGGGCTTTGAAGACTCTACAACATTTTGTCCGAGGCGCTTTGCGTGCCGGAAATAAGCAGCGCGCATTTTCGTATCGTATTTATACTTGCGATAGGCAGGACCATTATAGGCCCTCGCAAATCCAGCCCAATCGAGCGCCTGAAGTTTTTCAACAAGTCCCGCTTTTCGGATGTAGCGCATCATGAGACGCACCTGCCCGTCAGCGCCCGACCTTGCATCGGCAACCAACGCATCGATGGATGCATATCCCAGCCACCGCCAATGCGCACCCATGACCTGCCCGCACCCCCAAGAACAGGACGCCAGCGCCGCGGGGCGATCGATTGCCTCCGCCCGTCTCAAAAGGGTCCATCGCCCTGATTGGCTAAAAGGGTTACGCACTGCCCCTGCCCGCGATGATGCAATTCCACGCGTGACCGCCACATTACGTTTTTGAGCCGGAAGCAATCGGTAGAAATAATGACCTTCAAATCGAATGAGCGGCTCAGATTTCCCGTTCACTTGCGCACCCAGTTTGCCGCCACTTTCCACTTCGACCACCGCCAATAAACTGGCAGGTTCAATGCCATGATCCTTTGCGATTGAGGAAATCATTCGTGTGAGGTGCCCGCCGAACATAATTGGTCTCCAAATTCGATGAGCCACAAGTGTGTCCGAAGGTTTGCAGGCGGGGATAAGTTTCTTTCAAATCGATGATTTCCTTGCTATTGCCCCACCCATGAAAAAATCAATTCTGCTGATCAATGGTCCCAACCTGAACCTGCTCGGAACCCGCGAACCGGAGACCTATGGTTCACAAACATTGGAAGACGTCGAACAGCTTTGCGTGGCGCATGCGGCTGAAAAAGGAATGGAACTCTCAGCCTTTCAAACCAACCACGAGGGCGCAATCGTCGATGCAATACAACAGGCCAAAGATGTATACACGCACATCATCATAAACCCCGGCGCCTATACCCACACGTCGATTGCCATCCGTGACGCAATTCTTGGCGTTGAGGCGAAGGTGTATGAAGTCCACATTTCCAACGTTCATGAGCGCGAAGCGTTTCGCCATCACTCCTACATCAGTGATATCGCAAGCGGTGTATTCATTGGCATGGGTATTCCCGGTTACATCGCTGCCATAGATGCAGTTGCTGCCGAATGATAAGCCGAGATTATAAAACACTTGCGAAAACGATCGCCGCATTGTGTGACGGCGAGACAGATGCAATCGCCAAAATGGCAACCATTTCCTGCGAACTCTACCAGGCAATAGACGGATTTGACTGGGTTGGCTTTTACCGCGTTGTTGCGCCCGGTATTCTGAAAATCGGCCCTTACCAAGGCGGCCATGGATGCCTGACTATCCCCTTCGACAAGGGCGTATGTGGCGCATGCGCAACCGAGCAAACCACGCAAATCGTGGATGATGTGAACGCTTTCCCCGGCCATATTGCCTGCGCGGCTTCCACCCGTTCAGAAATCGTACTCCCAGTGTTTGAAGATGGTGACCTTATCGCCGTTCTCGACATCGATAGCGATACGGAGGCTTTTTTCGACGAGGCTGATAGAACCGCACTCGAAGCCATTTTGGCACACAGTTTCGGAACGCGCCCGTAGGCTTCAAGAACTCCGCGACGCAAGCAGCACGCCCGCCCCAACCATCAATCCGCCAATCCCAAGCTTTGCCTCATGCGCATAGGCAAAGCCCTTGCCACGACGGGCGATAGATTGGGCAAACACGGCATAAATCGCTTTCACGCCACCCACAGCAACGACGGTAACCGCAGAAACAATGGCAATATCGAGCACTGTCAGGTTGGCGAGATCCACGAATGCCGGAAGAAGGCTGGCGTAAAAGAAAATCGCTTTAACGTCCCCCATCGTCAAAAAGAAACCGGCTATGAAGCTGGCGAAAAGCCCGCCGCTGGCAACATCGTTCGATGTTTGCATGTCAGCGCCTGCTTTTCGCTGGCTACGCAGCAACGTTATGCCAAACCAGATTAAGTACGCAGCAGCGGCGTAATTGATGATGATAAAGAGACCGCCCAACTGCTCGGCCAAAGCGGAAAGACCCAGTATGGCAAGCGTCATGAACACGAGGTCACCGGCCACGACACCTGCCGAGGTCGCAAGGCCGTTTTGAACATTCAAAGTTGCAGAACGGGTAACGACAAGCAGCACACTGGAACTAGGCATAGCTGCCAAACCAGCCATGACACCGAATAATGTGATTACGCTCAGCCAGGTCATAAAACTCCCCCAACGAATGGCCCATCGATCCATATGGGAGCCTAACACGATACTTAACGGCCTTCGATAGTCACGCACACAAAATGGGCAACGGCAATGTCGCAATTCAGATTGCAGACCATGCCAAACAGTGCAAAAAATAAACACTGTTGGAGGAGATCGAATGCCGCTTGAGCCTAATCGAAACGTTTTCATCACTTGCGCTGTAACAGGCTCCGGAAGCACCCAAGACCGGTCTCCGCACGTGCCTCGCTCCCCTGAGCAGATCGCTAACTCAGCAATTGATGCTGCGAAAGCAGGGGCTGCGATCGTTCATTGTCACGTGCGTGATCCGGAAACGGGCAAGCCGTCCCGCAGGCTTGATCTCTACCGGGAAGTGACAGACCGCATCCGCGATGCAGATATTGATGTTGTCCTAAATCTCACAGCAGGCATGGGCGGCGACATGGTGTTTGGCTCCACGGAAGCGCCCTTACCGGTCGATGAAGAAGGAACTGATATGATTGGTGCGTCTGAGCGTGTGGCTCACGTGGCGGAATGCTTGCCGGAAATCTGCACACTTGATTGCGGAACCATGAACTTCGCGGAAGCCGACTATGTGATGACCAATACACCAGGCATGTTGCGCGCCATGGGGCAAATGATGACGGACCTCGGCGTCTGCCCGGAAATCGAAGCATTTGATACCGGGCACCTCTGGTTCGCCAAACAACTCGTCGAAGAGGGCGTTTTGAAGTCTCCGGCACTTGTACAATTATGCATGGGTGTTCCATGGGGGGCGCCCGATGATATGAATACTTTCATGGCAATGGTAAACAACGTCCCGTCGCATTGGAACTGGTCAGCCTTCAGCCTCGGCAGGCATCAGATGAACTATGTGGCGAATGCAGTGAATGCGGGCGGCAATGTGCGCGTGGGCCTTGAAGACAATCTCTGGCTCGGCAAAGGCGAACTTGCCACAAACGCCCAATTGGTCGAACGTGCCGTCACGATTATTGAGAATATGGGATCATCAATCATGGGGTCTGACGGCGTGCGCGAAAAGCTTGCGCTAACCAAGCGGGCACCGAAAGGATAAATTTATGATCATCGGGCTGTTCCGAGCGCTCTATTTGTTTGGTCCCATTCTTGCGCTCGCCATTATTTTCATGCCTGGCCGCAAAACGCTCGCGTGGTCTTTGTGGGGAGTTGCCGCAATCATAGTTGCAGTGCATTGGATTTCTTACTTTTCCGCGCTTGAAGATAACGCAACCGAGGTGGGAATTTTCGGTATCGCAACATGGACGCCCTTGTTGGTGACTACGGGCCTGGCTGGATTGCTGGAGAGCAAATGGCGGGGCTGCCATTCTGATCCATTCATTTCGCAAGGGCTGATGTGCCTTCTATGTTTGGCCCCATCAGTCGTCTCATTTTTCCTCACACGGTGATCACCATGAAAAACCATGCAGTTCGACTTCTCATCATACTCGCGACGGCGCTGTGCCTCATCTCACCACTTCATGCACAGCAGGTGCAGACTGTAAACTCGTTTGATCTGAACCGGTATCTGGGAACCTGGCATGAAATCGCGCGGTTTCCCGCATGGTATCAACGGGGCTGCTCCAACTCAAAAGCGGTATATGGCCGGATCGACAATAAGACCATTTCGGTGACCAACAGCTGCGACCGGAACGGAAAACGGGAATCGGCCGATGGCAATGCAATCGTCAAAGGCACCGGAAAACTCGGTGTGAAATTTTCACCCCTCCAACCATTCCGCGCAGACTATTGGGTTTTATGGATTGACGACGCTTATCAAACCGTCGCTGTGGGCGAGCCCGGCAAGAAATATGGCTGGATACTTTCCAGAAACAAAAGCCGCAGCCGTGCCAGCGTCTCCGGCGCTCTCAATGCGCTCCAAGAGAACGGTTACGACACAAATAAACTAATCTGGAACTGAGCATGGCAATCAAGACAGCTGCAATCATCGGCGGCGGTGTTATCGGAGGCGGATGGGCTGCCCGTTTTCTCCTGAACGGAATTAGTGTAAACCTGTTCGACCCTGACCCCGAAGCAGAGCGGAAAATACAGGAAGTCCTCGAAAATGCGCGACGTTCCCTTCCCGCCCTTCTTGACTATTCCGTCCCCACCGAAGGAACACTCACGCATGTGGGAACCATAGAAGATGCGGTCAGCAACGCAGACTGGATCCAGGAAAGCGTTCCCGAACGTCTTGAAGTCAAACACCAGGTTTTTGCGGAAATTCAAAGCCATGCCCGTAAAGATGCATTAATCGGATCATCGACATCCGGTTTCAAGCCCAGTGAACTTCAACACGGTTCCAGCAACCCCACACAAATCTTTGTCGCCCACCCTTTTAATCCGGTTTATCTGCTGCCCTTGGTGGAACTTGTGGGGAATCCCGGCACGTGCGCCCGTGCAAAGGATACGCTCACAAAAATCGGCATGAAACCGCTGATTGTCAGGCAGGAAATCGATGCTCATATTGCCGACCGGTTTTTGGAGGCCGTATGGCGTGAAGCGCTATGGCTGATCAAGGACGGCGTTGCCACGACAGCTGAAATTGACGATGCGATCCGTTTCGGCTTTGGCCTTCGTTGGGCGCAGATGGGCTTGTTTGAAACCTACCGCGTGGCTGGCGGCGAAGCGGGCATGAAACACTTCATCGCCCAATTCGGGCCGTGTCTCGAATGGCCTTGGACCAAACTCATGGACGTGCCGGAACTCACCGATGAACTTGTGAACACAATCGCAGAGCAATCGGATACACAATCGGGACAGCACTCAATCCGCGAATTGGAACGCATCCGCGATGATAATCTGGTTACAATTTTGCGGGGGTTGAAGGCGCGCAACTATGGTGCGGGCGAAACACTTGTGGAGCATGAAGCGCGGACCAAACCGCCTTTACCCGATGACATCACGAAACCGCTTAATACCCTGCGCCGCGTAATCCCCATCGACTGGACAGATTACAACGGCCACATGAATGAAAGCCGCTATGGTCAAGTGTTCTCCGATGCAGGCGACACCGTAATGGAAATGATCGGTGCAGATGCGGACTACATCGCTTCAGGACTTTCTTATTTTACCGTTGAAAACTTGATCCAATTTCGAAACGAAACACATCCGGGAGAAAAAATCACCGTCATGACACAGGTGCTGCAGGCCGAGGGTAAGAAACTCCGCATGTACCATGAAATGCACCGTGCCAAAGACGACGGCACGCCCGGTGATCTGCTTTGCACCTGTAACCAATTGCTGATTCACGTCTCATTGGAAACGCGCAGATCATGCGATCCGGGTCCCGAAATGGCTGCTAAAATGAAAGCGCTACACGAGGCTCAGACGCAATTGCCTAAACCGGAAAGCATGCGTTAATGCCCGTAACCCTACGCTCAGCAAAGGCATCCGATGCTGGGGCTATCCTCGAAATCTATGCACCTATCGTGCAACACACCGCCATCTCTTTTGAAACCGAGATACCCGATGAAAGCGTGATGGCACAGAGAATTGAAACCTATCAGGCAAGCCATGCTTATCTCGTCGCTGAAAGAGAACAGGAAATAATCGGCTATGCGTATGGAAGTTTTTTTAGGCCCCGCGATGCCTACAAACGTTCGGTCGAAGTAACGGTCTACGTACGGGCAGATGCCCACGGTCAGGGAGTGGCAACGAGACTGTACGAGGCACTCTTTGAAAGCCTGAAGGAAAAGGGATTTCGTATGGCCCTTGCAGGTATTGCGCTTCCAAACAAGGCGAGTGTGGCGCTCCACCGCTCGTTGGGGTTTGAGCGGGTGGGGACATTCCGCGAGGTGGGTTACAAATTTGAAGAGTGGCACGATGTGGAATGGTGGCAAAGGCCATTGAATGCAGGGGTGTAGGAAAACATAGATGCAGTTCGCACTTACCGAAGAACAACAGATGATCGTCGAAACCACACGGGCGTTTGTGGAGAACGAGCTGTATCCCCATGAGGCAGAAATCGAGCGTACCGGTCACCTCAATATGGATGTCATCCGCGAAGTTCAACAAAAGGCGATGGCAGCGGGGCTCTATGCCGCCAACATCCCGGAAGAGTTTGGGGGAGCGGGTCTCGATACACTTTCCTGGCTTCTTTATGAAAAAGAACTTGGGCGAGCCAATTACGCGCTCCATTGGACTGGCGTCGCCCGTCCTTCAAACATTCTGTGCGCTGGCACACCCGAACAACGTAAAAAATACCTAGAGCCATGCGTGCGGGGCGAGAAATGGGATTGCATGGCAATGACAGAGCCCGGAGCCGGTTCTGATTTGCGCGGCATGAAAGCAACGGCAAAGCAGGATGGTGACGATTGGATCATCAATGGCACCAAACACTTCATTAGCCATGCGGACATCGCCGACTTTACAATCGTTTATGTGGCGACCGGGGAAGAGGATACACCGCGCGGCAAGAAGAAATTGATCACATCGTTTTTTGTCGACAAGGGCACACCGGGCTTCAACGTTCGCGACGGCTACAACAACGTGTCCCACCGTGGTTATACAAACTCCATCCTCGAATTTGACGATTGCCGCGTGCCCGCCCGTAATATGTTAGGCGAACTCCATAAAGGGTTTGAAGTTGCAAACGATTGGCTGGGCGCCACACGCTTGCAGGTTGCATCTACTTGTTTGGGAAGAGCCGACCGGGCGTTTCAACTGGCAGTACAATTTGCCGCCGAGCGCGAGCAATTCGGCCAGAAAATCGGAAAATTTCAGGGCGTTTCGTTCAAGCTGGCAGACATGGCAACGGAATTGAAAGCAGCTGAACTACTCACCTGGGAAGCCGGCTGGAAATACGATCAGGGAACTTGCACCGATTCAGATATGGCAATGGCAAAGTTGAAAGCCTCCGAAATGCTCGCCTTTGTGGCAGATGAAGCCATACAAATCCACGGCGGCATGGGGGTGATGGACGAATTGCCCTTGGAACGCATTTGGCGCGATGCCCGCATCGAGCGCATCTGGGAAGGGACGTCAGAAATCCAGCGCCACATCATCAGCCGCGCACTGCTGCGGCCATTGGGAGCATAAAGCGCACCCCAAATGAAAGAAACGGATCTCTACCCACCCGTCAAAGCGCTTCTGGAAACCCAAGGGTATGAGGTGAAAGCTGAAGTAGGGTCAGCTGATTTGATGGGGTTACGCGGTGATGAACCGCCGGTGATTATCGAACTTAAAACAACGTTCTCGCTAACACTTGTGCATCAGGCAATTGAACGCCTGAAGGTGACCGATCTTGTTTATGTGGCAATCCCAGAATGGCAAGGCCGGAGGGGCTGGAAAGCGTTCAGTGCCAATAAAATTCTGTGTCGTCGGCTGGGCCTTGGGCTAATCACCGTTTCGCCGGGTCTTGAAACAGCACATATCCATCTTGATCCTACGCCCTATCAACCTCGTAAGAATAAGAAACGTCAAAACCGGATGCTGAAAGAATTTCAACATCGGGTGGGCGATTCCAATGAAGGCGGAGCGTCGAAAACAAAGCTCGTGACATCCTATCGACAGGACGCATTGCGATGCCTCGCCCATCTGCATTGTCATGGCCCAACCAAAGCATCCGAAGTCGCCTCTAGCACAGACGTAAAACGGGCACGCCCAATCATGTCAGACGATCACTACGGTTGGTTTGAACGCGTGGAGCGCGGCGTCTACACAATTACCCCAAAAGGAATAGCGGCAATCAAGGAATACAAATCTGAATTGGAGGCACTCACGTGAGCCGTCTTTCCCGCCTCCTTAAGCCGAAATCCATCGCCCTGTTTGGCGGTGCTTGGGCGGAAAATGTTCTGACGCAATTGCAAAAGTCCGACTATTCAGGCGCGGTCTGGCCTGTGCATCCCACGCGCGAAACCATGTGCAGTGTTCCATGTTTCAAATCCGTCGACGACTTGCCCCATGCACCAGACGCAAGCTTCATTGGCGTGAACCGGGAACTCACCATCGGCATCGTAGGGGAATTGTCCAAAAGAGGCGCCGGCGGCGCAACCTGTTTTGCATCCGGATTTCTCGAAAGTGAAAAAGAAGTAAGCGGCGGTGCGGACCTGCAGCAGGCTTTAATCAAAGCCGCAGGGGAAATGCCCATCATTGGACCAAACTGCTACGGTATCCTCAACTACCTCGATAACATCACCCTCTGGCCAGATCAGCATGGTGGGCGTCCGTGCAAAAGCGGCGTGGCAATCATCGGCCAATCGTCAAACATCCTGATCAATATGACCATGCAAAAGCGCAGCCTGCCGATTGCCTATGTTCTAGCGGCCGGCAATCAAGCGCAAACCTGCGTCAGCGAATTGGTGGAAGCCGTATTGAATGATAACCGCGTCACGACCATTGGCCTTTATCTGGAGGGGTTTGGCGATATTCGCGATTTTGAGGCCATGGCTGCGAAAGCACTCGAATTGGGCAAACCCATCGTCGCAATCAAGGCAGGAAAATCTGAAAAATCTCGAGCGTCGACCCTTAGTCATACCGCATCTTTGGCAGGCGGAGCAGAAGCTTCCTCCGCCCTGTTAAAGAGGTTGGGAATTACGGAAGTAGACGGCATCGCTGTTTTTCTCGAGACGTTAAAGGTGCTGCACGTGAACGGACCGATGCGTGATAATTCGGTTGCTTCACTTTCATGTTCCGGCGGCGAAGCGAGCCTCATCTCGGACATGGCGGCTACTTCGAAACTTAACTTCCGGGACTTTTCCAACAGTACCACGTCAAAACTCAAGGAGACCCTTGGCCCATTGGTGACAGTCGCCAACCCGCTTGATTATCATACGTTCATTTGGAGCGATTATGAGAAGCTGGTGGAAACCTATGCGGCTGTGTTTGCCGATGATTTTGCACTTAACATTCTAATCATGGACGTTCCGCCCACAGACCGTTGCGATATGAGCGCGTGGAAAATCCCGCTTCAAGCGTTAATCGACGCCAAACACAAGACCAAAGCAAATGTTGCACTGCTTTCAACCCTGCAGGAAAACCTGTCGGAAGAATTGAGCGATCGCCTGATCGATAACGGCATCACCCCCCTTCACGGCATGGAAGAAATGATACAGGCAGTCGATGCTGCAATCCGAGCAGGGCAAATAAAAGGTTCGGCACGCGAACCGGTGCTGCTGGCAGCAGGTGACGAGTGCGAAGCCGAGACACTCGACGAAGCTCAATCCAAATCGACACTTGCCGGATACGGAATTACATTTCCTAATTCGGTCACAGGGAACACAAGTGATGAGATTGCGAAGGCGGTTCAGCGTTTAGAGTTTCCAGTTGCCCTAAAAGGCTTGGGGCTTGCCCACAAAAGCGAAGCGGGCGCAGTGAAACTAAACCTGAATTCAAGCGCTGAGGTCGAAGAAGCTGCAACGTCCATGGAAAACGTGACTGGCTACCTCGCAGAAGAAATGGTCACCGGCGCTGTGGCAGAACTTATTGTGGGCATCAATCGGGACCCTACGGGAACCTTCGTGCTCACCATCGGTGCCGGCGGCATACTCACAGAGCTTCTATCCGACAGCGCTTCATTGCTCGTGCCTTCAACACGGGATGAAATTCTCGACGCGATCAGATCGCTTCGTGTTTACACACTACTTAACGGTTACCGTGGGAAGCCTGTTGCGGACCTGGAAGCAATCGTGGATACGATCCTTGCGGTTCAGGCGTATTGCGTGGCAAACCCTCACCTACTCGAACTCGATCTCAACCCTGTTTTAGCACGTCCCAAAGGCGCAACTGCCGTGGATGCTCTGATAAGACTGGAGAAATAAACACATGACCAATCCTGTCAAAACGCGAAAAGAAGGCGGCATTCTCGAGGTTACCCTCGACCGGCCAAAAGCCAACGCTGTTAATCTGGCCACAAGCCGAATTCTTGGTGATGTGTTTCAGGAGTTTCGGGATGACCCGGATATGAGAGTGGCCATTTTCACAGCGAGTGGTGAAAAATTCTTTTGCCCCGGTTGGGACCTGAAGGCGGCTTCCGACGGCGACGATGTGGATGGTGACTACGGCGTGGGTGGCTTTGGCGGACTGCAGGAATTGCCCCACATGAACAAACCTGTAATCTGCGCTGTAAACGGTATTTGTTGTGGCGGAGGTCTGGAGATAGCTTTGTCCTGCGACATTATCCTGGCAGCCGAACACGCCACATTCGCTCTGCCGGAAATACGTTCCGGAACCGTTGCGGACGCAGCATCAATAAAACTGCCAAAGCGCATTCCCTATCACATTGCCATGGAGATGTTGCTGACAGGCAGATGGCTAGACGCTGAAGAAGCCCATCGTTGGGGTTTCGTAAACCACATCCACAAGTCTGACGAATTAATGGAAAGGGCCTGGGAAACCGCCCGCTTGTTGGAGAGCGGCCCGCCGCTTGTTTATGCGGCCATAAAAGAAGTTGTCCGCGATGCCGAGGACAGCAAGTTTCAGGATGCCCTTAATCGGATCACGAAGCGACAATTGGCAACCGTCGATACGCTTTACGGCTCCGAAGACATGATGGAGGGTTTCAACGCGTTCGCAGAAAAACGAGACCCTGTTTGGAAGGGCAAATAAGAGTGGTGAGTTTCGAGCCCAGAAACCCGGACTTCGCTCAAAAAGTTCGCGATAGTTTTTCCAGGCAAGAAGCCATGAAAACGCTCGGCGGCTCCCTTACGTCCGTTCAGCCCGGCAAGGTCGTGCTCGAAATGCCCTTTAATCCGACCTTTACGCAGCAGCATGGCTTCATGCATGCAGGCGCCATCACCTCCATGCTGGATAGCGCGGCAGGCTATGCGGCCCTCTCTCTAATGCCGGAAAATGCCGAAGTGCTTACCATTGAATTAAAGACGAGCCTTCTATCACCTGCAAAGGGAGATCATTTTCGGTTTGAAGCAATTGTTATCAAGGCAGGCCGAACAATTACGTTCTGCGAAGCAAAGGCAATTGCCATTGAAGAGAATAAAGAAAAAGCAATCGCGACGCTGACGGCAAGCATGTTCACTGTCTTGCCGAAGGCCCGGTAAAGCATTCAGCGCTCATTCGTATTTGGCGAGAAAGTCTTCTGCGGGAAGACTGCGAAAATCATCCAGTCGCGCGCCTATGGTCTCGTGGTCCCAGTTCCACCACGCCAAGTCCATCATTCGTTGTTTAATCGTGTCCGGATATCGATCGCGAATTGGCGTAGCGGTTACACCACCAACGATGGTGAACGGCTCCACGTCCTTGGTAACAATCGCCCCGGAAGCTACCACCGAACCAATTCCCACGGTAACTTCTGGTTTGATAATTGCGTTGTGTCCAATCCAGGTATCATGGCCAATAGAAGTCACCCGGCTTTCACGCCAATCCCAAAATTCATCCCACTTTTCCGCACCGTCCCAATAGTCCGGCGAGCGATACAAAAAGTGGTGCATTGTGGCGAGATGCATCGGATGATCCGTAGGGCCGATACGGGCAAAGCTTGCTATGTTTGAAAACTTGCCAATGACTGCATTGGCGATATTGGCGTAGCGATCCGTATAGGAATAGTCACCAAACTCGACATTCAACAATCGCGTGCCTTTGGCAATCGACACATAAGAGCCAAACTCGGTATTTGTGATTTCACATTCCGACTCGATAAATGGCTCAGTAGAAGAGAGTTTTGGCATATTTGGCTTTGAAGTTTTCCGTTGCCAAACTCCAATGCCGTAAATTTATTTCACTTCAGTGACAGCCCCTACGCATAGCTTTGGCGGATTGCATCAATGTTAGCCCGATAGCCCTCAACGCCATCGCCCTTAAACACAGCAGAGCCCGCCACCAGCACATCCGCACCCGCTTCCACGACCAAGGGCGCTGTATTGGGATCGACACCGCCATCGATTTCGATATGGATGGGACGCTCTCCGATCAACGCTTTCACGCGACGGGTTTTCTCCACCACTTCCGGGATGAACTTTTGCCCACCGAAACCTGGATTAACGCTCATTAGGCAAACAAGGTCGATACGATCGAGAACGTGTTCAATCACGTTGACTGACGTATGCGGGTTCAATGCCACCCCCGCTTTGCATCCCAGATCGCGCACGGCCTGTAAAGACCGATCAAGATGTTTTGTGGCCTCAGCATGGACTGTGAGAACATCACATCCAGCAGCTTGGAATTCAGCCAGATAGACATCAACTGGCTCTATCATAAGATGACAATCAAAAGTCTTGTTGGTCCGATCCCGGATCGCTTTGATGATCGGCGCGCCGAATGTGATATTGGGAACGAAATGTCCATCCATCACATCGAGATGAATCCAGTCAGCCCCGGCTTCCACCACTGCCTGCACTTCATCACCAAGCTTTGAAAAATCACTCGCAAGCACCGATGGTGCGATAATGATGTTCTGCGCCATGCCCATTTCCTTTTCTTTGTTGATACCCTCCTAAATCAAGTCCAGCAAAATGTCTCGTTCCAGCTCGAGATTCCTGTTAACTCGGAACAATCAACAAGCAGGAGACATCGATGGACAAGGAACGCTTTGAAAAAGGCCTGGAAAAACGCAAGGCAACTCTGGGAGCCGACTATGTGGAGAAAAATCTTGCCGCGGCAGATGATTTTACCCGACCATTTCAGGAAGCGATGACCGAATGGTGTTGGGGGTTCGGCTGGGGTGATGAGGCAATTGATATGAAAACCCGATCAATGATGAACCTGGCCATGATTGGAGCCCTTGGCAAAATGCACGAATGGGAAATCCACTGCAAAGGTGCGCTCAACAATGGAGTGAGCAAGGAAGAAATCCGCGCGATCATTCATGTGGTCGGCATTTACTGCGGGGTCCCTCAATCTCTTGAATGCTTCCGTGTGGCGCACAAAGTGTTGGAGGAGGCCGGCGAGCTTTAACCGGTCACGGTCAAATGGCATTCAGTGTTAGCAATTGATAGCTCGCGACCACTTCCCCGTCCTGATTGATGATCTCCACATCCCAGCGCACTGCTCCAAACGT
>CAWUJX010000022.1:0-31394 GCA_963922635.1 uncultured Hyphomicrobiales bacterium | reverse complement strand
GATTGCATTGCCGCCCGCATCACCAATCAGAATATCGCTCTGGTTTGTTCCATTAAACGCAGCGCCGAAACCAGTGGAAATCTGATACCCAACTTCGTTAGAGCCTGCAAAAATCCGCTCAATACTCTGGAATGTGACCCGGTCACCAGTTGCGGTATTCACAATCCAGGACTCGGTAGCGTTTAACAATCTCATTGCCCAATCGCGGACATCGCCACCGAGCACAAGTGAATCGGTGCCACCTAAACCGTCGACATCGTCATCACCACCAGTGATTGTGAACGTGTTGGCTAATTCATTGCCGACAATTTCGTTGTTGTTGGTATTATCAATTACATTCTCGAAACCGATGATATCGGCTAAACCAACGCTTCCGTTCACCAGATCGAGATCAATATCCAAAAGACCCGACACTTCTTGGAATGAAATCGTATCGATTCCGGCACCGCCGTCAAAATCGTTCAAGAAGCTTAAATTGGTGACAATCGCCGTGTCATTTCCCTGACCAAGAGTGAAACGGTTAGGGGCCTGGTTACCGCGAACAACATCGTTATGATCAGTCCCTATAACGAACTCGATATCGATCAACGTATCGCCCTGCGCATCACCTCCGGTTCCGGTTCCGGCAGTCAAGTCCACATTCACACCAGCCGATGATGTGGAATAATCCACCGTGTCGTTGTCATCGCCGCCGTCAAGAATATCCGCGCCGGCGCCACCGATTAACGTGTCGTTCCCAACGAGGCCACGGAGTGTGTTGTTGCCGCTGTCGCCGGTCAGGTGGTCTTGGCTGCTCGCGCCAACTAAACTTTCGATCCCTGAGAAGGTAACTTCATCGGCGACAATAAATTCGCTAACCGTATTTGGCCGGGAAATATAAGTCATCGATTGCGTGGTCAGATCTGCAACAATTTCTGAATTGACGCTTACAGAGGTTGCAGAAAAATCGAGGGTATCCGACCCCAAGCCTCCAGTGACATCGCCACTATTTGCCAATGCATCATTGCCATTGAGACGGATGATGATGTGATCGTTACCAGCACCTGCAATGATCGTGTCATCACCGCCACGTGTGAAAATAATGTCGTTGCCATCACCAGCATCGATGAAGTCTTCTACCAGATTTTCCTGGCCGGTAAGGGTGTCATCGAAGGCTGATCCGATTAGACCTTCTATGCCGGTGAGCGTGTCACCCTCAGCAGTGCCACCCACTCCAACTGGCATGCCATCGCGCAGTGAAACCGTTACGCCCACTGTTGAATCCGCATAGGATGCAGTATCGAAACCGGCTCCGCCGATCAGAGTATCCGCACCCAATCCACCCTGTAACGTATCGTTTTCGCCGCCACCTTCCAGTCGGTTGTCCTGGGTATTGCCGACGAGATTGTCGGCGAAATCTGTCCCGATAATGTTCTCGATTTCATTGAGATCGTCGCCCGTGGCGTGACCGCCGGAAGCCGTGTCATCGATCAGGGAAATCATGACACCAGCGTTCGAATTCTCATACGTGACAGTATCAACACCCGTGCCACCAGTAAGGGTGTCGCCACCATCGAGCCCTTCGAGGAGATCATCACCGCCTTCGCCGAACAGGAAGTCATCTCCCAACCCGCCAAATAACGCGTTGTTTGAACCATTACCGGTAATACTGTCCTGAAAATCAGTGCCGATTACGTTCTCAATACCGGAATAAGAATCGCCGTCCGCGTGGTTGCCAACACCGCCAGTGGTCAAGTTGACGATGACCGTTCCTGCCGATGCGGCATAGGTAACGGTGTCGCCAACGGATGTGTTTGCACCACCAATCAAAACATCAGCACCTAGCCCGCCATCGAGCAGATCGTCGCCACCAGCGCCACTCAGGCGGTTTGCCTGACTGTCACCAATCAGTGTGTCGTCGAAATTCGAACCGCGGACGTCTTCAATTGAAATGTACGTGTCGGCTTGGGCGGTGCCGCCGCTTGTTGAGCCGGTTGCGAGGTTGATGGTTACCGCTTGGGCTGAGTCGCTATAATTGACCTCGTCGTCGCCGGCGCCGCCATCAAAGACGTCATTACCAAGCCCGCCGGTGAATTGGTCATTACCATCATTGCCAATGAAGTGGTTGTCTTCATCACCACCAATAATGTCATCGTTGCCGTCCCCGGCTGTGACATTCTCAACATTGATTACTTCATCGATATGACTTTGGTTTTCCGCTTCACCCTGAATGAGGTTGATCTGACTGCCATTGTCATAGAATGTGTAGTCAAGCGTGTCTGTTCCATCCCCACCATCAATCTGATCGATGCCGCCATCGGACACAATCGTATCGTCACCGATACCGCCAAAGATCGTATTTTTTCCGTCTCCACCGTTGAGAGTATCGTTGCCTGCATCGCCATGTAGCTCGTCATCGTCATCCCCACCAAAGAGGGTGTCATTGCCACCCCCTCCAAACAACGTATCGTTACCCTTTTCACCCGAAATTGTATTGTCACCCACATCGCCGTTATCGAAAGCCGTAAGGATGTTATCTCCACCATCGCCTATGATGGTCGCATCACCACCAATGGTAAGGTTTTCGATATTCGTGATCGTATCGCGCAATACTCCGCCAACGCTTTGGCGTCCTGTGGTCAGGTTGAACTCAACGGTGTTCGAGTAGAACTCGCCAATCGCAAACAAGGTGTCTTCCTGGGAGCCACCATCATATTGGTCAATTTCCGACGACGGCCCGGTCTCATAAAAATGGTCATCACCTGAACCGCCATTCAGAGTGTCTTCACCAGTCCCGCCCGTAATGATGTCATTGCCACCTTCGCCGTTGATGGTATCGTCGCCGCCGAGGCCATGGAGAATATTGTCGTTATTGTCTGCGGTCTCTGTATCGTTGCCTGTGGAAAAGCTCGCATTATTAGAATCAATCGTGAAAAATCGAGTGGGAAGTGTCGAGCTGCTGGTCCGCACGAAGATCGACAAAATACCATCATCGGTCACTGCAATTTCAACGGCCTGACCGAATGTGAAACTCTGGCTTTCCACGAGGGTACCGTTGGCATCAAACTGACGAACTTCCGCCGAGTTACCGCTAAATGTTGCCTGAACCCATGCTGCAATATATCCGCCATCAGCTGTTGCAACGATGGTCGGGTTCAAACCCTGCGAATCAAGAGGGTTGGTGATCGGTACTGGCGAAACAGCAGAGCTGAGACGGGTTACGTGAACACCTGCAGAATCTTCCCAGATCACCACATGCGTATCGTTCGCAAGCGTCACAACTTCGTATTCGGTAACCGTGTTCCCAAATGTGACCTGCTGCACGGTACCAACGGTTGCTCCATTCGAGGAGTATGCTTGGTACATGAGATCGCCGGTTGTATTGTCCACGAAAAAGAGCCGAAGATCTGAGGAGCCGCCGAGCGAATTATCATAAGCTACTGTTGCCGATGACTGCACCCCGGGCAGGCTCAGTGTGATTGGTCCGAGCGATGAATTGCCGTCATTGTCAAAGATTTGAAACTCAACATCCGTGCTGTTGGTGCCGGTCCCTGTTCTGCTCCAACTCATAGCAAATCCACCACCGGGCACTTCGGTGATATTGATGTCGGTATTTATAGAGCTCGCAGCAGAAGGCGCGACTGTAAACAGCTGGAATTGCATGGACGGATCAAAGACCCTGACAACGCTGCTTCCAGGTATAGAGACAGCAATGTTGCCATTGCTCAAACCAACAGCTGCATTCGGAAGCACAAAACTCGATAATAAGGAACTCGTGCCAATCGCCTGGCCTGTGGGGTCAAATAATTGGACATCTATGTTTGCACCGGACTGGAAGAAAACGACGGTATTTCCATCTGCAGTGGTCGTTGCAAGATAATTGTTGCTGGTCGTGAATAATCCGCCCACGACTCCAAAATCATCAAATGGCATTTGCCTCTCCCCCAATATTTTCAACGATCATAGTCGAAAACAGCACGCCGCCCCCCGGCACTGCTAATCACTGTTATCCTACACAGATTTCATCCGATCACCATAGGAAAGCAATTTTCATTCCAATGTGCCGAAATGCACATTTCCTGTTAAACCAACTGTTTATCTTGTTTTCGACAAGGGTTTGCAGACTCACCCGATACTGCTATGGAAACGCGAATGACGCTATCCGATAAGCAGGGGTGTTTGAATGTGTGGCGTGTGCGCAATTGCGGCTAGGCAGCCGAACCTTTTTGACTGTCTTGGAAATGGTACAAACGGCAGTGGCGGGATACCCATCGTCACTGATCAGGGCGATACGATTTTTCAGTCGGGCGGTACGTCTGTAGTTTCGGTAAGTTCCAGTGGCTCAAACTACGTGGACGGCATTATTTACGGTTTTGCCTGGAATGCGTCCATCACTTACAGCTTTGCGGATAGCTTTGCCGATTTTGGCACATCCTATGGACACACCGTCACCGGGTTTCGCCAGGTATCAGCCCAGCAACAAGATGCTATTGAATCCATTCTCGAAGGCACTGGCACGGCATTTACCTATGGGTCTTTTGAGCAAGTCTCCAATCTGGATATCTCACTCGCAACCGATCCCAATGGGCCATCAGACATTGCAATAGGTGAAGCCGATTTCTTTGACGGCTTTAACCTCGACACTGCGCGCGTTGCCGATTTTGCTGTGCCGGGCGGTGGCGCCGATGGCGGTGATGTGTGGTTTGGCAATGACGGTAATCAATTCCGCACGCCACAGGTGGGTGATTATTCGTGGGTGACGCATATACACGAATTTGGGCATGCGGTTGGCCTAAGCCACGGACACGACACAGGCGGGTCAACCCTGAGCACGGTCATTCCGGTGGAACGCGATTCTATGGAATACTCTGTCATGTCGTACAGATCGCACGTGTTGGGCGATACGGTCACTGGCTATCGAAATGAACAGTTCGGCTTTGCTCAGACATTGATGATGCTCGACATCGCAGCGCTTCAATACATGTATGGCGCCAATTTTACCACCAACAATACCGCCACCACATACACGTGGAATTCAAACACTGGCGAAATGTCTCTCAATGGTGTTGGACAGGGCGCGCCCGGAAACGGTAGCGGGGGATCGTCAAACAGGATTTTCCTTACCGTCTGGGATGGCGGTGGCATCGACACTTATGATTTGTCCAACTACAACACAGATCTTCAAATTGATTTGCGGCCGGGCGAGGCGTCTACGTTTTCTACCACACAGCTCGCCAATCTCGGAAACGGGATTGATGCATCGGGCAACGTGTATAACGCCCTTATGTTCGAAGGTAATTTGAACTCATTAATCGAGAACGCCATTGGCGGTCGCGGCAATGACGAAATTATCGGCAATCAGACAGTTAACACACTCGAGGGTGGCAGGGGCAATGATACACTCGATGGCCGTGGTGCCGGCGACATTCTCCGAGGGGGTAACGGCCGCGATATCCTCTATGGAGATTTTGATACCAATGCGACGCTATTGTCACCTGGTTCTAGTTATTCAGGGGATAGCGCCTTTTCAAAAGCAAGCAATGCTGGAAATAGTTCCTTGGCAAATGCCTTCGATGTGACTTCGGAAATTGGTTACAATGAAAATCCTAATGCGATTGATAGCGAGTTGGCTGCCCATGTGAGTATATCGGGTCAAGGCGGTGGGCAACGCGATTGGTACTCTTTCACCATACTGACTGATGGTACCGTGATCCTCGATATAGATGGAACAACCGGTGGTCTAGATGCACGGCTGAGGCTGTATGACGACAACGGAACCCTGATTGCAGAAAATGATGATGGACTTCAGAACATAGTCGGTGGCTTTCAAACTGGGGAAGCACCTATTACTGACGAGGGAACAAGCGGCAATGTGGACTCTTTATTGCTCGCCACGGGGCTGACTGCCGGGACTTACTTTGTGGAAGTATTCCAATGGTCTGCCAGCAGCGCAAACGGGACAACTATTGGTCTTGGTCAGAATTATACATTGAACATCACAGTACCTGCAGACAACGAATTTCTTAGGGAAGACCCAACCGATGGTGGTGCGGATTTCTTGTTCGGCGATGCAGGCGATGACTTCCTATACGGCCAAGTGGGCGCTGACTGGCTTTATGGCGGTGACGATAATGACACACTGAATGGCGGTGCTGGCGCAGATCTCATGTGGGGCGACGATGGCGAAGATATCATGAATGGCGGCGACGACGGCGACTTCATGTGGGGCGGCGCCGACAACGATTTCATGTATGGCAATGACGGGATAGACTGGCTACGCGGTGAAGGCGGCATGGATAGGCTGTTTGGCGATGAAGGCGATGATATCCTGATTGGCGGCATCGGCGACGACATCATGGAAGGGGGCACCGGAACGGACACCTTCTATGGCGAAGCTGATAACGACACGATCAATGGTGGTGCAAACGGTGATGTGGCCTTTGGTCAAGAAGGCAACGACATCATCAATGGCGGTTCCGAAGGCGACTTCCTATTTGGTGGTGCTGGCCGCGATACCATCAACGGTGGCACGGAAAACGACCTCATGTGGGGTGACATGCCGGGCATGGGCGACGGCGTGGAAGACATCTTCGTCTTTGAAGACAATTGGGGATTTGATGCCATCTATGATTTCGAACTGGGCATTGACCAGATCTCCATGGGCGCGGTTACGGGTCTGAATAGTTTTAGCCAGCTTGGAATATTCGATGGTGGGGCAAACGTCACGGTCGCCTTCGCAGGAAACGCAATCACGCTCTATGGCGTGACGCTTGCTGAACTCAACGCCAACCAGGCAGACTTTGATTTCTCCTAAGTCTTTCGCGCCTTACTACAGTCGTGCGCCAATACCGGATCGACGATTAAACGGCTGGCTTGGCAGACCGAAAATAAACCAGCAGGGCAGATGTGAGAGCGATGGCTATTAGTAGTCTAAGCCAGAATGATGTAAATTCATTTGTGGCAAGGAAAAGTAAAGCCACGTTCAATCCCGCCACGTACCAACACGCAATACGGTGAGAATGACCGCTCGCCACAAATTTCTGGTATGCATGCTGACGATGGGCAAGCCAGAATTTCTCTCTTTTTACGATCCGCCACACCAACGTGGTTGAAGCATCCAACCAAAAATAAAGCGGGAGTATGATCGCGATACCCCACGCTTCGGCGCTTGCAGCCAACAACATCAAGAAACCCGATATGGCCGCGAGAGTAATGCTGCCCACATCACCCATGAACAGGCGTGCGGGATGCCAATTCACAGTGAGAAATGCAAGCCCTGTAATCCCGAAAAATATAGACGCAGTAACCTCTATTCCGGGCCCGAACGACACATAAAGGAGGAACACCAAACCAACGCTTAAGGAGATGCTTTCAATACTCGCCAAGCCATCAATTCCATCCATGAAATTGAAGAGGTTCACCCACCATAAAAAAACTAAAACCAATAGGCCACGCAGGATGGTTTCCGGAATTAAACCAGCACCCGGCAATCGCTCTACAGGGAGCGAAAAAACCAAGAAAACGGAAAGCGTGAAATAGAGAACAAGTCGCAATAAGGGATTTAGGTTTTTCAAGTCATCGAAGGCAGCAACGCCGGCAAACCCCAGAAAGACCAAAAGAGCTGTCCACCAGAAAGTCTCAGCGTCTAAAATGAATACGCTAACCGTGAGGGCTATCAACAGGAGCAGAATGAAAGCAAAGCCACCACCTCTTGCCACTGCACCACGATGCGATGTCCTGTCGTTTTCTTCATCCACTATCCTGTGACGACCAAGCCATGGGATGATTGCTCTACAACTGACCAACACAGCAAGCGCGTAAACTGCGTACCCGATCATCCAAGCGATAGTGAACATGTCTGCGCGGCGGTGTCCTGCTGTGTTTCAGCCGTAACACTATAGGAGACGGAGAGCAATGAGTAGAGGAAATGGTGGGTCTGGAGGGACTTGAACCCCCAACCAAGCGGTTATGAGCCGCTGGCTCTAACCAATTGAGCTACAGACCCGGTGCTGCACTCATTATCGTGTTTGCAGGAAGCGGACAAGCATCGATTTTGGCAGGTGCAGGTTTGGAACGGTTGGGATATGCTGGAGTCATATTCCTTGTTTTGTTGTAACGATGGACCGCAGCATGAACTTCAAAAAAATCATTTCAATCTCACTCTTTGCTTGGCTTTCAGCCGTTGTCATTTCCCCCGCTTGGGCAACGGAAAACACGCCAGCATCCGTATCTGTCATGGGAGTAGGTACAGTGAGTGTCGCGCCAGATATGGCCATCATTACCGCAGGTGTGGTCAAAGAGGCCAAGACCGCACGCGAAGCACTTGATGCCAACAATGCGGCCATGCGGTCGGTTCTTGAAGCGATGAAGAACGAAGGGATTGCTGAGAAAGACCTGCAGACCTCCGGCTTCAGCATTCAACCGCGATACACATATCCCAAACGCAAAGCGAACGGTGAACAACCAGCACCACTCATAACGGCCTATGTGGTGAGTAACACGCTTACCATCCGCGTCGTGGACCTTGAAAAAACGGGCCCGATCCTCGATCGCGTTGTTTCCCTCGGTGTTAATCAAGGCGGCAACATTCAGTTCAGCAACGCAGATAAGACCGCAATTCTTAAACAGGCCAGAACTGCGGCCGTAGAAGATGCCATCCAAAAAGCAGAAACACTGGTAACCGCTGCAGGAAAAACACTTGGTCCAATCCTGTCGATTTCAGAGAACAATGCATCGCCGAGACCAATTGCAATTGCGCAGGCGAGGACGCTTTCGGTCCAAGAAGACGCAGGTAGTGTTCCCATCGCAACCGGCGAAAACAGTTATGTGGTTCGCGTGCAGATGAGTTGGGAGATTGAACAATAAACACCCCTGCCTCGGAAGAGACAGAGGTGCGTATCAGAAGGCGGCAGCCCGGGGGGAGTGGACGCATGCACCGCCGGTCCGATTAGAGTATTCCCTTAGTAAAGGCCGCGGGTGCGAATTACCCGGCAATGCTTACTGCCACGTTTGAAGACAACTTTTGCACGGTGTCCGCGGTTAAAGCCGGCCACAACAATTCTCTCGCCGTTGACACGGGCAACGTGTGGACGGTTCACACCCATGTTCCAGGCTTTTCTCAAGGCTCGACGCGGAGCACAGAAACCACGATGGCGATGTCCACGGGTTACATAACGGTTGTGGCGATGCCCGTTGTTGAAGTAAACGCCGGAATGACCATTGCCAATGTATACACCAAAATTACCGCCCGCCTGAGCTGAAGTTGTTGGGGCAAGCGCGGCAGAAGAGGCTAACACAACCGCTGCGAGGATTGATTTCACTGATTTGCTGAACATGTCTTTTCTCCTTTCGCCGGCGGGTTGATGCTTCGGGGAAGCCGACGTTGGGGTAAAGATATTAAAGTTGGGCTGAACCTATTTGGAACACCTCATTCAGGTAAGGTTTATATAAAAATATCGTTTTTTCAGATACTTAAAAGATTAAGACGCAATTTTGCCGTATAGCGCAGCTGGAATCTGAACGCCATTTTTCATAATATCCTCGCGCTTTGCACGGCGGCCATCACCAGGCAAACGCGTGCCATCCTGCTGCAGTATTCTCGCAAAGAGGCCTTCTGAGGAAGCAAGGCCATGACTTGGGTCAATTGCCAGAATGAATTCGCCACCACGGGGCGGGCCACCATCATTGTTGTCTTGTTCAGCCGCTTCGAAGCTTAATTGCTCACCAATCAATGAAGCTGCAAGGAGTTCAACCATCATGGCGATGGATGCCCCCTTGTAGCCGCCAAACGGTAAAAGCGCGCCTTTCAAAACTGCGTTGGGGTCCGTCGATGGATTTCCATCGGCGTCAATTCCCACACCTTGTGGCAATTCGCGGCCTTCGCGCGCTGCGATCATCACTTCGCCGCGGGCCATGACCGCGCTTGCCTGATCAAACACGCATGGCTCCTGACCCTCGCGAGGCCAGGCAAAGGCAATGGGGTTTGTTCCGTATAATGGTTCTTTTCCTCCCGCTGGAGGTAATGCCGGTTTGAAGGCGGTGCAGGCAAACGCAACCACACCTTCGCGCGCAAGCATTTCAACTTCCTGCCAAAGGGCCGCGAAATGAAACGTATTCGTAAGGGCGGCCATGGCAATTCCCTGCTGTTTTGCCAAATCAGCAAGCGGCTTCGCTAAGCTGCGGTGGGCAATCGGCGCATAGCCGCCATCGCCATCCACTGCCAGCACCGATGGTTTCGGCATGGTGATTTTGGGAACAGCTGCGCCATTTACCTTGCCACTTGCCAGCGACGCCAAATAGCCAGGCATGCGGAAAAGACCGTGCGAGTGTGTGCCATGAAACTCCGCCTGATAAATGCATTCCGCAACCGCTTCCGCATTATCCATGTCACATCCAGCATTCATCAAGGCTTGCTGAACGAGTGGCTTTACCTCATCAAGCTCCAGATGGATGTCTCCGTTTTCAAGCTCTCTCACAGCTCTCTCCTCGCTTTGAATTCTCCCCACCGCATGAATGCGTTTGCACCCAAAGTGTCAAGCGGTGCAGGCGGCAATTTTTTCGGAACTCCCTGATCGCGGATTGCGCGAACCAAATCGGTCTCACCGTCAACGATAAGCTCTGCGACTGCCATTCCCATCGCAGTACCCCGGGCAGTTCCCAATCCGTTTTGGCAACAGGCGGAGAACAGCCCGTCCTCCAATTTGCCGAATGCAGGGGCCGAATTTCTGCTGAGGCAAAGACGCCCAGCCCACACATATTCCTGTTCCACGTGTGCGAGGTGCGGATAACGACGGGCGAAAGCCGTGCGGTGTCTTTGTCCCATTTTTGCGACGGTACTTCGGTTTGTTTGTAACTCCGGCGCATATGTCATTTGATTACGGGTGATAATTCGGGTCCCGCCCGTTCCAGAAATTTTGCGCATGGTTGTCGCTGCCGGGTCGGAAGGCGTAATTCCCCATCGTTTCTCTCCGGTTTGCGCCGCCTCACCGTCACTTAATTCCCGCGTCATGGATGCATAAAGCATCACATGAAAAACCTCGCGTTTGAAAAATCCAAAGCTTTCGATATGGCCATTGGTAGTGAGAATTACATTCTTTGCTTCAACGGTGCCTTTGGGTGTTTCCGCACTCCATTGCGAACCGTGTTTCGATAAAGAAAGAACGGGAGATTCTTCAAAAATCGAGATCCGGTTTCGAATTCCATCCGCCATCCCACGCATGAAAAGAACGGGCTGCAACATCACAGTGCCCGGCGTATAGATACCGGATTGATAGAAATCGGACCCCGTCAACTTCTTCATGGCCGCCGCGTCAAGTTTTTGAAATGGCTCCTCCAGATCAGTCAAATGGGTAGCATAGGTTTCATTGAACTGACACGCACGTTCACTGGCCGCGCCATTAACTTTGCCGCAGGGATCAAATGCTTCAGTCGGCATTCCATATTCCTTGGCCGCCTCCCGCGCAAAGGCGATGGCCGCGCGGTTCAAAGCAATTTGCTGAAGGTCTTTGTCACGGGTCGTGGCGTAATCTGAGGATGACAATTCATGGGGAAGATCGATCATGAAGCCGGAATTCCGCCCTGCGGGTCCTTCCGCAATCCGCTTGGCGTCGAGCAGAATAATTCTCGCTTCCGGTTGCAATTGCGTTAGGCGGCGGGCAGCGGCCATGCCAGCGAAGCCAGCACCGATGATTAAGTGATCTGCGTTTAATGACGATTCCAGCGGTACAGCAGGTGCACTACCAGGAACAATTGCTTCCCAACCGGAAATGCCGGTATCTACGGGCAGACGATCAACACGCATGAAAATCCGAGTACATCAGTCGATGCTTTCATCGGGCGCATTGTCGGACAAATCAATCCAAATGGTCTTTAATTCTGTATATTGATCATGGGCGTGGATACCATTGTCACGACCGCCAAAGCCGGATTGTTTGAACCCACCGAATGGCGTTGAGATGTCACCTTCACCATAGCAGTTTACCGTCACTGTTCCTGCGCGAATTTCGCGTGCTGCCCGGATTGCCTTTTTCGTATTGCTAGTGAACACACTGGCAGCAAGGCCGTATTCCGTGTCGTTTGCAACCGCAATCGCTTCTTCAAACGAACTCACGGTGATGATAGATAAAACAGGGCCAAAGATTTCATCCTTTGCCAGTTTGTCACCAGGCTTCACATGATCATGAATGGTGGGAGAAACAAAGTTTCCATCTGCCTTGCCGCCAGTAAGGGTTTTTACGCCTTTGCCGCCCCTCAGATACTTTGACACTTTTTTGCAGTGGTCTTTATCAATCAGAGCTCCCAATTGATTTACCGGGTCCAAAGGATCGCCGGTGCGCCAATATTTTGTGCGCAGCAAGATACGCTCCAGAAGTTCATCTTTAATAGCCTCATGGACAATCAATCGCGAATTTGCCGAACAGTTTTCTCCCATATTCCAGAATGCGGCATTCACAATATGGCCAGCCACAAGATCAAGGTCCTCGGCGTCTTCCAACACGACGGCAGGGTTCTTACCGCCGCATTCAAGTACAACTTTTTTCAAATTGGATTCAGCGGCATACTTTAGAAACAACCTTCCTGTTTCGGTTGATCCGGTAAAGCTCACCATGTCCACATCCATATGGCGTCCGAGCGGCTCACCTACTTCTGGTCCCATGCCTGGCAATACCTGCAAGACACCGCGCGGAAGCCCGGCTTCAGCACCCAATTCAGCAAGGCGCAGTGCGGTCATGGACGTCTGTTCAGCGGGTTTGACAATCACCGAATTACCAGCGGCCAAAGCCGGACCAATCTTCCAGGCCATCATCAGCATTGGGAAGTTCCACGGCAACACAGCCGCAACCACTCCAATTGGTTCACGCACGATCATTGCAATATGATCATCGCTCTGCGGCGCGACCTGATCGTATAACTTGTCAATCGCTTCAGCGTGCCACTTTATGCATTGGATCGTTTCAGGAATGTCGATCTGTTCGCAGTCCGCAATCGGCTTCCCGCTGTCGACAGATTCCATGACCGCCAATTCCCGCTTGTTGCGGGTGATCAGTTTGCAGAAACGGATGAGAACATCTTTGCGGTCTGATGGGTGCATCTTCGACCACACCCCTTGATCAAACGCTTCACGCGCTTTCTTAACGGCAACATCCACATCCTTGGCATTGGCGCCGGATATTTGAGCAATCGGCTTGCCATTGGCGGGGTTTACTGTGGGGAACCTTACGCCTCCCCCCGCACGGAACTTACCGTCAATAAATGAAGCAGCAGGATATGTGAGGCCAGCGGCGATGGCATTATATTCTTCTTTTGTCAGGAGTTCTTCGCTCATTTCGCCTCTCCGTTCTGGATTTGCTCAATCGTCGTATTCATGACGCGGATCACTTGTTCCAAGGCCCGCTTATCATCTTTGTTCAACGGTTGAAGCGGTTTTCGGGGTGGGCCTGCGGGAATGCCACGCAGGGTCAGGCCATGCTTGATGCATTGGACAAACTTTCCGCCCTGCTCCAGCACACCCATCAGCGGCAACATGGCCGACATAATCGCTCTACCCTTGGTGAAATCGCCGTCGACCACGCACGCTTCGTACAGGGCGATGTGCGCCTCAGCCGCGAAGTTTGAACCGGCACACACCCATGAACGCGCACCCCATGCAAAAAATTCGAGCGCCTGATCATCCATACCGCAGGAAAGTTGAATATGCGGATAGTCCCTAGCGATCATGTGCAGGCGATTGACATCTCCCGAGCTCTCTTTGATTGCGCAAAAGTTTGGGCTTTTGCCTAACCGGTCCAGCGTTTCAGCATCCATGTTGACCGACATTCGGCCCGGGTAATTGTAAAGCATCACTGGCAAATTTGCTGCCCGATCAATTGCAAGACCGTGCAGCGCGATCTCGCGCGATGTGGGATAGGCGTAGGGCGGTGTCGTTACCAATATGCCGTCCGCACCAATCGCCTTCGCGTTTTCGGCAAAAACAATTGCGTCTTCTGTACGGATCGCCCCGGTGCCAATGACCAGCGGTAGCCTGCCCTTATTAACGTCTTTCGCAAACTTCATCAGCAAAATACGCTCTTCTGTAGACTGGGCGTAATATTCACCGGTTGTACCGGCAATGATGAGACCGTGCACACCGGAAGCAATAAGATGTTCAATCACATCCGCAAACCGGTCATGGTTGATTGAGTGATCTTCGTTGTGTGGGGTCACAACGGGTGTGTAGATACCCTCAAACTGCATTTGTCTCCCCCCGATCGTTTTCATGCAAACCGAACGCAAGCGGATCCGGTTTGGCGAACTTTTCTATTCTGTTACGGGACAATTCCCAATGCTCCATTGTCAACCGCACAATCGCTTCAGGATCAGCATCCTCAATTGCGCGGATCATTTCATCATGTTGATCACATGCTTTCCAAACCATTTGGCGTTCTTTGGAATTGGCGGGCCGATAGAAGGTCTGACTCATACGTGTATGGTCAATTAGCAGACGGTTCAGACTCGGTGTCAGAAACACATTGCCTGCCATCTCGCCAATCAGTTCATGAAACCGATGGTTATGGATCGCCATCGAACGCGTTTCTCCTGCTTCACTGGTTTTGCGGAATTGAGCCTGCACCTGCTTGAGCTCGGCTATTTGTTCACGCGTTGCATTTTCCACCGCAAGCTTTCCCACAGCTGAATAGATCATCGGTGCAGATTGAAAAAAATTCCGCATGCTCTCAATGTCCATCGACGACACTTTCGCACCGCGGTTTTTGACCACTGAAAGATATCCGGCTCCTGCAAGCCCATGCACAACTTCGCGGAAGGGTGTGCGCGAAAGGCCGAATTCTTCTGATAAAGTTGTTTCATCCAAAACAGAACCCGGCTTGATCTCGAGCGTCAGGATACGCTCGATCAATTGTTCACGACATGTCTCTTTGTTCCTATAGATCATCGGAATTAAGGAAAATACAAATTGTATACATTGTCAATCACAAAGTGCGATCATGGTTTTATCGAGAGTTCGCGCGGTGTATTGCACAAGCATTCGACGCCGGTTTCTGTGATCAAAATGGGTTCAGTGATTTCCAACCCACCATCATCCAGCCAAAGTGCAGGCATGAAATGAAAGGTCATGCCGGGCTTAAGCTCGGACATGTCACCTCGCCGGAATGACATAGTGCGTTCACCCCAGTCAGGAGGGTACGAAACACCGATGGCATAGCCGGTACGACTATCCTTTTCGAACCCGTGTTTCTCAAGTGTGTCGTAAAATGAAATCGCAATATCTTCGCAAAGATTTCCAGGCTTTGCTTTTTCAAGACCGGCCTCGACTGCCTCTAATACAGCCTTTTCTGCATCAAGATATTTTTGTGGCGGCTTGCCCAAAAACAATGTTCGCGATTGTGGGCACTGATAACGACGATGGGCACCGGCAATTTCAAAGAACGTACTTTCACCTTTCTTGAGGGGCTTGTCATCCCAGGTGAGATGCGGTGCAGTTGCATCCATCCCAGAAGGTGCCATAGGAACGATAGCCGGATAATCTCCCCAATGCCCATCGGCACCTCGAATGGATGTGCGATAGATCTCGGCCACCAGCTCGTTCTTGGGCATCCCCGGCTCGGCGATTTCAGCAATCTGCGCATGCATTGCTTCCACAATGCGCGCCGCGCGCCGCATATATTCGATTTCGGTTTTACTTTTGATAGCTCGCTGCCAATTCACCAATCCTGTGGCATCGATGTATTGGACATCGGGAAGCTCAGCCGTCAGCGTATCCCACGCAGCGCCCGAAAAATAGTAATTGTCGAGTTCAACGCCGATTCGCAACTGATCCAGTCCTCGTTCGCGAAGCAGTTCAGCGAGCGTCTGCATCGGATGACGATCAGGCGTTTGAACGTATTCATCCGGGTATCCAAAGATGTTCTCTTCGGCCATGAAAACCGTACGCTTGGCGCCAAGGGCATCCATACCCCTGCCCCACCAAACAGGATCGCCTTCAAGCGCAACAATTACCGCCTGATGCGTGTAAAAAGACCATCCGTCATAACCGGTGAGCCAATTCATATTAGACGGATCTGACACGATTAGAAGTTCAAGCCCTTTAACCGCCATCGCATCGCGGGTCTTTTTCAAGCGTTCGGCAAATTCCTGGCGAGAAAAGTGAAGCGGTGGAGGCATGGTGAGATACTCCTTGGAGTTAATAGTAAAGCTAGGAACCCCTACCAACGCAATACCAAACCCGAGAGTTATCGTTTGGCACTGTTCTTGCTGTTCCCCTGTCGAATGAGTCCGCCTTCCATCCGCGCGGATCATATATGTTTCAAAAGGGGACAGTGCAGGGTTATGGGGCTACACGAACCGATCGACATCCAGATTAGCGATACGGCTAACCTGAAGCACAAGCGGCACCAACGGGGTTGGCAGGGTTTCGCGAAACAGTGCCTCGATCGGGCCGCCGCTGGCGCAGCACTTGCAGTACTCTCGCCGCTTTTGATCGGCGTTGGCATTGCTGTCAAATTGGACAGCAAAGGACCAATAATCTTCAAGCAGCCGCGGCATGGTCTCGACAATTCAGTCTTTGAAGTGTGGAAATTCAGAACCATGACGGTGATGGAGACAGGAAGCGACTTCAAGCAAGCCGAGAAAAACGATGTGCGAATTACACGGATTGGCTCCTTTCTAAGGCGGTCTAGCCTTGATGAACTGCCGCAACTGGTGAACGTTCTAAAAGGGGATATGTCACTTGTGGGGCCGCGGCCTCACCCAATTGCTCTTAACGAGACATTTGGCGACACGATCCCGCGCTATTGGGATCGTCATCTCGTCCGTCCCGGCTTAACCGGACTGGCGCAAATTCGAGGCCACCGTGGCCCCACTGATACTCATCACAAGATGCAGCAACGCGTGGAAAGTGACCTCGATTACATCGAGAGCTGGTCATTCTGGAAAGACATCAAGATAATTCTGGCTACACCACTGGCGTTGGTTACGGACAAGAACGCATTCTGATTAGGCTTCCGGCGAATAGGCTTAAACTGCGCTAACGGTCAAACAACAGACCTGTTAGACCAATGCTCAGTAGCATGGTCGTATGCTTCAACGCGCTTGAGTCCAACTGCACTCTATTCAGCAGCTTCCAACACTTTCCCGCTCTTCGCTTTCAGTAGGCCATCGAAATATTCGATGGTTTTTGCCAGACCTACTTTGAGTTCCACGGTAGGCTCCCAGCCAAGAAGTTCGCGCGCTTTGGTAATATCGGGGCACCGCTGCAGCGGGTCATCACTGGGTAAATTGAGATAATCGACCTTTGATTTAGAACCGGTCAATTCAATCACGATGTCTGCCAGTTGGCGAACCGTGATCTCGTGGGGATTCCCAATATTAACCGGTGTTGATCCGGCATCCGGATTGTTCATCAGCCTCACCATGCCTTCAAGCAAATCATCAACATAGCAAAAGCTACGAGTCTGCGAGCCGTCGCCATAAACCGTGATCGGCTCGTTTCTCAATGCCTGCAAAATAAAGTTCGAAACAACGCGCCCATCGTTTGGATGCATATTTGGCCCGTAAGTATTGAAGATACGAATGACACGGGTATCCAGCGCGTCCTGTCGGCGATAATCAAAGAATAACGTTTCAGCGCAACGCTTGCCCTCGTCATAGCAAGAACGTATGCCAATCGGGTTCACATTGCCCCAATATTCCTCAGCCTGAGGCGAGGTTTTCGGATCGCCATAGACCTCGCTTGTCGAGGCTTGAAGAATTTTTGAACCCGTCCGTTTCGCAAGGTCCAGCATATTGATTGCACCGTGAACCGATGTGCGGATGGTCTTCACCGGATCGTGCTGATAATGAATAGGGCTTGCCGGACAAGCGAGATTGTAAATTTCATCCACTTCCACGAAAAGCGGCTCGGTCACATCGTGTCGGATAAATTCAAACCTGGGATGGTCTGCCAGATCAATCAGGTTGAACCGTGATCCGGAGAACAAATTATCGATGCCGAGGACCTCAATGTTATCGTTCTCCACCAGCAGCTTCTTGCAAAGATGGGACCCCAAAAACCCCGCCGCACCAGTAACGAGAATGGTTTTTTCCGAGGGAAACGCAAACTTTTTCATGGTCTATCCGTCCGTTGGCCAACGCACATGCGCTGTTAAGCACGTGCTTATGCATTACGATGCAAGGATCGTGCCAACTACACGGATAAACCTATCTTGAAAATGTGATGCCCAGTTGAGCGCCGGTATACTCCAGCCACTCCGCGAATTCCCGGGCAAATCCTGAATAGACGTAGAGATCAAATGTGGGCTTTTCATCAATCTGATGAATAAGGACACCGATTTGCGCCATTTGGGTTTGAGCACACCAACCTTTTCCGATGTTATCGGGATGAAGGTCGAGGCGGCAGCCTTTTTGCAACAGTTCGATCACTCGCGGACCGTTGACGCGGAAAGTAACGCGGGAATCCGATTGTTCCGAAACGTAACCAATCTTCTTTACTTTTACTGCTATGTCAGCCGCGAACGTACCGCGCACATCTCCACGTCCCGAAACAAGAATCCACTGCCCCGGCGCCATAGGGATCGCATTGAAACCATTCGCAATGCTTGCTTTCCCCGGAGTTTCCTTAATCTTCAAAGCCCGTTCAATAGCTGCGGTTTTGCCCTTGGCAGCAAACAAATGAATGATGCCTTTGCCCTCAATGCTTCTTACAAGAACACCATCGCCTGGCGGGGTTTTGAGGCCCTCAAAAAATTGTTCCAATGGATGAGCCGCAAACAGTTTAGCCATGGAGGCGCTCTCCTTGCGGATCAAAGAAATGCGGAGACACAATTTCCACTTCCACATTCTCATTTTTCAGCGGGTAATGGGCAAACATCGTAGTGCCATGGCGATCAGCGCCGCCTTGCAAATAAGCAAGGCCAATCCAGCGACCCAGTTGAGGGCTGTCACCCACAGAGGTGATCCAGCCTTTGCTTGCGTCGCGGTTTGCAACCGTATCAGTATCGTCCAGACTTTCAACCAGATGGGCCCCGCCGCGTAGGCGCCCGTTCCGGTCTTTCATCTTTACGCCAACCAGTTGCGGCCGACTGGGATCAATCATGCCTTCTCTGCTTGCCATGCGCTTGCCTATAAACTCTTTCTTGGATGACATCATCTTGCCCAACCCCATGTCCGCGGCAGTCGAACGACCGTCAAGTTCGTTGCCCGCCACATGGCCTTTTTCGATCCGAAGTACGCTTAACGCTTCAGTGCCGTAAGGGATAAGGCCGTGATCCTGCCCGGCTTCCCAGATCGAATTCCACATTCCCTCCCCATATCGCCAAGGAACATTGACCTCATAGGCAAGCTCACCCGAAAACGAAATGCGGAAAATGCGTGCCCGCACGCCTTTCCATTCGAACTCGCGAACCCCCATAAACGGAAGCGCTTCATCCGACATGTCTTGTGCGCCTGCAAACGCAGCATCCAGTATGTTTCGCGCATTCGGTCCCGCAACGGCGACACCGCACCATTGTTCAGTCGCTGAACAAAAATGCACATCAAGATCCGGCCATACCACCTGGGAGTAATGCTCCATATGCGCCAAAACGCGAGCCGCATTGGCGGTGGTCGTTGTCATGAAAAAATGATCATCGGCGAGCCGCGAGGTTGTGCCATCGTCGAGCACATACCCATCTTCGCGTAACATCAGCCCATACCGCGCCTTGCCGGGAGCCAGAAGTCTCCAGCCATTGATGTAGAGCCTGTTCAAAAACTCAGCCGCGTCAGGACCGAAAATTTCGATTTTACCCAAAGTGGAGACATCACAAATGCCTGCAGTCTGGCGAACCTGCGCGCTTTCACGCCAAATCGCCTGCATGATGTCTTCACCGTATTTTGGATAATATTGCGGTCTTACCCATTGGCCCGCCTCCACAAACACGGCGCCCAGTTCCTCATGGCAACGATGCATGGTGGTGCGGCGTGTGGGTTGGAATGTTTGACCGCGCTCATGTCCCGCGAAAGCACCGATCGCCACTGGTGAATAGGGTGGACGAAACCGTGTTGTACCCACCTCTGGGATGCTCAATCCTCGCGCTTCTGCAAGGATCGCCAAGCCGTTTACATTCGATGTTTTTCCCTGGTCAGTCGCCATGCCTAGTGTCGTGTAACGCTTGGCATGTTCGACCGAGACATAGCCTTCCTGCTCGGCCAGTGTGATATCCTTCGCCGTCACATCGTTCTGGAAATCAACGAATGCCTTTCCGTCTCCGGGGCACCTCCACACAGCTTCGATGTCACCGTGTTCCCTAGAATTAGATGAAGGTGCTTTTCCGCTTTGTTTCGCTTTAACACCGGCAGCAATCGCAGCTTTATGACCTGCCTCATGACCTTCTGACAAACAGTCGTCCAAAGCGAATTTGCCGTTGCAAGCGCCTGCCGAACGCTCAGGACGTGTGGGCGTGCCCGGTACAAAACTCTGAATCTCTTCTTTCCAGACAGGCGCAACGCCGGTTTGGCTCACAAGATTAACATCCGCAGAATGACCACCGGAAACAACGACCAAATCACAATCAATCGAGCCGAAAGGCGAACCGTCCTTTCGCTGTAACGACAATGCATTGACACGATGCCACCCATGCGCTTTTGCGGGAAGAATGCCGAACTCGACTGGAACCCGGTATTCTTGCAAAAACAAGGAAGCTGGGCTGACACTCTCTCGGGCGTCATAAATTGCCGCCACCTCAATTCCTTTTTTTAAAAGGACTTCAGCCGTCTTATAGCCATCATCGTTGTTCGTGCAGATAACGACACGATTACCGGGTATGACCGCAAAGCGATCCACATAACGGCGGACCGCCGTCGATAACATGACGCCGGGCTTGTCGTTGTTATCAAATACCATTGGCCGTTCTTGCGACCCGCATGCAAGAACGACTTCTTTTGCGCGGATCGTCCACATGCACTGGCGTGGTTCATTGTTTTGGGGAATGGCCACATGGTCGTTTACGCGCTCCAAAGCAGCCATAACGTTATGGTCATAATAGCCGAAAAGACATGTGCGTTTCATGATTGTCACATTCGGCATATTTAACAGTTCATCTTCCGACTGCTGCAGCCAGATCGATGCTGCATCACCATTGACCTCATCGTCCGAAAGACAAAGCTGCCCGCCCAAAAATGACTGCTCTTCCACAAGAATGACGCGTGCGCCTGTGCGACCTGCTGACAATGCAGCGGAAATTCCGCTCGGTCCGCCGCCGACAATCAATACATCGCAATGGGCATGGGAATGCTCATAAGTATCTGGATCCGGGTCTACTGAAGCACGTCCAAGACCGGCGGCATTGCGAATGAATTTCTCGTAAATCGGCTCCCAGAACGAGGCGGGCCACATGAATGTCTTGTAATAAAATCCGGCGGTTAAAAACGGACTGAGCAACTGATTGACCGACAGGAAATCAAACTTGAGCGACGGATAAGCGTTTTGGCTTGTTGCCTCCAACCCTTCAAACAGTTCAGCCATTGTGGCACGTGTATTGGGTTCGCGCCGCGCACCGGAACGCAATTCCACGATGGCATTGGGTTCATGACTGTCTGCCGTTAGGAGCCCGCGAGGTCTATGATATTTGAACGATCGGCCCATTAGATGGACACCATTTGCCAGCAGGGCGGACGCAAGCGTGTCGCCCTCGAAACCTTTGTACGGTTTCCCGTCAAAATGGAATGTTACCACCTTATCACGGTTGATCATGCCACCCGCTTCGAGACGAAACCGCTGATACATTACCCTGCCCTCTTCTTTTTCACGGACGAGGTTTGATCATCTGGCATTGGAAGATCATCATGCGGACCTCCGGTCGCATAAATTTCGTGGGTCACTGTATTTCGAACCACTTTCACAAAACGCCGACATCCACCCACATGATGCCACCACTCTGTGTGCCACCCTTTCGGATTTTCACGCGCATAGGTGTAATCGAAAAAGGCTTCGTCTGATCCATCTTCGGGAGGCCTGACTTTTGAAGCATCCCCTTGATATTGAAATTCTGCCTCGTCGCGCATGCCACACCAAGGGCACCTAATCTGATGCATGGTTCAAATGCCCCCTATTGTATCCACGGATTAGGGCCAACGCCCTTTTCATCGATCATCCGACCTTCTTTGAAGCGATCAATTGTAAACGCCTCATTCAACTGATGCGGTTTGTCCTGTGCAATCGTATGAGCAAAGCACCAGCCCGATGCGGGTGTGGCCTTAAAGCCACCGTAGCACCAACCGCCATTGAGATAGAGGTTTCTGATAGGTGTCTTACAAATAAACGGAGATCCATCGAAGCTCATATCCATAATGCCACCCCAATGGCGCAACAATCGAACGCGCCCAATGGCAGGCATAATCGCCATGCCGCCAGCCATGACATGCTCCATCATCGGCAGATTGCCCCGCTGAGCGTAAGAGTTGTAACCGTCGAGATCACCGCCATAAACAAGCCCGCCTTTGTCAGACTGGCTGATGTAAAAATGCCCGGCGCCGAATGTCACCACTGTATCAATGAGCGGTTTAATGCCTTCTGAGACGAAAGCCTGCAGCACGTGGCTTTCAACCGGCAAATCTCTAATGCCCGCCATCTCGGCAATCTTGGAGGTGTGCCCGGCCACTGCCATGCCAACTTTTTTGCCTTTGATAAAACCACGATTGGTATCAACGCCAAGCACCTTGTCGCCTTCGACCCGGATATTCGTGACTTCGCAGTTCTGGATAATATCCACACCGCGCATATCCGCACCACGGGCATAGCCCCAAGCAACCGCGTCGTGGCGAACCGTGCCGCCGCGCCGTTGGATCAAGCCACCTTGGATGGGAAAACGCGCATTATCAAAATCAAGGATGGGAACCATCTTCTTTAGTTCAGTCGGGTCTAGCAATTCCGCATCAATCCCCGCCATCCGCATGGCGTTGCCACGGCGCGCAAATGCGTCACGCTGGGCGTCAGAGTGATACAGATTAATCACACCCCTCTGGGAGACCATGGCGTTGAAGTTGAAGTCCTGCTCCAAACCTTCCCAAAGCTGCATCGATTTTTCATAGAAATGCGTGTTTGGCCCGAGCATATAATTTGAACGGACGATTGTTGTGTTTCGTCCCACATTGCCGCCGCCTATCCAGCCTTTTTCAAGGACTGCCACATTGGTGATGCCGTGTTCTTTCGCGAGATAATAGGCCGTGGACAGCCCGTGCCCGCCGCCACCAATGATAATGACATCATACTGTTTTTGCGGTTCGGGATCGCGCCAGGCACGTTTCCAGCCCTTATGGCCAGTCAATCCTTGCCAGAGAACGGAAAGAGCCGAGTACTTCATGTGTCGTTGCCTAACTCCAAGGGTAAGGACTGTTGGAGACCGGGTGTAATTTTCCTTCAGCAAAGCGCGAGAAACGGAACGGTTCAAGGAGTTCCTGTCGTTCGCCAAAGATTTCATCCACAACGAGATGTCCCACGCCGATCATTTTCCAACCGTGATTGGAGTCTGCAATCATCGCGACGTTTTCACGGAAATGGTCGATCACCGGGAAACTATCCGGTGTGAAACAGCCAATGCCACCGGACGATTCCTTATGGTATTTCGGCATGGTTCCCTCAAATCGGCTTTGGCAGTGAGCGAGTGCTGACACCCACATATGCGCAAACTCAGCTGACGCCACAAATTCGGGGCTTGACGGGCCATAGGGGTCGATCGCCACTTCATCGACAGGTGTGTCCACCTTGTAAGGAGAAGCGCCACCCTGAACACCGCCAAAATGCCAATCGGGCTTGTAATAGATGCCCCACATCTCATCGGTGATCTTAGAACCGTCAACGGTCGAATAAAGAGGCGCGTCCGTATCCACATGGATCACGGGCGGCACCTTGCCGTCATTGTCCATCATCATCTCAGGGTCGACCTGCAACACACCTTCTTCCAGTTGCCAGAAGCGCCACATATCCACGCCGTCGTGGGTTTTGCCATCCAGATCTTTCAGTGTGATCTGTTTCGGCATTTCCAGCATATCCCAGAAATCCCGCGCCCAAGGACCCGCACCAACGATCACCTGCTCACAACCGATCGTGCCTTTGTCGGTTTCAACAGCACTCACAGCGCCCGAACCATTCTCAGCAATGAATCCCTTCACAGTAACGCCGGTGATAATCCGAACTCCCAGTGCCTCCACCTTATCAGCTAATGCATACATGGTTTTTGTCTGGTTCGAGTACCCACCCCGCTTTTCGTGCAGCACAGACGTGATGCCCTGCGCCCGCCAGTCGTCAAAAATACCGCGCATGTAATGCGTGCATTTCTGCTCGCCCTCGATGAATTCGCTCTCGTAGCCAATCGCTTGTTGCTGCTCATAAATGGAACGAACATCTTCCCGCATGGATTCAGACGAAATCTGCATATAACCCACCGGATGATAGGACAGGCCTTCCGGATCGCTTTCCCAGATATCAACCGAGTGAGCCATCAACTTGCGCATGGCAGGCTGGAAGTAGTTGTTGCGCACGACACCACACGCGACACCCGAAGCGCCAGCGGCAATCCCTGACTTCTCGAGAATAACGATGTCTTCGCCAGACCCTTTGCCACGCTCCTTCAAGCGCTCTGCCAACCGCCATGCGCTGGACATGCCATGGATGCCTGCACCAATGATCACGTATTTGGAATGTTCGGGAAATGCCATCTAACCCTCCTGCCGATGATTGTAAGAGAGTGATGTGTTTAAACTGTCATAAAAACAACATTCTGGACATTTCCAATAACTAATGAGACACATTTGAATGATTTATCTCGTGGATCCTCGCTTTGAGAGCCAGCATTATGCAGCGATTTCACTTTGTTCTTTTGCCCCGATTTTCATTGGTTGCTTTTTCCTGCGCGATTGATGCGCTGCGGGGCGCGAACCAAACATTAGGCGAAACGTTTTATGAATGGCAAGCGGTAAGCGCTGAAGGCAACACCGCCATTTCAACCAGTGGAATTGAAGTACCCACGGCAGAGCTCTCAACAGATCAAAGCCCGAATGTAATTGTTCTATGCGGAGGTGACCAATCCCACACCTATCGCAACTCCAGTTTGACCCACTGGCTGCATGGCCATGCCAAGCAGGGAAAACAGATCGGGTCGATTTCCGATGGCGCGTTTGTTGCGGCGGAGGCAGGTCTTTTCGACAAGGTCCGCTCAACGATTCACTGGAAGTGCTTCGATGCTTATCGGGAACGGTTCCCCAATTTGGATACCAGGCCATCCATGATGGAAGTCGATGGCAATCGTTTCTCCTGCGCAGGCGGGACGAGCAGTCTTGATCTGATGTTACATTTCATCACCGATCGCCATGGCGCCGATGTTTCCAGTCAAATCGCAAATAACTACTTCCATGACACGATCCGGGATGGATCGAATGAACAGCACATCACCAATGCGTTTCGAATGGCATCAAGGAATCCCACACTGTCAAATGCGCTCCTGATTATGGAGCAAAATCTTGAAGCACAACTTCAAATCTCCAAGATCGCTGATCGGTTGAAAATTTCGCGCCGTCAGTTGGATCGGATTTTCCAAAAACAATTCAGTGAAACCCCGCAATCAGTATATCGCAGTCTTAGGCTGACACGTGCCTCAGGCCTTTTGTTACAAACCAATATGAGTGTTACCGAGATTGCGCTGGGGTGCGGATTTCAATCGGCCTCACACCTCAGCAAATACTTCAATATCCGATATGGCGTGACACCGGGGAACTATCGGAAACAAAACGCGCCATATTAAGTTTGAGAACTCAAACCCTTGCTTGACACCCGTGAGACAAACCGCGACATCGGGACATGTATTCTTCATCCTCGTCCCAAGCACTTCGCGGGTCAGTTTCAGTATTTTTCAGTGCATCACTTTGGGGATTGTTCTGGATTCCCATGCGCTATTTCAACGAGAACGGCTTGTCGGCCATGTGGGGTATTGCCGCTATAAACATCGCAGCCCTGATTGTTGCCGCTGCGGCAATGGTCTACGTCAATGATTATCGACGCGAAGACCTGAAATGGCTCTTGATCATTGGCTGTGGAATGGGTTTCGCAAACGTCTTTTACTTTGCTGGCCTTATCTTGTCAGATGTAATTCGGGTCACCTTTCTGTTCTATCTGCTGCCTATCTGGGCGACACTTTTTGCGCGAGTTATTTTCGGTGTGAGATTGGGTTTGGCAAGAATACTCGCTGTCTTGCTTGCTTTTATCGGAATTTGGTTGCTTTTAGGGGCTGGCGACTGGCCGGTTCCGCAAAACCTCGGAGACATATTCGGGATTTTGTCCGGGATGGCATGGGCCTTCGGCTTAACTATGATCAGGGGACAAAGTGAGTTGGGTGCTTTTGCCACGACCACATTTGGACATGGCTTCGCTGTCATCGCGGCACTTGGAATGGGCATCGCACTGAGCCAGACCATGCCGCACGTTCAATCAACTTTCTCTCCAAATGAGGTCTCGGCGCACTTACTCATTCTTGTTGTGCTATTCGGAGCGCTTGTACTATGGACCACCATGCTGGGACAGGTGTGGGGCGCGAAGTTCATCGCAGCTACGACGGCTGCATTGCTCACAATGTCAGAGATTGTTGTGGCCACCGGATCAGCAACCATGATCGGCAATGAAACTCTGCCTCTGATTTCATGGGCCGGGGCCGGTTTGATCATCGCTGCGATATTTGTGGATCTGTTTGGAAGTAACCATGGCTGACGTACTCGCACTCATACTTCCACTTTTTGGCCTGATATTGCTTGGCTTCATTGGCGGTAGGGTAATGGAGTTGCCGCTGGAAGCACTCGGATGGCTCAACGCATTTATCATTTACTTCGCCTTGCCGGCGCTGTTCTTTAAGCTGCTTTCCAAAACGCCCATTGATCAATTGGCAAGTTGGGGATTTATCTTTGCCAATATCGGCATCACATTCCTGATCTTCACCCTCACATTCGCAATCGGACTCATCAATGCACGGGGCAGCATTAGCAGCGCCACAATCCAGGGACTTGCAGGCGCATACGGAAACATCGGTTACATGGGGCCTGCACTGGCAATTTTGGCGTTGGGCGAAAAAGCGGCAATCCCGGTCGCAATCATTTTCTGTTTCGAAAACGTGATGCATTTTGCCATTGCGCCTGCGCTTATGGCTGTGTCCGGGGAAGAACAAAAACGCCCGCTGGCATTGATCGCTGACATTCTGCGCAAGATATTTCTGCATCCATTTATTATTGCGACACTGGTCGGTGTTTTGGCCGCGGGCTTTCAGTTCGAGCCACCATTACCTATCCTTAGACTGATCGACTATCTGGCGCAGGCAGCAGCTCCCTGCGCCCTGTTTGCCATGGGTGTCACGCTCGCATTGCGACCGCTCAAGCGCGTTCCTCTGGCACTGAGCTATATCGTGCCGTTCAAGCTCATTCTACACCCGATCTTGATGTATGTAGGCTTGAGCTGGGCAGGCAATTTTGACCCCACATGGATGTTTGCTGCAATTTTGCTTGCCTCGCTACCTATCGCAACAAATGTCTACGTCATTGCGCAGCAATATAACGTTTGGGTTGAACGGGCTTCTGCAAGCATACTAGTCAGCACCAGCGCGTCCGTCGTCACTGTATCGTTTTTGCTTTATCTCGTGACGACCGGCCAGTTGCCGCCGGACTTGTTTCCTTAAGCTTTAACTGCGCATGCGTTCGCCAGCCGGATCGAACAGCGGCTCAATATTGATGCGGGCAGGACGTCGAACGCCGAGAATTTCGATCTCAAAGAGACCTTCTTCATCCCGTTCTGCCAACTCAGCAGGGATATATCCTTGTCCAAGCGACGCTTTCACATGATGGCCATAGCCGCCGGATGTGATCCATCCCACGACGCGCCAATCGCCATCCTGATGGGGAATGGCAACTGGTATTTCATTGTTGTGTGCGTCAAACCTTTTCGCACCATATCCGTGAGGAACAGAGATATGGTCGTATTCCTGATCTCCGACTTTGGCCCAGATCGGTTCATCGGCCATGATATCTGCGGTTTCCGCATCAATCACAAAAGAAACACGCCTTAACGCGGGGCCGTCTGCATGCTCTTTTGCAGCGGCTTCCCTTCCGATGAAATCATTTTTCGAAAGTTTCACAAATCGATCCATGGACGCTTCAAACGGCCCGTATATCGGTCGGAGTTCGGCAAACCAGGTCGGGAAATTTTTCTCCAAGCGCATGGAGAGAAGCGCGCGCATGCCAAAGTCGACGATGTCGAACTCTTTGCCTGCCTCTTTCAACCCCTCATACACTTTGCGCTCGTAAGTGGGCTCCATCCAGAGCTCGTAACCCAAATCGCCGGAGAAAGTGACCCGGTTAACAATGCAGGGCGCACCGTTCACGTCCATTTCCCGGATATCCATGAAACGGAAAGCTTCGTTGGAAACGTCCTCGTCGCACAACTTCTCAAGCACTTTTCTTGAATTTGGACCTGCAATGGATAGTCCCACGAGGTTCATGTCATAGCGCGAGATCGAGACTGAGCCGTCTGCGGGCAGATGTTTCTGGAACCATCGCATGTGATATTTCTGGGCAGCGCTTGACCCCCACATGCGGAAATCGCCCTCTCCCAATTTGCCGATAGTAAAGTCACCGATCAATTTCCCGTTCTCGTTCAGCATCGGTGAGAGGGTTAGACGCCCCTCTTTCGGCATGGTGTTGCACAGCATGAGGGACATGAAACTTTCGGCACCATCACCTGTGATTTTATATTTGGCGAAGTTTGCGATTTCGGTCACACCGACCGAGTTTCGGACCGCGTTCACCTCTCGACTCACATGTTCGAAATCGTTTGAGCGATGGAACGACAAAACGTCATGCGCCTCATCAGCGGACGGCGCGAACCATAGTGGTACTTCCAGCCCCCAAGTATCGCCCATTACCGCATGATTTTGATCTTTCATCACATCGTATAGCGGTGTGGTTTGCTGGGGACGCGCAGCCGGCAATTCCTCATTGGGGAAACGGATCGAGAAACGCTTTGAGTAGTTTTCACGAACCTTGGCATTGGTGTAACGCAGGGTTGCCCACTCGCCGAAGCGGGTAACATCCATCCCGAATACATCGTGTCCCGGGTCGCCATGCACCATCCAGTTAGACAATGCAAGGCCAACCCCGCCGCCCTGTGAAAATCCGGCCATAACGGCACAAGCACTCCAGAAATTCGTAAGGCCGTCAACGGGACCCACCAGCGGGTTGCCATCGGGCGCGAATGTGAAAGGTCCATTGATAATCTGCTTGATGCCAGCGCGTTCCAGAGCAGGAAAGTGCTTAAATCCAATTTCAAGCGACGGTGTCAGGCGATCGAGATCAGGTTGCAGAAGTTCATGGCCAAAATCCCAGGGAGTGTTTTGAGGAGACCAAGGCACACAGGCTTTCTCATAGGTTCCCAGCAAAACACCATTTGCTTCCTGCCGGGTGTAAATCTCACCTTTGAAGTCGATCACGTGGCATAGTTCGCGTCCGGATGTTTCATTGTATTCTCGAACTTCAGGAATTTCCTCAGTGAGCAAATACATATGCTCCATGGCGAGTAGTGGCAGTTCGAGGCCGACCATACGACCCACTTCACGCGCCCAAAGACCACCGGCATTGACTACGTGTTCGGCCTTAACCGTCCCCTTCTCCGTGACCACATTCCACATGCCGTCGCTGTCCTGCGTCAGGTCTTCAACCTTGTTACGCAGTTCAATTTCTGCGCCCAATATGCGCGCAGCTTTTGCATATGCATGCGTTGTTCCCGACGGGTCGAGGTGGCCCTCAACTGGATCCCATAGCCCCCCGACAAAATTGGTTTCATCCATAATCGGGAACATGGCTTTTGCTTCTGCGGGCGTCACCAATTCGGTTTCCATGCCGAGATAACGCCCTTTTGCGTGAAGCGTCCGCAAAAAGTCCATCCGCTCTGGACTATCTGCCATCATGAACCCGCCAACCAGATGCAGCCCGCAGGATTGACCTGTGATTTCCTCCAGTTCTTCGTAAAGCCCAATGGTGTAAGCCTGTAGCTTCGCCACATTGGGATCGCCGTTTAGAGTATGGAAGCCGCCCGCAGCATGCCATGAAGACCCGGATGTAAGTTCGGAACGTTCAATCAGAATGACATCCGTCCAACCGGCCTTTGCCAAATGGTAAAGAACGGAGCATCCCACAACGCCTCCGCCGATGACTACCGCGCGGTATTGATCTTTCATTTTGCTTCTCCAACGTGCACCCAGGCAGGCTTCATCATTCTTTTGTTTCGTTTACCCAATTACCGAGAAACTTGAATTCGGATTGATCTCGCGATTGCGCGAAAACGTATCGAGTGAAATCGTGTGGCCAATTTTTTCAAGCTCAAACTGAACCGGTTCCACATCATGGTCCTGCCCATTCTCACAAGCCTCGATGATTGCTGTCATCATCTTCCCTGCGACCGGTGCATTCTTGTACTGATTTCCCGAGGTGCCACAGGCCATGTAGAAGCCAGGCAAATCCGACTTATCGTAGATCGGAATCCAATCCTCCGTCACATCGTACAAGGCAACCACGCCCTTGGCCTGTTCAGGAATACCGAGCGACGGAATGCGTTGGGCTAGCCGCATCACGAGCGTGCGGTTCGCATCAGTGAACTCGGTATTGTAGTTGTCGGGATCGTCCACCCATTCTTTTTCGTCACATGCAGGGTCTTCTGAGCCAATTAAAATGTGATTGCCAACTTCTGACCGCGCATAGGTGGCAATATCGCTGTCTGAATAGACAAAGCCACCCTTGCCATAATCGATGTCAACGGGTGCCGGCACATGGGCAACCTCATGGCGAAGTGCACGGGTTGTCATCTTCATGCCATCTCGAACCCCGGCCATCCCATTCAATATCGAAGAGTGAGGCCCGCCAACATTGACAACCACCTTGGCATCAACCTGCGAACCGTCTTTCAACGTGACCCCTGCCACGCGGCCATTGGCACGGCGAATTTCTGTGATTTCTGTATTGAACAAAAACTCAGCGCCTACGGCTTGTGCCGCCCATTGAACATTTTGCGCTGAAAGTTTCGGATCGGAAACGTATCCACCGCACGGGAAAAACACGGCTCCGTTCACGCTCTCTCCGGTCGGCTCACCAAAAGCGTCATCTTGGATGGTTTTTGCAGGGCCGAATTTACGCGTATCGGCACCGGAAACCTTGTTCGGTATGTCATCCACGTCAAGATGCTCATAGGGGCAGCCGAGACGGTCCATTGTGGCGCAGACATTTTCGAGGTTTTTGTTGTGATCGTCTTTAATTACCATGCAGCCCACATCATGGTATTGAACGAGGTCATGGTCCCCTTCAAGACCAACATAGCCCGACCACTCCTTCGAATAAACCCAGCCTTCTTAGGCAATAGAGAAGGT
>CAWUJX010000021.1:0-31733 GCA_963922635.1 uncultured Hyphomicrobiales bacterium | reverse complement strand
GAAGTCTATCTCATTGCTCAACGGCATGGAGCGAATGCGTTTGCCGGTTGCTGCGAAAATCGCGTTCGCAAGTGCTGGTATGCTTGGGGGTGTTCCCGGCTCTCCCGCACCACCGATTTTGTGGTAAGTTTCCAGCACTTCGACCTCAATGTTGGGACATTGGGCCATGCGCATGGAATCGAACTCGTCGAAGTTGCCTTCCACGACCTCACCGTCCTCAAAGGTAATCTCCTGACCGAGCGCAGAGGACAGACCAAACACCGCGCCGGACATGATCTGCGCCTTTACGATAGACGGATCGATTGCCGTGCCGATGTCACAGGCTGCCCACAGGTTCTCGATTTTGATTTCATCATTTGCAGATGAGACCTCAACCACCATCGCAGTCCAAGTCCCGAACGAAAGAACATTCGCAAGACCAAGACCATGACCCGCAGGCGTTTCGCGGCCCCAACCGGACATTTCTGCAACTTTTTGCAGAACGCCGATGGCGGTTGGATGGTCTTTCATGAGTTCAAGGCGCATTTGCAGAGGGTCCATACCGGATTTTTCTGCAACTTCGTCCATAAAGCTTTCATGGAACCAACCCGTATAAGAGTTGCCGACTGAACGCCAAAACCCGATGGGGATTGGCAAGTCTGCCTTGCTGCTGCGAACCCGATAACTGTCAATCGTATAAGGCTGATCAAAGGCACCGTGTGAGATCGTATTGTCGGGTCCCGCCGGAGACTGTCCGGGGAATGTGCGATCCATGAGGCTTTGCATGATCGACGGACAGGCAATGTGAATGTCCAGCGCCGAAGGTAGTTCGCCCTGTTTGACGCGCGCTTTCATGCGCCCGATCGCAGCCGGGCGATAGGTATCATGACGCTGGTCTTCTTCACGGCTCCAGGTAACTTTGACGGGCCGTCCATCCGTATGCTTGGCAAGTTCGACCGCATAAATCGCGAAATCCACTTCGCCGCGACGCCCGAACCCGCCACCAAGTTTTGTGGTGTGAACTTTCACATCATCGGATGCGACGCCAACAAGACCGGAACAGACCATTTGCAATACGGTTGGCGCCTGGGTGGAAGCCCAAATGGTAAGTTGGCCATCTTTCCATTGTGCTGTTGCGTTCATCGGCTCAAGACATGCATGCGCGAGCCATGGCACCGTGTAATCCGCTTCGATCAATTCTTCGCGTGGAGCATCGGCAAATGCAGTTACCACTGACCCTTCATCGCGGAGCGACTGATCATGCTCGGTGTCGAGTGCCGCGGAAATGGTTTCCATCAGTGCTTCGCTGGTTTTTGGATAAGAGGCCTCTTCCCATTCAACTTCAAGCGCTTCAGCGCCTTTGAATGCGGCCCATGTGTTATCCGCAATGATCCCGAAACCATTGCCGGTTTGAGTCTCAATGGGGATGACTTTTTGTACGCCTGGCACTGCAAGGGCGGCGCTATCGTCAAAGGATTTTGCTTTTGCCCAAAACCGCGGCGACATTTTTACGGTGCCGTAGGTCATGTCCGGCAAATCCACATCGATGCCGAACACATGCCCGCCCGTTACCTTATCCGGGATGTCCACACGGGGCTGCGACTTGCCGAGAAGCTTCCAATCTTTCTTGTCCCGAAGAACAAGTTCCGCCGGAGCACCCATGGCGACCGCATTTGCTGCTAGTGCGCCAAACTCTTTCGACGCGCCAGATGCGGGATCAACAACAGTCTTGCCTTCGATTTTCAGTGTCTCTTTGGAAACGCCGAACTCTTTGGCAGCGGCTTCCAGCAACATATAGCGCGTGGCACAGCCCGCTTGGCGCATCTTGTTGTACGCATCTTTGATGGATGCAGATCCGCCGGTCACTTGGAGGCCAAGCATCTTGCTGACTGCTGGCATCGCAGTACGGGCGGCCTCGGCCAGAAACCCTTCGTCAAACGCCGCAAATGGAACCCCGTCCTCCATCATGGCGGCGTTGTAATAGGCCCAATCGGAAAGACCGTGTTCGGTCTTCACATCATCTAGTGAGATATCCAACTCCTCGGCGACCAATGCAGCCAGAGACGTGTGGATGCCCTGCCCCATTTCTGCCCGCGGTGTTATGATCGTGATCGTGTTGTCTTCGGAGATTTTGATATACGGGTTGAAGGTGCTTTCGCCATCCGCAAGATCGTTCTCTAGCGGATTATCATAAGGCTTGTTCACGTAATAATAACCGATGGCCACGCCACCCGCGACTGCAGCTGCACCAATCAGAAATGTTCTTCGAGCGATTTTTGCAATACCCATGATCAAGCCTCCTGATTGATAGTGTCTGCGGCGCGCTTGATCGCGGCCTTGATGCGTGGATAGGTGCCGCAGCGGCAGAGGTTGGTCATCGCAGCGTTAATATCATCATCGGTCGGGTTCGGAGTTTCGGACAAAAGTGCGACTGCCGCCATGATCTGCCCAGACTGGCAATAGCCGCATTGGGGGACCTGCTCATCAATCCAGGCCTGCTGCACCACGTGGAGGTTTTCCTTATCGCCAATGCCTTCAATGGTTGTCACCGGACCGTCCACATCGCCCACCGCTAATTGGCAAGAACGCATTGGAACGCCATCCACGTGCACGGTGCAAGCGCCACATGCCGCAATCCCGCACCCGAATTTTGTGCCTTTCAAGCCGGCGATATCGCGCAGCGCCCAAAGGAGCGGCATGTCAGGATCATCACCGACTTCGACCAGTCTGCTATTGATATTGAGTTTCATTGGACCACTCCCAAGAATTTTCGAGCTATAAATGTAGCATTCATTTGCGCCAAGAGGATGACGCATCGCCTCCAGATCACAGCGTCATACGATTGTACAAAATTTATCTTTCTGTCTAATATTTGACAGATCGACAAAATTTGTCAATAAGGTTTTTCATGTTGGATCGACAAAAAACAATTCTGAATGCTGCCTTTGACGTGTTTGCCCGCTACGGGGTTAAGCGCGCGACGATGAATGATATCGCGATGGAAGCGGGCGTGGCGCGACAGACATTGTATAACGCGTTCACCAACAAAGAAGCGCTTCTGCGGGCCCTCATTCAGGCACACATCGAAGAGACTTGTGAAGCGTTTTCGCAACATGCGCAGTCGCAAGGCTCGTTGGAAGACGGGCTGGAACTGGCTTTTGATCATTTTGCCCGTAAGCCTTTTGAGTTACTGCGCAAAACACCCCATGGCGGCGAGATCATGGAAGCGCTCGAAAACTCAGCAAGTGAAGAAATGGCGGAAAGTGTGAAGCGGTTCACGGAAGCCATGGAGACCATGCTTGGAGCTCACCTTTCAAGGCAAGTCGATCACAATTTGAACTCAGAGAAGCTGGCGGATTTTATCGTTCACACTACGATGGGGCATAAGGCAAAGGCTGCCAACGAAGCACATCTGGAAGAACTTTTGGATTCGCTGAAGGTGCTGGTTTTGGGATATTTGCGGAGCCAATAAGCTTCGCGACTGCCCGGCTAAACATTTCTCAATTCATCCATCAGAGCCGGGCTGCTCCACTTTAAGCTTCATATTGGTCGATCAGCTCCAGCAGCATCAAGATTTGCTTGCGGGTTGAGGTGCCTACTCCGAAGCCTGCTTCTTTGCGTTGTTTGACCAGGGAAATCTTATCCTTGGCCCGGGCCAGCAAGGATGGTGTCCAGGCATCCGGATTGGTGGCAACGAGAAAGGCCAGCGCATTGTTCCTACCGTCGATGGACAGTTCTTCGATGGCGCCTTGATCAAACAGCGACAAAATTTCTCTCGTTGCCTTTTCTGACGATTGAAACTCGTTGATCAATGCGAGTGTGGCGATTTCTCTTGTTTCGGCGTTAACGTCATTGATCCCGACCACGAGCGCGTCGAGGCGTTTGCGCTGGGAAGACATGGTTTGGTTGATGATCGTTTGTTCGTTCTCCAGAATTTCATCGAACTTTCCGGCCAACTGCTTCAACTCTTCATCGCCTTCAGGCCCGATGAACTTTGTTTCGAGAGACGCGATCTCGCGACGGCCCACAGAAATCTGTTCGTTCAGCCGTTCCAAAGCCGTTTGAAGTTTGGACTGTTCTGCCCGCAAAATGTCGGTGGATTTTTTGGTTGCCAACTTCTCTTCGTTGGCGTTGCGCAGTGCCGTCTCCGCAAGTTCGACCTTTTTCTGCATGGCCTCTAGTTTTTCTTGTGTCTCCACGGCCTGACGCTCCAGCTGAAACGCGCTTCGCTCATAGTCGAGCGAAGATTTTTGATATTGGGCAACTGCCGAAAGAATACCGCCCACGGCCAATACCATCGGGACCCAGTTCAATGGGCGTGACAAGGGTCGACGCATCTGGTCGACCTCAATGTTGAGCTTCTCAATCTCGACCTGACACTTTTTAAGTTCGATATCGTTCGCCATCGAAATCCCTTTCTAGTGATCTTACGCGATAACCGGTGATGCCCCGGTGCGCCCCTGAAACATTTCAGGGAATCATTGACTTATCTCTAAGATCACGATGGCTTTTTGAGTGAAGACTGTCTGTGCTTTTGCGCACTCAGTGAAACGCAATCGCGCTTTGCTATGCTCGAAGTGAAGGCTCTGCCCTCATTCCGCAGCAGCCGCTTGGGCAGCTCGCATCTGGCGTTTACGCTCGATCGGGTCAAGAACGCGTTTGCGCAAGCGAATGTTTTGCGGCGTCACCTCAACCAATTCATCGTCGGTGATGTATGACAGCGCGCGCTCAAGCGTCATTTTCATCGGTGTGGTCAATTTCACGGCATCATCCTTGCCCGAAGACCGGATATTGGTGAGCTGTTTGCCTTTGAGCACATTCACCTCAAGATCATTGCCGCGCGTGTGTTCGCCCACGATCATGCCTTCGTAAACCTTGTCGCCGGGATGGATCATCATGGGACCCCGGTCCTCAAGGTTGAACATTGCATAAGCAACCGCTTCACCGTCGCCATTGGAGATCAGTGTTCCTGTGTGGCGCTGCGGGATGTCGCCTTTGTAAGGCGCGTAATCATGGAACGTGCGGTTGAAAATCGCCGTACCGCGCGTGTCCGTCATCAGTTCAGACAAATAACCAATGAGACCCCGGGTCGGCGCATGGAACACGAGCCTTACGCGCCCGCCACCCGAGGGTTTCATTTCGATCAAATCAGCACGCCGCTGGCTAAGTTTCTCAACCACCGCGCCTGAATATTCCTCATCAACGTCAATGATCGCCTCTTCAATGGGTTCGATCTTCACGCCGTTTTCGTCTTTTTGCATGAGAACACGAGGGCGACCGACGGTGAGTTCGAAACCCTCACGACGCATGGTCTCAATCAAAATTGCCAGTTGAAGTTCGCCCCGCCCGGCCACTTCGTAAGCGTCTGCGCCATCGGCCTGCGTTACCTTGAGTGCCACATTGCCTTCGGCCTCTTTCATCAAGCGATCCCGGATCACGCGGCTTTGAACCTTGTCACCTTCACGACCAGCGAGCGGGCCATCATTCACGCGGAATGTCATGGACAATGTTGGCGGATCAATCGGCTGTGCGGCAATCGGCGTCTTTATGCCCGGCGCTACCAGCGTGTCTGCGACCGTTGCTTTTGCAAGACCCGCAATGGAAACGATATCACCGGCACTCGCCTTATCGACCGGCTTTTGTTCCAGTCCCTCGAAAGACAGCACTTGGGTGATCCGCCCCTGCTCTACCGTGTTTCCATCCTGATCCAGCGCATGGACAGACTGGTTCGGCACCACGGAGCCGGACAGGATTTTGCCTGTTAGAATACGGCCGAGATACGGGTTTGCCTGTATGGTCGTTGCCAGCATGCGGAACTCACCCTCTTCCACGGCCGGCTCAGGCACATGGTCAAGCACCAGATCAAGCAGTGGCGCCATGTCTTCCTTTGGACCTTCTGCGTCCGCTGCCATCCAACCTTCTTTTGCAGAACCGTATAGGACATTGAAGTCAAGCTGGTCTTCGTTGGCATCAAGAATACCGAAGAGGTCAAATACTTCATCCAGCACCCAATCTGGACGGCCATCGGGCTTGTCAATCTTGTTGATCGCGACAATCGGACGGAGACCGAGTTTCAATGCTTTCGCAAGAACAAACTTTGTTTGCGGCATGGGCCCTTCGGCTGCATCAACAAGGATGATAACGCCATCCACCATGTTAAGGATACGCTCCACCTCGCCGCCAAAATCCGCGTGACCAGGCGTGTCCACAATATTGATGCGGGTGTCTTTCCATTTAATCGAGGTGACCTTCGCAAGGATGGTGATACCGCGCTCCTTTTCCAGATCATTAGAATCCATCGCGCGCTCATCAACCTGCTGGTTTTCGCGGAACGTACCAGACTGCTTCAGCAGCACGTCAATTAGGGTCGTTTTCCCATGGTCAACATGGGCGATGATTGCGATGTTACGCAGCTTCATGGGGTCAGGCCTTGAATGTATTGGGTTGTCGGGTCCGGCACTAAACTTGGGAGGAAATCCGGACCTACTTATATTGTCGTTGTCATATGCGCTTACGGCCACAAGGGCAAGGGAATAAAAGAAGAGTAGGCGGATACAAAAAAGTGTGGCGGGCGGCACTAATGTGCCTCGGCTTGGCTCTCGACGTGTTCGCTAGCGCAAAACGTCTGGCGCTTGCGATTTGAAACGCACGTTGAGCGTAGCGAAGCGCAAGATTCAAATGAACTAAGAATCCAATCGCTCTCATCGTTTTTTCAAAACGATTGCCGCGAGTAGAGTTTTGTGAAGTTATCTCGCATTTCGCTGAAGCGAATTGCGATTGGTGCGGATGAGAGGACTCGAACCTCCACGGCCTTGCGGCCACTGGCACCTGAAGCCAGCGCGTCTACCAATTCCGCCACATCCGCGTAGCGCTTTCCTGCCCGTTTCACTGATAATGCCGATTAGCAAAACGTCTGGGACTTGGGTACGCCATCGGCACAAATATGCCTTGGCTTTGGTGCGGCCGAGAAGACTCGAACTTCCACGGGAGTTACCCCACAGCGACCTCAACGCTGCGCGTCTACCAATTCCGCCACGGCCGCAGAGGAAAGGTCTGGCTTTCACCAGTCGCGTGGGCGTAGCAAATCACCCTGCAGGATACAAGGGAAAACGCCGCTAGCTGCTCATATTTCTCATTGATGTCCGGGCAAGGTTTTTGAGTACCGGTTGCACCCACGCTTTCGCTGGTGCAAAACGCTGACATGGAACCAAACGCACTTTCAAAAAACCCCAATCGCGATACCCTCGTCGGAGAATTATTCGCCAGAAACAACACCGTGGCAAACTGGGAAATTGCCCCGGGCCTCACAGACTATGATAGCGCCACCCAACACATGGAAGCATTGGTTGCGGATATCGCAGAGGGGCGTGCGGCAGAGACCGTCTGGCTCGTGGAGCATCCACCGCTCTACACCGCTGGTACCAGTGCAGAAGACCAGGACCTCATTGCCCCCAACCGCTTTCCTGTTTACAAGACCGGCCGCGGCGGTGAATACACCTATCACGGCCCGGGTCAGCGCGTGGCTTATCCAATGCTTGACCTCTCGCAACGCGGCCAGGACCTGCGCCTTTATGTGAGCACGCTTGAGCAGTGGATTATCAACACGCTTGATCAATTCAACTTAAAGGGCGAGAGGCGCGAAGACCGTGTGGGGGTTTGGGTGCGCAGACCGGATTTACCACCCTTGCCTGATGGAAGCCCGCGCGAGGACAAAATCGCGGCAATCGGCATTCGCGTGAGGAAGTGGATTACCTTTCACGGCATTTCCCTCAATGTGGAGCCCGACCTTGAGCATTATTCCGGAATCGTGGCGTGCGGCGTTCAGGGGCACGGGGTCACAAGCCTCGTGGATTTGGGACTTCCAGTCTCCATGGAAGACGTAGATGTCGTTTTACGTCTGGAGTTTGAAAAACTGTTCGGGAAAACGCAAACCCACCCATGAAAAAGGCACGCTAAAGCGTGCCTCGTTTCAGAAATTCATGAGTCGATTGAATCACTTCAAGCGACTTTATCCAGCAGTGGTTGAAGCGCCGGATCGATGTGTTCAGCTTCTTGTTTCAGGTAGCGAAGCAAGGCTTTTTCATTTTCGTGCAAGATTCCATCACGGCCAATGCGTTCCGCAAGCCACACGGCCTCTTCCGATGAGACGGGTGCTGCAAGTTCGGCATCTCTGTCGTCCTGATCATTACGTTGACGCCAAGCTTCGTCCATCACTGTCTGGTTGCTATCGAATGCGCCGGACCACGTCTTGGAGGACATGATACTACCAAATGATGAAAGCGTTCGTGAAAGAAGCCCTCCCACGTCCGCCTGAGTGTCATCAAGCCAGGCTTCACGCCGCAAGACTTCATCGCGGGACATCACTTGATATCCACACGCCATCATCAAATGCGCTGCGACTGCTTTCACAAATACATCGTTCCATTCAGGATGGTTTTCCACTTCGACCGTTTTGTCATTTAGCTCAAACAATGCTTCCACTTCTGCTTTCGAAATGGTGATCCTGCCCTCAGCCCCTGCACCATACATGATGCGGCGAATAAGCTGGGCTTCCGGCTTCCCGATCACACCGGGTGTCAACGTTTCATCACGCAATAGGGCACCATCCCCTTCAAGAATTGCATTCCCCACGGAGCGAAGCGCATAGGCCGTAAGCGATTCAGGGACGGAGGCCGCTCTTTCAATGATTTTGATGAGCAGTTCGAGTTCAGTATCACTCTTGAGATATCCGTCTGCGGCAATGCTGCGGATTAGCCAATCGGCGTTTGTTTCACTCACATATCCAACGGGCTTTGCCTGATTGACACAGTAGTCGGTCATCACCTCGACAAAAAACATGTCCCATTCCGGGCATGTGTCATGCAGTTTGTCATTAAGTGCGAAAACGCTGTTTGCCTCCGCGAGGCTCACAATCCCATCACCGAAGACATGTCTGCGAAACACCAATACGTCGTCCGCATCAATCCGCGATGCATCCTTGAGGTGAACACTAAAATCCATTGGACTACCCTTTACCAATCCCTACTGCTGGTCGTGAGAATAAACTGGCAGGCTTGATATTTGACAAAGGCGTATGGTTACTGCGCCGTTAACGGGTGCGACGGAGGCAGAACCGGATCGCGATGCAGATTGGCCGCCGCATCCTTTTCCAGTTTCTGTTCACGCATGAAAATATAAACGCCGGAACCAATGATGATCAGTATGCCAAACCATTTGGTGAGGTCGGGAAACTCTCCGAACAAAAGAAGGCCAAAAATTGTAGCGCTGACGATTTCAATATACTGAAAAGGTGCGAGGATCGACGCAGGCGCCATGGAAAACGCGATGACAATCAGCATGTGGGACGTCACTGCGAATAGACCTATGCCCAACAGAAGCGCCCATGCGCGGCTTTCCTGTGGCAGCGCGAGACTGAAGTCTTCAAACCCCAGGGGCGTGGCAATCGTAAGGATGAGGCCACAAATAAATACACCGCCAAGCCCCGCATAGAACTGCATGATGAGCGGGTCGTCTTTCCCGCCGGAAACCCGTGTAAGAATAAGATAGACGGAAAACAGAAACGCCGTGCAAAGCGGCAAGAGGGAAACAGCGCCGAAGGCTTCGAAACTTGGACGGATCACAATGATCGCACCGCCAAAACCGATCACAGCTGCAACGAGACGACGCCATCCAACTTTTTCATTCAAGAAGACCGCCGACATCAACATCACAATGATCGGCTCAACAAAGAAAATCGAGATCGCATCGGCCAGAGGCATGTATTTGATCGCCGTGAAAAAGAGCATGGCCGCGACCCCCATAATCATGCCCCGCAATACATTCATGCCGGAAAAGTAAATTGGGAGCGCCTTCGCGCGCCAAGCCACACACAGAAACACGAACAAAAAAGCGGATTGGACCACAAATCGCCCGAACGTGACGGTGGCAGGACTAACGGCAAAATTGACCGCCAGCGTTTTCGCAATCGCGTCCATGACGGGTGCGAATAGCATCGCAGCGACCATGATGGCCATTGCCCGCGCCACACGATTGTCACTGGCTGCGATTGTCACGGGGCCACCACGGAGATACGAGACAAAGACAGTTTGCTTTCAGACCCCTTCACTTCAAACTCACCAATTGGCTCCACTTCGATGTTTGTCGGAACCTCCACCACGTCAAGATATTCACGACTAGCGAGATAAGGGCCAATCCCGGACTTTGTGAGCGATTCAATGCGGGAGCAAATATTCACTGTATTTCCGAGATAGGTTATTTGGCGCTTGCGGTGTCCAGTTTCTCCTGCAACGACAGGCCCTTTATGGATCGCCACGCGCACATTTGGCATGAGTTCAAATTCTTTTTCGATCGCGCTTGCCTGTTTTTCCAGCAGGGTATGAATTTCACTCACAGCATTGAGTGCAAGTGCATTCTTCCTGTGCGATCCACTGACCGGCCAGACGACGAATACCGAATCTCCCACATAGGAGTGAACTTCGCCGCCGAACTTATCAATGGGATCATCCACCAGAACAAAAATCCGATTCAGGCACTGGTGAAATTTCACATCGCCGATTTTTTGCGCCAAAGCGGTTGAGCCCACCAGGTCAATGATCATGAAGATACGCTCTTCAACTTGAGGCTTGTTGTATCGACCGAACAGGAGATTGCGAAAGGTTCTTGCTCCAATGAAATTTCGCATCTGCATGAAGAATACGAGTATCGAGATCAGGACGATCGAAAACCCGAGATCGGTGATCGTGTCCCGTTGATTTGCACCGACGAGCAGGATCAGATTTCCAGTTACTGCGTAGTGTAGGTTTTGAGCAACAATCCGCGCGATCACAATGATGATCGAATACACAAAAGCCCGCACCAAGACCGACAAGAAAAACGGCATTTGCCTGATTTTGGAATTGGGTTTGGATACGAATGCGGTCTCAAAATAGGAAATGCCGGCACCGATCAGGACGCCAAGTGTGACGCCGAGAAAAACCGAGCCGAATGCATCCGGTCTGCTGATATAGGCAATGCGCGCATAAAGTCCCCCGGCGATTGCGCCGACCAGCGCCATTGCCAGCACAGTTCGTAGGTCAGAGGACTTCAGCGAGAACATGGCGTTTATAACACAGTGAGGAATAATCTATGGGCGGCGACAAAATCCCCTTCCCTTTGCTTGCGCCTTTCGGCGGCTTCGTGATCCTCTCCCCAAAGACCAATGTTCCAGTCTTCATCCACATGGGCTGCTTGCCAGGCTTGCTCTACCGACAGCTCTCCCTCGGCCAGCGCCAAGGCAATCAAGGCGGACCCAGACAGAGACGTGAACGTATGAAGACACGCCAGCTTGAAAGGGTCTTCGTGGGTTTTCAGTCGCGAGCCAAACGCAGCAATCGCTTCTCGCGGTTGGGCTTGATGCATGATCCCTTTCACTAGGGTGAATCGCGCACCAAGGTCAGTGTCCGCCCAATCCAGAATCGGATCCCAATGCTCACGCTGTTTTGCCACCAGCCCCTCTGGTGTATCTGCCCGGTAGCAAAGCAGATCGGATCCTGCATAACGCAAAACATCTTCCATTACCGCTTGAGCCTGAGTGGCAACGCCGTCAATCGCGGTATTTGCCAATCGGGTGACCGGCATTAAAAGCGGATTGATGTCTTCGACGATTGCGTTCCACTCATCCGCAACCAGTTCCGCCGCACCTTGCGTGGGCATGAGCAAAGATTGCTTGCCGGGTGTCTTGACCGCCCTGCCATCCAATTCCACCACGAAACCGGGATCGTCTGCCCGGACCTTGGCCTTTTTGTAGAACCGCTTCGGGAATTTGGGCTTGTCTTGTTCGCGGTTGGATTTGCCCGGACCAACGTCGCCCCGTTCGATCGCGCCTTCCGCGTTTTCTAGAATGTCACGCATGGGGTTCCTCTATTTGCAAAATTCGGGATTCAAATCAGAAGCTTGTTGCATCATCTTCACCTTCTGATTCATCAAGGCCCAGAAGGTTGAACGTTTGAACCATATGGGGCGGAAGTGGCGCACGCACATCCAGCGTACCGCCATCGGGATGGGGAATGCGGATACGACGGGCATGCAGATGCAACCGTTTCTGAATTCCACCCGGGAATTCCCAATTCTCGATGTCGAAATATTTGGGATCGCCAATGATCGGATGACCGAGATGTTGAGTGTGCACCCGGAGCTGATGGGTTCGTCCTGTGACTGGCTGCAATTCCAACCATGACAATGTGGGGCCGGTATTGTCTATTACCCGGTACTTTGACACCGCATGATCCGCGTCTGGCTCGCCGTGTTTTGCCACCCGCATGATGTCACCTTCCGGCGTACGTTCTTTGACAAGCCAAGTGGAAATCTGCCCTTCCCGCTTGCGCGGCACGCCTTTGCAGATGGCCCAATAAGTTTTTTCCGTAGTACGATGGCGGAAGGCTTTAGTTAGTTCTGCAGCCGCGCTACGCGTGCGGGCCACCACAAGAATGCCAGAAGTGTCCCGATCAATCCGGTGTACCAGCCTGGGCTTTTCGCCTTTTTGGCTGCGCATGGATTCAAGCATGGAGTCCACGTGCCGGTTCACACCGGAACCACCCTGAACTGCGAGACCTGCGGGTTTGTTGAAAACCAGAACTTTCTTGTCCTCATGGAGCAGCATGGCTTGAAGCACATCGTAATCACCGCGGTCGCGAATGGTGTTGCGCGTCAGAGGCTGCTCTTTCGACATGCCACTCAACTGGGGAGGCAGACGAACTGACTGCCCCGTTGCGATGCGTGTATCGGATTTCACACGCCCGCCATCTACCCTGATCTGGCCTGAGCGCAGCAGCTTTTGAAGCTGGCCAAATGCAAGTCCCGGAAAATGAAGCTTGAACCAACGGTCAAGCCGCATGCCGGCTTCATCTGCTTCAATGGTTTTGGTTTCAATTGCACTCATACCGTTTCCTTACAGGAATGCTCTGCCAAACCAAAGCCCGATAAACAGTGCGAAGATTGAAACCAACACACTTGCCAACACATACGTGGTGGCCGATGCCATTTCCCCGCGTTCAAGCATAGATGCCACATCCAGCGAAAAGGCGGAAAAGGTTGTGAAGCCACCCAAAATGCCTGTTGCGAGAAACAATCGGATTTCATTGGAACTGCCGCCCGTACGCCTTGTAAGCCAGGCAATCAACAGCCCCATGAGCAATGAGCCGATCACATTTACAAGTAATGTTCCCCATGGATAGCCGGGACCCAGCAATCTCAGCGCGGCAAGGCCAGCCAAATGGCGCAGCGAAGCACCAATCGCGCCACCGAGTGCGACAAGCAACAGATGGATCATTGCTTTCCTCGTTCTTTTCTGAGGCGTTTCCAGTATTCCAGACGTTTAGCGATATCGCGCTCGAACCCCCGTTCCACGGGTTCGTAATAGGTTTCACGGTCCATCGCTTCAGGGAAATAATCCTGCCCCGAAAACGCGTCCAGCTGATCATGGTCATAAAGGTAACCAGCACCGTATCCCTCATCCCGCATCAGTTTGGTGGGGGCGTTTAGAATGTGGCGTGGGGGCAGGAGCGACCCATTCTCTTTTGCAGAGACCTTCGCACGCTTGATGGCCACATGAACCGCATTCGATTTGGGGGCTGTTGAAAGGTAAACACAAGCCTGCGCCAAGGCCCGATCCCCCTCTTCGGCGCCGAGAAAGTCAAACGCCTGTACGGCGGCCATGGTAACCGGCAAAGCTTGAGGGTCCGCGTTACCAATATCCTCACTGGCCATCACCACCAACCGACGCCCAATGAAGCGACGATCTTCACCGGCTTCCATCATTCGCGCCAGATAGTAGAGTGCGGCATCGGGGTCTGAACCGCGAACCGATTTATGCAGCGCGCTTATCAGATTGTAATGGCCATCCTGGCCCTTATCGTAAACCGGCGCGCGCCGTTGCAGAACCCGCTGGATACCTTCCACGTCGAGAACTTCTTCGTCCCGCGCCAGGCGCCAAATCTCTTCGGCCAGTGATATCACCGCACGCCCGTCCCCATCCGCCATGCGTATCAGAGAAGCTCTTGCTTCCTGATCGATTGGCAATGGTGTCTGCGTGATTTCCTCCGCACGTGCAAGTAACGCCGCGAGGCTCTCTTCATTGTGTGGTTTGAAAGATAGAACCGTTGCCCGGGAAAGAAGCGCCGCATTCAACTCAAATGATGGGTTTTCGGTGGTAGCCCCAACCAAGACGATGGTGCCATCTTCCATGACGGGCAAAAAACTGTCCAGTTGGGCTTTGTTGAACCGATGGATTTCGTCAACAAACAAAAGCGTTTTTCGCCCCATGGAGCGATGGACCCGAGCGGTCTCGAAAACCTTTTTGAGATCGCCAACGCCGGAAAAAATCGCCGATACCTGCATGAAAACAAGATCACCAGTGCCTGCCAGCAAGCGGGCAATTGTGGTTTTGCCCGTGCCAGGTGGGCCCCAAAATATCATGCTCCCTAAGGACCCGGATGCAATCATCCGCGTGATTGTTCCGTCGTCTCCGGTGAGGTGTTCTTGCCCGACCACTTCGCCAAGATTTTTGGGGCGCAATTTCTCAGCCAAGGGCGCTTGCCCAGCTGCTTGATCGGCATCGACTCCGAAAAGGTCAGCCACGGTTTTGCCTACCGTGTGTATTGGCGGAAAAAATTACCATTCCTGTCCAAAACCAATTCACGACCACCCCGTTCCACCACGAACACCCAACGACGGCTACGCTGGGTCACAATGGGTTCCACCTCCGCGACACGGGTGATCGGGAACGTGTTGATCTCTCGTATGATGTCTCCCGGTCGAACCCGGTTTGAAGCCGCTGGCGAACCCCGTTGTACGGACAAGACGACCACGCCCTCTTTCTCAGAGGGTAGTTTAATCCGCTGAGATAATGCCGGTGACAGATTGGCAACCACAGCACCACCAAGTGCCGAGCGAGGCGGCAAAGCCGTTTCGTTGGCAGGAATGGTTTCCGGCGCTGTCATCAAGCGGATTTCGCGGTCCACACGTTTGCCGCGGCTGAGTACCCGGAAGTTTGCAATGTTGCCAATCCCCACGGTGGTCAGTCGATACCCTAGTGCATTCACATGGGGAATGCGGTTTCCGTTTACGGCAAGAATGACGTCACCGACTTGAATGCCCGCGTTTTTGGCGGGGCCCTCATCGGCTACGGCCACCACCAAAGCACCTCTCGGGCGCTCCATGCCAAGACTTTGGGCAATTTCAGCGGTCACTTCCTGAAAGCTTGCACCGATCCAAGGCCGGGTGAGAGTATCTCCCGTGGCGGAAGACTGAATGGCGACCTGCACCATGTTGGAGGGGATTGCGAAGCCAATCCCATTAGAGCCACCGGAACGGGAGAAGATGGCCGTATTGATACCAATCAGCCGCCCCTGCATATCAATGAGTGCCCCACCTGAATTGCCTGGATTGATCGCTGCATCGGTTTGCAGAAAAAATCCGAAATCGCTAACCCCCTTTGAGGAGCGAGCCACTGCTGAAATAATGCCGCTGGTGACGGTCTGCCCCACACCAAACGGATTGCCGATGGCAAGGACGAGATCGCCCACCTGTGCTTCATCCGAATCGCCAATGGCAATGGGTTGAAACTGGAATTCATCATCAACCTTAAGCACAGCAAGATCGGATTCTTCGTCTTTCAGAATGATGCTCGCCTCAAACTCACGTCCGTCTGCGAGAGCAATTTTCACCTGGTCCGCATCCTTGATCACGTGGTGGTTTGTGATGATCGTTCCATCTGCAGATACAATCACGCCGGAACCGAGGGAATTTTGATTACGAGGCTGTGCTCTTCGACCAAAGAAGCGCTCAAAGAAGGGATCACCGGCAAACGGAGATTGCCGGACAGCACGGCGCGCGGCGTACACGTTGACCACGGAATTTGCGACCTCTTTGACAAGCGGCGCAAACGAAAGCTGTATCTCGGCGCGGCTGGCTGGTACGCGGACAGTCTCGCCTTCTCCGCTTGCCCTACCTGTCAGTTGCTCAAGTGCTTTTCCGAACAGACCGTGCGAGCTTTCCTCGGCCACTGAAGATGACATGGAGCCAGCTAGTGTTAAGAAAAGCGCGCAAAAAAATGTGACAAACCGGGGCATAGAACCTTCACCTTGAGTTTAGAAGGTGAACATAACCAAACTGTTCTGCCACTTAAACAGGAAATCTAACCCCAGCGAGAATTAGAGATCGCTGGGACTGCTCGCACCGTTAAGCGCTTTGCGTAACCTTGTTGGGGCGGATGTATAAATCCGTCAAAATCTCACGGACCAGCCCTGTGGAATACCCGCGGGTCACATGTGCCTTCCGCACATAGTCAGGGTTTTGCATCAACAGGTCATGCAATGCGGGAAGGTTATAAAACGGAACACCGGGGTATAGATGGTGTTCGCTGTGGAAGTCTACATTGTGAGGGCCAAAAAACGCTTTTTCCCAAAGGTGAGGCACAACCGTCCGCGTTCCCCCTTCGAGCGTTGAATAGTCCATCGCAGAAAAATGCTCCGCCACGCCGCGCACGTAATTGAAGGCAAAGAACAACGTGAAATACGGCACAACCCAATACAGCAAAAACTCCCGCCAGACGCCCGTGAAGCCGATGACGAGACCAATGAGAGCGTAGAAGCCCAAGCGAGCAAACACGTAAGAGCGTGTCTGGCTGTTGGCGATTTTCTTCAAGTGCAGCGATTTCACATCATACAGAGACGTGATCACCAACAAGTAACCCACAAGGCTGGTGATCAAGAACCAGATGTTCATTGGGAATTTATAGGTCTTCATATCAAGGCGCGGCGCGTAGTCCGGATCATCTTCGGTATTCGTATGAAAATGATGCTCCATATGGGTCTTACGATAACTATCGACCGTGATCAGGATGGGCCACGCCAGAAAGATGTCGCCAATCCATTCGCTCAACACTTTATTCTTCAGGAAACGATGGTGAGCAAAATCATGGTTGAGAACCGCGAGCGCGTGTTGGCGCCCGGCAATCACGGCAATACTCAAAAAGTAGACGACCCAATTGTTAGCCCACACGCTCACCGCAATTGCTGCGATGATAACCAGCCAATCAAATCCAAGCGCGAATGCTGTCTTTGTTGGTTGCAAGATAGACAAACGTTTCAGCTCATCCCTTGAGATGTATGTTGGTACTGCCATGTTTCGCCCCACATGCCTCTAATCTGCTTCTATTTTGAGCCACGAATGCTAATCGTTCAAGCATTCTTGGGTCATTGCATAAAATGACGCAGTTCCGGCGGGAACTCAGTTAGACAAGTTCTGCGCGCTCGCGCCCAATAAAAAAGCCCAGACAATGCCGGGCTTCTTACTTGCATAATTGTAGGATCGCTTAGCCTTCAGCGTTTTCCGTCGCTTCTTCCGCTTCCATGGCTTCCATGCGTTCGCGGTCTTTAGCGCCCTTGGCTTCGACGTCACGGTCAACCAGCTCGATCACGGCCATCGGCGCATTATCGCCATAACGGAAACCTGCTTTAAGGACGCGTGTGTAACCGCCGTTGCGGTCCTGGTAACGGGGGCCAAGTGTGTCGAACAATTTCTTCACTTGCTCCACATCGCGGATGCGGGAAATTGCCTGACGACGGGCATGAAGGTCGCCACGTTTACCCAATGTAATCAGTTTATCGGCAACAGAACGCAGCTCTTTGGCTTTCGGCAATGTGGTCACGATCTGCTCGTGCTCAATCAATGCTGCAGCCATATTGGCAAACATCGCTTTACGATGACTTGCAGTGCGGTTCAGTTTCCGGCCTTGTTTACGGTGGCGCATGATGCTCCCCTTTTTGTTGTGGGTGACCTGGCTCTTAAGACCACCCTTTTGTTATGCCCCCGGCCTGTCCGGTGGCGTCTGAATTTTATTCAAGCGTTAGAACCTTAGTATTGGTCCTCATAACGCTTGGCGAGTTCCTCGATGTTTTCCGGCGGCCATGCGGGAATTTCCATTCCCAAATGCAGACCCATACCAGCCAACACTTCTTTGATCTCATTGAGTGATTTGCGACCGAAGTTCGGTGTGCGAAGCATTTCCGCTTCGGTTTTCTGGATCAGATCGCCAATGTAGACGATGTTATCGTTCTTGAGGCAGTTTGCTGAACGCACAGAAAGCTCGAGTTCGTCGACCTTCTTAAGAAGCGCCGGGTTGAATGCAAGCTCCGCCACCTCTTCCTGAACTTCTTCGCGCTTTGGCTCTTCGAAGTTCACGAAAATCGACAACTGATCCTGTAGAATTCGCGCGGCGTAAGCGACTGCGTCATCCGCAGAAACCGAACCGGCTGTTTCAATGGTCAAAGTCAGCTTATCGTAATCAAGGTTCTGGCCCTCACGGGTCTTGTCGATCTTGTAAGAAACTTTACGAACCGGCGAATAAAGGCTGTCGATTGGAATAAGCCCGATGGGAGCATCTTCCGCACGGTTGCGCTCAGCGGCCACATAGCCCTTGCCCGTATTCACGGTAAGTTCCATGCGGATTTCCGCGCCTTCATCTAGCGTACAAATCTGATGATCTGGGTTGAGAATTTCCACGTCACCCACTGTCTGAATGTCAGCAGCAGTCACTACAGCAGGGCCTTCCTTGCGGATAACCATGCGCTTTGGGCCCTCACCTTCCATGCGGATGGCGATTTCCTTGATGTTCAAGACAATGTCCGTCACATCTTCACGAACGCCGGCGATAGAAGAGAACTCGTGCAGCACGCCATCGATTTGTACCGCAGTTACCGCAGCACCTTGAAGCGACGAAAGAAGAACACGACGCAAACCATTGCCCAATGTCAGACCGAAGCCACGCTCAAGAGGCTCGGCAACGATGACCGACTTGGAGGGTGAAATGGTCTTCACATCGAGTTTGGTTGGCTTGATGAGTTCTTGCCAGTTTTTCTGAATCATTTAATAAAAATCCTTGGTTTTCTGCCACCATCCCTTCGTGGCAAATTTCCAAAACTTGCCTGCAATCAGGGATTTATTGCAGGCAAACCCCAAATTACACGCGGCGTTGTTTCTTTGGGCGACAGCCATTGTGGGGAATAGATGTCACGTCACGAATGGATGTGATCGTGAACCCCGCAGCCTGAAGTGCGCGAAGTGCTGATTCACGACCTGAACCGGGACCGCGAACTTCCACTTCGAGTGTTTTCATTCCGTGCTCCATGGCTTTCTTTGCGGCATCTTCCGCAGCCACCTGAGCAGCATAAGGTGTCGATTTACGCGAACCCTTGAAACCTTGTGCACCGGCAGAAGACCAGGAAATTGCATTTCCCTGTGCATCTGTAATGGTGACCATGGTGTTGTTAAATGTTGAATTCACATGGGCCATGCCAGAGGTGATGTTTTTGCGCTCACGACGACGAACGCGACCAGCTTCTTTTGCCATTGAAGGACCTTCCTTTTGATCTCAACACCGCCGTAATGCCGGCGGCTCCACCGGGCAAACCTGAGCTCGCCCATATTCAAACCTAAGGCGGACGTACCGCCATAAAAGACTATTTCTTCTTGCCTGCAATCGCTTTGGCAGGACCTTTGCGTGTGCGTGCGTTTGTGCTTGTACGCTGACCACGAACCGGCAAACCGCGACGATGACGCAGACCGCGATAGCAACCCAAATCCATCAAACGCTTAATGTTCATGGAAGTTTCGCGGCGCAGATCACCTTCAACGATGTGATCGCTATCGATCACTTCACGAATTTGAAGAACCTCAGCATCCGTCAACTCGTTGACGCGACGGGAAGCATCGATATTTGTCTTGGTGATAATATCGCTGGCGACCTTAGGTCCGATTCCGTGAATGTATTGAAGAGCGATGATTACGCGCTTGTTTGTCGGTATGTTTACACCCGCTATACGAGCCATTGGCTGTCTCCATTTCCTGTTCTAAACCCGCGTCCGGTGGAGGCCGGCCCCTGCGGTGACTCTTTTTCAAACACATTAAAGGCCAGTACTCGGAAGCCCCATAAAGGAACCACAAGAGCCTGACAAAAATTGTTTGGTATTTGCTAGCTGATAAGCCTTCTCGGTCGGTTCGTCAAGCGATGAATAAATGTTTATTTGAATGGCCGAAAAGACATTCAAACAGATGCCATGATTTCATCGATTGCCGTGGAAACTTCTGAAATTCCGCTCATGCCATCGACACCGTTCAACAAGCCCTTGGCATGGTAATATCCAACCAAAGGCGCAGTCTTTTTATAATATTCCCGTAAACGCTCGTCGAAAACTTCCGCATTGTCGTCTTTACGAACGGGTTGACCGGCTGCAGCAGCTTCTTCGGCCCGCTTCAAGATGCGGTTCACCAGAGCTTTATCGTCGACCACCAATTCAATCACACAGTCCAGTTTGATGCCTTTTGACGTCAACATCTCTTCGACAGCATCTGCCTGAGCAAGTGTTCGTGGGTATCCATCCAGAATAAAACCATTTTTACAATCGTCGGCGCTGATACGCTCAGAGACGATTGTATTCACGATCTCATCTGAAACCAATTCACCAGCGTCCATGACGGCTTTTGCACGAAGGCCGACCTCAGTTTCGTTGGCCACAGCCTCACGAAGCATATCGCCTGTGGAGAGTTGCGGAATGCCTTTCTTCTCAACAATCAGCTGCGCTTGTGTGCCTTTTCCTGCCCCGGGAGGACCCAGTAGTATCAGTCTCATTTACGTTTCCCCCTTTTTCCGCGCTTACCCCCACGCAGATTCGATTTATTGAGCAGCCCTTCATATTGCTGAGCAAACAGATGCCCCTGCACCTGCGATACGGTATCGAGCGTAACACTCACCATAATGAGAAGCGATGTGCCGCCGAGGAATGCGGAAATACCGGCATTACTCATAAAGACTTCCGGCACCAGACAGACAAACACCAGATAAATCGCGCCAACCACAGTGATGCGGGTCAGTACGAAATCGATATGCTCGGCGGTTCTTTCACCGGGCCGGACCCCGGGAATAAAGCCACCCTGCTGTTTCAGGTTATCGGCGGTTTCCTTCGGGTTGAACACAATCGCTGTGTAGAAGAACGCGAAGAATGCAATCAACGCACCGTAGGTAAGCAAATATAACGGCTGACCGCGGCCAAGCGTACTGGTGATGAACGTTACCCAATCGGGGAGATTTTGCGTTCCGGAAAAACCTGCTGCAGTGAGTGGTAGCAACAGCAAAGACGAAGCGAAGATCGCAGGGATGACACCCGCTGTGTTGAGCTTAAGTGGCAAATGGGATGACTGACCTTCAAACATCCGGTTGCCGACCTGGCGTTTCGGATATTGGATGAGCAGTTTCCGCATGGCACGCTCCACAAACACGATCAGGAACACAAGGGCAATTGCCACAACCAGAACAAGGATCATGGTTGGTGTTGAGATGATGCCCTGGCGACCTTGCTCAAGAAGCTGCGCAATTGCAGATGGCATGGCAGCCACAATACCCGCGAAAATGATCAGTGAGATACCATTGCCGATCCCGCGCGCTGTGATCTGTTCGCCCAGCCACATCAGGAACATGGTGCCGCCCACGAGCGTCAGCACGGTCGACATGCGGAAGAACCAGCCTGGATCTTCCACAATGCCCTGGCTCGACTCCAGTCCAATGGCAATTCCGTAAGCCTGCAATGTTCCCAGAATCACGGTGCCGTAACGAGTATATTGGTTAATCTGCTTACGCCCCTGCTCGCCTTCTTTTTTGAGGGCTTCCAGCGACGGAACGACCGAAGTCATCAACTGCATGATGATCGATGCGGAGATATAGGGCATGATGCCGAGCGCGAAAATCGCAAGCCGCTCCACCGCGCCGCCGTTAAAAACGTTGAGAAGACCAACAGCACCCTGTGCTTGGCCTTCAAATGCTTGTGCATATGCATCGAAATTAATGCCGGGCAGCGGGATATAAGTGCCGAGACGATAAACAATCAAAGCACCAAGGGCGAACCAGATGCGCTTTTTAAGCTCCTCTGCCTTGGAAAACGTCGAAAAGCTTAGATTGGCGGCAAGTTGTTCAGCGGCGGATGCCATATGGGTCTCCCGGTTGCAACAGTCGTTGCAAGATAGGAGTTTCGGCCTCACATTACGAGGCCGAAACTTATATATAAATTATGTCAAGCGTCTTCTTTCGAAGAAGCCTCTGGCTTGGCGACTGCCAATACTGTCACGCTACCACCGGCTTTTTCAATCTTTTCGATTGCAGCCTTTGATGCGCCAGCGACTTCGCAGGTCAATTTTGCCTTGATTTCGCCGTCTGAAAGGATGCGAACACCGTCGCCAGCACGGCGAATGACGCCTGCGGTGACCAGCATTTCTGCTGTAATTGTGTCTTTTGCATCAATTTTCTTCGCGTCGATTGCTGTCTGCAGACGCTCAAGAGATACCGTCTGATAGTTCTTCGTGAACATTGCGTTTGAGAAGCCACGCTTCGGCAAGCGACGGTAAATAGGCATTTGTCCGCCTTCGAAGCCCTTGATGGCGACGCCTGAGCGGGACTTCTGCCCCTTTACGCCGCGGCCACCGGTTTTGCCCTTGCTTGAGCCAATGCCGCGACCCACGCGACGGCGCGATTTGGATGCGCCTGCATTATCTGAGATTTCGTTGAGTTTCATCTGTCTGATCCTTCGCCACTCATGCGCTCTCTTCGACGATACGTACCATGTGGCTGACCTTGCGGATCATGCCACGCACAGCAGGTGTATCTTCGAGCGTGGAGCGACGGTTCATTTTATTCAAACCTAAACCGATCAAAGTTGCGCGCTGGTCGCTTGGACGACGAAGCGGGCTGCCGGTCTGTTGAATGGTGATTGTCTTTTTATCAGCCATTGTCTTACCTCTTAGTCGTCAGCGCCGATCAGATCGCGGCGGCGATCCTGAAGCGTTGAGTATTTAAGACCACGCTGGGCCGCAATGTCCTTCGGGTGCATCTGGTTTTTCAGCGCATCGAATGTGGCGCGAACCATGTTGTATGCATTTGACGAACCTTGCGACTTCGCAACAATATCTTGAATGCCGAGTGTTTCAAACACCGCACGCATTGGACCACCAGCAATGATACCAGTACCCGGAGGCGCTGCACGGAGAAGAACCTTACCAGCACCATGACGGCCTTTAATGTCGTGGTGCAACGTACGACCGGAGCGCAATGGCACGAAGATCATGTCGCGTTTTGCGGATTCGGTTGCCTTACGGATTGCCTCAGGCACCTCACGGGCTTTACCGTGGCCAAAGCCCACACGGCCCTTTTGGTCACCCACAACCACGAGAGCTGCGAAACCGAAACGGCGGCCACCCTTGACCACCTTTGCTACGCGGTTGATGTGAACAAGCTTATCGACAAATTCGCTGTCGCGCTCTTCACGGTCTCTACCGCGATTGTTGTTATCTTTCTGTGCCATTATCCTAATTCCTTGTTCTTTTCCGGTAGCACTCGATTATTTAGAACTGCAGACCGCCCTCACGAGCAGCTTCAGCCAATGCTTTTACGCGGCCATGGTAGAGATATCCACCACGATCAAAGACGACTTCTTTGACGCCCGCTTTAGAAGCACGTTCGGCAACCATTTTGCCAACCGCAGCAGCCGCATCCACGTCACTGCCCTTCTTGCCGCTGAAATCCTTATCCAGTGAAGAAGCAGACGCGAGCGTGTGGCCCTTGGTGTCGTCGATTACCTGCGCATAGATGTTTTGTGAAGAACGGTACACGCTCAAACGTGGGCGACCGTTTGCAACCTTTTTGAGCTGACGGCGGACGCGATTAACGCGGCGCTCAGCAGATGATATAGCTTTACCCATCTTACTTCTTCTTCCCTTCCTTGCGGAAGATTGTTTCATCGGCGTATTTCACGCCTTTACCCTTGTATGGCTCCGGCGGACGGTAGCTGCGAATTTCCGCTGCGACCTGGCCCACTTTTTGTTTGTCGATGCCGGACACAACGATCTCTGTTGGTTTAGGGCACGCGACGCTTACACCTTCAGGTACTTTGTAAACAACCTCATGGGAAAAACCCAAGGAAAGCTGCACATCGTTGCCCTGCATGGCGGCACGATAACCAACGCCGTTAATTTCAAGCTTTTTCTCAAAGCCGCCTTTCACGCCGTCGAGGATGTTCTGAACCATTGTGCGGGACATGCCCCACTTGGAACGAGCATCTTTCGACTGGTCACGCGGATCAACCGTGATCACACCGTCTTCCATTTTTACCAGAACTTCCTTGTTCACGACGAACTGAAGTTCACCCTTGGGACCCTTGGCAGTAACCGTTTGACCGTCAACGGTCGCGGTAACTCCGTCAGGAATGCCAACTGGCTTTTTACCTATACGAGACATCTAATTTACCCCGCTTCCGTTAAAATACGCGACAAAGGATTTCGCCACCAACGTTCTCTTCACGAGCCTGATGATCGGCCATGACGCCTTTTGGCGTTGAAAGAATGTTGATGCCAAGACCGTTTGATACATGCGGAATTGACTTAACTGATGAATACACCCGAAGGCCCGGACGTGACACACGAGAAATTTCCCGGATCACTGGTGCGCCATCGAAATACTTCAGTTCGATTTCGATTTCCGACTTGCCGTTGTCATAATCGACTGTGGCGTAGTCACGAATATAGCCTTCGGATTTCAAAACTTCACACACATTAGCACGCAGTTTTGAAGCAGGGCTGGAAACTTTTGATTTGTTGCGCATCAAGCCGTTGCGGATGCGGGTCAACATATCGCCGAGTGGATCAGTAATACCTGACATGGTGCGTCTCCCTTACCAGCTTGATTTCACGAGACCAGGAACCTGGCCGAAATTGCCCAACTCACGAAGCGCGATGCGGGACATTTTCAATTTACGATAATAACCGCGCGGGCGACCCGACACTTCACACCGGTTGCGAACGCGGATTTTTGCGCCGTTGCGAGGCATTTCATTCAGCTTAAGCTGAGCCTTGAAACGCTCTTCGATTGGCAAGCTCCGGTTCTTCGTGATTGCCTTCAACTCGGCGCGCTTGTTGGCATGCTTGGCCACAAGCTTCTCACGGCGTTTGTTCTTGGTAAATGCGCTAACTTTAGCCATTTAATACAGTTCCTTTCGATCCACGTTTGCCGTTACTGCGGGAACGGGAAGTTGAATTCGGTCAACAATGCCCGAGCTTCATCATCCGTTTTAGCAGTCGTACAAACAATGACGTCCATGCCCCAGATCTGATCTACTTTGTCGTAGTTGATTTCTGGAAACACGATGTGTTCCTTGATGCCCATGGCGAAGTTGCCACGTCCATCAAAGCTTTTTGGGTTGAGCCCTCTGAAGTCACGTACGCGAGGAAGTGCGATAGTGACCAGACGGTCAATAAAGTCGTACATGCGAGGGCCACGAAGGGTCACCTTGGCACCCAATGGCATGTCTTCGCGAACCTTAAAGGTCGCAACAGATTTGCGCGCACGGGTCACTTGAGCCTTTTGCCCGGCGATCAGCGTGAGATCATCAGCTGCCACTTGTGCCTTTTTGGAATCCTGTGTGGATTCGCCAACACCCATGTTCAACACGACCTTGTCGATCTTCGGGACTTCCATCGGGTTCGCATAGCCGAATTTCTCGACCATTTTCCCCCGGATTGCGTCGTCATAAAGCTGACGCAGGCGCGGTACGTAAATTGCTTCAGCCATCGATAACTTCTCCAGAACGCTTTGCGACGCGTACTTTTGTTCCGTCGTCATTAATTTTGAAACCAACGCGTGTCGGCTTGCCATCTTTCGGGTCAACCAATGCGAGGTTTGACAGTTGGATCAACGCTTCACGGTTCACAATGCCCGCCTCAGTGGTTTGAGACTGACGCTGATGACGCTTCACCATGTTGATGCCCTGAACGAGCGCCTTGCCCTCTTTGGGCTTGACCTGAAGAACCTCGCCGGTACGGCCCTTGTCCTTGCCAGTCAGAACAACAACGTTGTCGCCTTTTCTAAGCTTTTGCATGTCCGTTACTCCTAAAGCACTTCGGGTGCCAATGAGATGATCTTCATATGGCGCTTTGTGCGAAGTTCTCTTGGTACCGGGCCAAAAATCCGGGTGCCAACAGGCTCCTTGTTATTGTTCACGAGCACAGCAGCGTTGCCGTCGAAACGGATCACTGAACCGTCTGCACGTTTGATGTCTTTAGCGGTCCGCACGACAACGGCCTTCATGACCTGGCCTTTTTTCACGCGTCCGCGGGGGATGGCCTCTTTCACAGAAACCACGATTATGTCACCAACTGAGGCGTATTTCCGCTTGGAACCGCCCAACACCTTGATGCACATAACACGACGTGCGCCGGAATTATCGGCAACATCGAGATTTGTTTGCATCTGAATCATGACTGGCTACCTTCTTTTTTCTTGTACCGAACAGGAAACCCTGTCAGCGCCTGCCAATGTTAATTACGCTTGACCTTCAATAACGGTCCAACGCTTGTCTTTCGAGATCGGACGGCATTCTTCAATGAAGACCTGATCTCCAACCTTTTTCACATTCGCCTCATCATGGGCTTTGTAATTCTTTGAGCGGCGAACTGTTTTCTTGAAGAGCGGGTGGATGAACCGGCGCTCAACTTTGACAACAACGGTCTTGTCGTTCTTGTCGCTTACAACAGTGCCCTGCAAAACGCGTTTTGGCATGTCTCAATCTTTCCTACGTTCAGGCAGTTATGCCTTGGCTTCTGCAGACTGCTTTTCAGCAGCAATTGTTTGAATGCGAGCAATGTCGCGGCGAACCTGGCGCATACGCGCTGTGTTCTCCAGCTGCCCGGTTGCACGCTGAAAGCGCAGGTTAAACTGCTCTTTCTTCAAGCTCACGAGCTCATCAACAAGCTCGTCAGGTGTTTTTTGTCTCAAATCATCGGACTTCATCGGTCAATCCTCTCTTTTATTCAGCGATACGCTGAACAAAGCGTGTTTTGATTGGAAGCTTGCGACCACCGAGGCGGAGGGCTTCACGGGCCACTTCCTCTGAAACACCGTCGATCTCAAACATGATACGGCCAGGCTTCACACGGCATGCCCAATAATCCACTGAGCCTTTACCTTTACCCATCCGTACCTCTGTCGGCTTCGATGTGACCGGAAGGTCAGGGAAAATCCGGATCCAGACCCGGCCTGCCCGTTTCATGTGACGGGTAATCGCGCGGCGAGCCGCCTCGATCTGACGTGAAGTGATCCGCTCAGGTTCCATGGCTTTAATGCCATACGCACCGAAGGTCAGAAGGGTTCCGCCTTTGGCGTTCCCTGTGATCCGGCCTTTGTGCTGCTTACGAAATTTCGTACGCTTAGGCTGCAACATTGTTCTTAATCCCGTTTATTCTTAACCAATCAGGAATTTTGACGACGATTATTGCTACCGCCACCTTGTTCCTGAGCTTCATTTCCACGGCGCTCAGACGCGTATGGGTCGTGTTCGAAAATCTCACCCTTGAAGATCCAAACCTTGATGCCGCAAATGCCGTAAGCAGTCGATGCAGACGCCACGCCATAATCGATATCGGCACGCAGTGTGTGTAGCGGCACGCGACCTTCTCGGTACCATTCCATCCGCGCAATCTCAGCACCACCCAAACGACCGGCACAGTTAATCCGAATACCCAAAGCGCCAAGACGCATGGCAGATTGAACCGCGCGCTTCATGGCACGACGGAAAGCCACCCGGCGTTCCAACTGCTGGGCAATGCCCTGTGCCACGATCGTCGCATCAATTTCCGGCTTGCGCACCTCATTGATATTGATGTGTACTTCGGAGTCTGTCATTTCGCCAAGTTTGCGGCGCAGCTTTTCAATGTCTGCACCTTTCTTGCCGATGATGATACCAGGACGCGCTGAGTGAATTGTCACGCGACACTTCTTGTGTGGACGTTCGATGACAATCTTCGAGATCGATGCGGCCGACAATTCTTTTTCCAGGTATTCACGGATCTTCAGGTCTTCATGCAGAAGGTTTCCGTATTCACCAGTGGTTGAGAACCAACGGGAATCCCAAGTACGGTTGATACCCAGACGAAAGCCGATTGGATTAATTTTCTGACCCATTATGCGGCCTCCTCTTCAACTTCACGAACAACAATCGTGAGGTGGGAAAACGGTTTCAAAATACGACTTGATCTACCCCGACCACGAACTCGGAACCGCTTCATAGTGATTGACTTACCCACATGGGCTTCCGCCACAATCAAGCTATCCACATCAAGGTCATGGTTGTTTTCAGCGTTTGCAATTGCTGACTGCAACGTCTTCAAAACCGTTCCGGAAATACGGCGCTGGTTAAACTCGAGGTCAGCGAGAGCTTTTTGAACTTTCTTACCGCGGATCAGCATGCAGACATCGTTGAGCTTTTGAGGGCTCGTGCGAATGGTGCGGGTGACCGCCTTCGCTTCGTTGTCTTTAAGGACGCGCTCGTGTTTTGGCTTGCCCATGATTACTTCCTTTTCGCTTTCTTGTCCGCGCCATGACCGTAATAGGTACGGGACGGTGAAAACTCACCAAACTTGTGGCCAACCATGTCTTCGGAAACAGAAACAGGCACATGCTTCTGACCGTTATAGACACCAAAAGTGAGGCCAACGAACTGAGGCAGGATCGTTGAACGTCTGCTCCAAGTCTTGATCACTTCACTTCTTCCACTTTCACGAACCTTTTCGGCTTTCTTTAACAGATAGCCATCAACAAAAGGTCCTTTCCAAACTGAACGAGCCACGAGCTAACTTCCCTATCGTTTCTTGCGCTGATGACGTGAGCGCATGATGAGTTTTTCAGATGCTTTGTTTTTATTGCGGGTGCGCTTGCCTTTTGTAGGCTTGCCCCAAGGTGTCACCGGATGACGACCACCGGAGGTACGACCCTCACCACCACCGTGCGGGTGATCGACCGGGTTCATCGCAACACCGCGCACATGCGGGCGACGGCCTAACCAACGGCTGCGACCAGCCTTACCCTTGTTGGTGTTTGAATTATCAGGGTTCGAAACGGCACCGATTGTTGCAATACAATCTCCGTGGATCAAACGCTGTTCGCCAGAGTTCAAACGCAGGATTGCGTAAGGTCCATCACGACCCACAAGTTGCACGTAAGAACCGGCGGAGCGGGCAATCTGAGCGCCCTTGCCTGGCTTCATCTCCACATTGTGGATGATGGTGCCAACCGGAATTGAACGCATAGGCATGCAGTTACCGGGCTTTACGTCCGCGGTTTCCGCTGAGATCACCTTATCACCAATGGCCAAACGCTGAGGCGCAATAATGTATGACAGTTCACCGTCATCATACTTTATCAATGCGATAAAAGCGGTGCGGTTAGGATCGTATTCGATACGCTCCACAGTCGCCTGCATGTCACGCTTTGTCCGCTTGAAATCGATCATGCGGTAGCTGCGCTTGTGACCACCGCCGATATGGCGTGCAGTCATACGGCCCGCATTGTTACGACCACCAGATTTTGTGAGGCCCTGAGTCAAAGTCTTGACTGGCTTGCCCTTCCACAAGTCTGAGCGGTCCACAATCACCAGCTGGCGCTGGCCGGGGGTCCGTGGGTTAAACTTCTTAAGTGCCATAGTCCTGATCCTTAAAGCCCTGTGGTCACATCGATGGACTCGCCTTCGGCAAGTGTCACAATGGCCTTTTTAACATCATTCTGTTTGCCCATAATGCTGCGGAAGCGCTTGACCTTGCCCTTGCGAACGAGGGTATTGACCGCTTTCACTTTGACATTGAACAAAGCCTCAACCGCGCCCTTGATCTGGGGCTTGGTCGCATTGCCAGCCACATTGAACATGACTTGGTTTTGCTCGGCAGCAAACGTGGATTTTTCAGTAATGACCGGTGATACGATCACATCATAATGGCGTACATCCGTCATTTGAACCGCTCCTCAAGTGCTTCTACTGCTGACTTTGAAAGCACAAGCTTTTCGCGGCGCAGAATGTCGTAAACGTTGATGCCTTGAACCGGAAGCACATCCACATGGGGCACATTGCGTGCAGCCATGGAGAAGTTCTCGTCCAACTCGGCACCGCCAATGAAAAGAGCATTTTCCAAACCAAGCTTTGCAAGCTGACCGCGCAACGCGCTTGTCTTAGCTTCCTTCACAGCAAGATCGTCTACCACAACAATGTTTTCAGACGCTTGTTTTGCAGAGAGTGCATGCTTCAGAGCCAATGCGCGAACCTTCTTTGGAAGATCAAACGCATGGTCACGTGGTGTCGGGCCGAACGCGCGACCACCGCCACGGAACTGCGGAGCCTTCCGTGTGGAGTGACGGGCCGAACCCGTACCCTTCTGCTTGTACATCTTTTTGGTTGTTGCACTGATCTCAGAACGGTTTTTCACATCATGAGTACCGGCGCGACGCTTGGCGAGCTGATAGCGAACCATGCGGTGCAAGATGTCATCGCGAGGCTCAAGACCAAATACCGCGTCTGACACAGACACTTTACCGGACGCTTTACCGTCGAGGGTTGTTACATTGATATCCATTACTCTGCTCCCTCGCCTGCTTCGGTCGGAGCCTCAGCCACTGGAGTTTCCGCTGCAGCAGCTGCGCCCGCTTTGATACCAGCCGGGAACGGCGCATCCGCGTGGACTGCTTTCTTCACAGAGTCCTTGACGGTAATCCATGACCCTTTTGAACCCGGTACAGCGCCTTTAATGAGCAACAAGCCACGCTCAGCGTCGGTGCGGATAACTTCCAGGTTCTGCGTGGTGACCCGGGTTGAACCCATGTGACCAGCCATTTTCTTACCCTTGAAAACCTTACCTGGATCCTGACATTGACCGGTTGAACCATGCGAACGGTGAGAAATTGAAACACCGTGAGAAGCACGTAGACCGCCAAAGTTGTGACGCTTCATGGCACCGGCAAAACCTTTACCGATCGATGTGCCGGTTACGTCAACCTTCTGGCCCGCAATGAAATGCTCCGCAGACAGCTCCACACCCACATCGAGCATGTTCTCGGCAGAGACGCGGAATTCAGCCAGCTTGCGCTTTGGCTCGACCTTCGCAACCGCAAAGTGGCCGCGCATTGGCTTAGTCGTATTTTTCACCTTGGCCATACCAGCACCGAGCTGGACGGCGGTGTATCCGTTCTTTTCTTCAGTACGCTGGGCAACCACCTGAAGGTTATCCACCTTCAAGACAGTTACAGGGACCTGCTCACCGGCGTCGTTATAGACGCGGGTCATTCCCAGCTTCTGTGCAATCAAACCTGAACGCATCGTTTCGTTCCTTTATGGGAAGTAGGTGCTTTTCGCTGACCCAGAGTTCCCGGTTACACTTCGTTTGCTTACGGGCTTAATAGTGACCAAGGTCACCTAGCCCAAAAGCCAATTACAATTTAATTTCGACGTCCACACCGGCCGAAAGATCGAGCTTCATAAGCGCATCTACGGTTTGTGGCGTTGGATCAACGATATCGAGCAACCGCTTATGCGTGCGCATTTCGAACTGCTCGCGGCTTTTTTTGTTCACGTGAGGCGAACGGTTCACGGTAAAACGCTCAATGCGTGTCGGAAGCGGTACCGGACCCTTGACCTGTGCACCAGTACGCTTTGCCGTGGAGACAATCTCCTTGGTGGACGTATCGAGAATGCGGTGGTCAAACGCTTTCAAGCGAATGCGGATATTTTGGCCGTTCATAAATCAGTTTCCCTAAAAGCCAAAGATGAGAGACCTTTAACCGGCCCCTCACCTCGGTATTAATTGTTACTCGATGATTGATGCGACGATGCCGGCGCCGACGGTGCGGCCACCTTCGCGGA